>DKMK01000118.1 GCA_002469545.1 Rhodobacterales bacterium UBA7416 | reverse complement strand
GTTAACGTAAGCGCTGGTGCGACGGTGATACTGTCGCCTGTGTGCACGCCCATTGGGTCGACGTTTTCAATGGCACAAACGATGATGGCGTTGTCTGCTTTGTCGCGCACAACTTCCATTTCGAATTCTTTCCAACCCAGCAAGCTTTCGTCGATGAGAATTTGGCTTACAGGTGATGCATCAAGGCCTGTTGTGCAAAAGTGAATGAACTCTTCGCGGTTGTACGCGATGCCGCCGCCAGTGCCACCCATGGTGAAGGCGGGGCGGATGATGGCAGGAAGACCGATGTCTTCGATTGCGTTCATGGATTCCTCTAGCGAGGTGGCGATTGTTGCGCGTGGGTTTTCAATGCCCAAACGATCCATTGCTTCGCGGAATAATTTGCGATCTTCGGCCATTTCGATAGCTTTGCGATCTGCGCCGATCAATTCGATGCCGTGTTTTTCAAGTGTACCGTCTTCGTCCAGTGCCAGTGCTGTGTTGAGGCCCGTTTGGCCGCCCATGGTTGGCAAAAGAACCATTTTATCGTCTGGGTGAAGTGATATTTCTTTGGCGATGATTTTTGCGACAACTTCGGGTGTAATCGGTTCGATGTATGTGGCATCGGCCATGTCGGGGTCAGTCATGATTGTGGCTGGATTTGAGTTCACAAGGACGACGCGGTAACCTTCTTCTTTCAACGCTTTGCATGCTTGGGCGCCAGAGTAGTCGAATTCGCAGGCTTGTCCGATAATAATTGGGCCTGCACCGATGATCATGACTGTGTTGATGTCAGTTCTTTTTGGCATGGCAGCGCCCCTTTTGTGTCGCGCGTGTGGATTCGCGCGTGAGTTCCAAATTGTCGTGGGTGTAATGTTTTGGAGTGCTTAGTGCAAGAGGCTATTGGCGAAATGAGCCGTGCAAGCACGGCATTATTATGCGTTTTGATAGGGGATCAAAACGGATTGCCTGCGGCGCGGATATTTGGACAAAGTAAAGTGTGTGGGTCTAGTGCAAAACTTCGCTTAGGCCGACAGAGGTGATCAGTTGTGAATAGCCAATGAGCGCGACGATGAAGAAGGCCATCAAGATCAGTTCATGTTTGAAATGATGTGAATGAAAATAGGCACGGTCACGGTGATGAAGCACTGTCATCAGTTCGTCTCCGAAGTGAACAGACAGGAATGTTCCAATGCCCGACAGAACGATGATTGCCCAGTATGGATAGGGTGTGATCAGCACTGTGTGCAAAATGTCTGTGATGACAGTCGTTGAATAAGACGCAGGTGAAATGATTAAGACGATAGCGTTAATGCCAAAGGCAACGACCCAAACCGCAATTTCTGAGATCACCATGCGAATGCCAAACAAAAGCCGAAGTGGGAAATCTAATATAAACCCCGCATCTGCGACTGGGGTGCAAAGGACGAAGAAACTCCACGTGAGGGCTGTGACAATGCCGCCTGTCGCGAAGCCGTATTCATAGCTGAGATAGCCAAAGTATCCTAGCAGCACACAGATGAGCAGGCCAAATTTTAGAGCAACTTGTTTGTGAGGTGAAATTGACATGGGGGCCCTTGGATTTTCTTTGAGCTTAGCTGTTGGTCTGGGTGGTGTACATGCGACGCGATAGGACGGTTTTAGGGTGGCGAAACCACCGCGTGCGCACTAAATACGATATAAGTAATAAAGGTGCCGTTATGGGCGAGCGATATATTCTGTTGGAAGATGGGCCAAACGGTCAGGCGCAGGTGTTTGCGAATCCTGAACGTGTGATTTGCGCGTGGGATATGGATGGTGTCGCGGACGCGTTTGCGGATATGGAAGCCGCACGTGCGGATGGTAAATGGTTGGCGGGGTTTGCCAGTTATGAGCTGGGCTATGCGTTGGAGCCTAAGTTGGTAGGTTTAATGCCGGAAGGGCGACGTTCGCCGTTAATTTGTTTTGGGGTATTTGATGGGCCTGATGCAGGGGCCAAGCGCGATTTGATGCATCGCGCATTGAGCGAGCAGGATGGGGCGTCGTTGGATGCTGTGGAACCTGTTTGGTCGGAGGCGGATTATGCCACGGCGTTTAAGGATGTGAATGCGTATATCAATGCGGGTGATTTTTATCAAACGAACCTGACGTTTCCGATGACTTCGAAGCATGTGGGTTCGGCGTTGGGGTTGTATGCGCGATTGCGTGCGGCGCAGCCTGTGAATTATGGCGGTGTGGTTGATTTGGGTGAGGGGCCTGTTCTGGTGTCACGTAGCCCAGAGTTGTTTTTCAAAGTTGATGATGAGGGTTTGATTTCGACCAGACCGATGAAGGGGACTGTGCCGCGCGGCAAGGATGCGGCAGGGGATGCGGAATTGGTGGCGTGGTTGGCGAATGATCCCAAGAACCGCGCGGAAAACCTGATGATTGTGGACCTGTTGCGCAATGACATTAGCCGTGTTTCTGAAATTGGATCGGTGCATGTGCCTGAGCTGTTTACGGTTGAGAGTTATGCGACCGTGCATCAAATGGTGTCCGAGGTGCGTGCCAAGTTGTTGGATGGGTTGAGCATTGCTGATTTGTTCACGGCGTTGTTTCCCTGTGGATCAATCACGGGGGCGCCCAAAATTCGGGCGATGGAAGTGATCCGCGATTTGGAACCTGAACCGCGCGATGTTTATTGTGGATCGATGGGGTGGATTGCGCCTACGGGTGCGATGAGTTTCAATGTTTGTATCCGTACGTTGAGCCTATTTGAGGGTGGTGATGTGCGGCTTAATGTGGGCGGGGGTGTTGTTTATGACAGCACGGCCGCGTCCGAATATGAGGAAGCCTTATGGAAAGCGCGTTACACGAAATTGCCCCCAAGGGGTTAGAGGTTATCGAAACGTTGGGGTTTACTCCTGATGATGGATTTGTGCGGTTGGCTGGGCATATTGATCGGATGGAGGCGACCTGTGTGCGTCTGCGGTTTGGGTTTGAACGCGGTGCCGTGTTGATGGCGCTGGGCGAGGCGGTGGATAATGTGGCTGCGCGTGTTCGTGTGAGTGTGAATGCGGGCGGAGAGGTGGCTGTGCAGATCGGGGATATGGTGCCTGTGGATCGGTGGCGTGTTGGGATTTCGGATGTGGTTTTGCAATCAGATGACCCATGGTTATCGGTGAAGACGAGCAACCGTGGGGTTTATGACGCGGCGCGTGCGGCGTTGACGGATTTGGATGAGGTTTTGTTTTTGAACGAACGGGGCGAAGTTTGTGAGGGGACGATCACGAATGTTTTTGCGGATTTAGGCGACGGGTTGGTGACGCCGCCTGTTTCATCTGGATGTTTACCCGGGGTTTTACGGGGCGAAATGTTGGCGTCTGGGCAAGCTGTTGAGGGGGTGTTGACGGTGGATGATTTGAAGCGTGCCAAGGCTGTGTTCGTAGGGAATTCGTTGCGTGGGTTGATTGCGGCGGACTCTAGGTCTTCGCGTGTGTGAACGAGGTTAAGGATTTGATTTTTAGCTATTATATTAAAGCTAATAAGGTGTGTTTATAGGAATTATAGGGCGTCGAATGAAGATTATTTTTGTTTGGATAATAGAGCGCTTGTTAAAAAGAGGCATTTTATGACCTTGCCGATGCAAATCAGTTTTAGTGATTGTCGCACACAGGATCCTGCCATAGCGTTTGTTTAAGTGAAAAGAAGGATTCCCTGACATGAAACAGTTTTGGCAAAATGCTATTCACGCGGCATTTGGGTTGAATGTTGTGATGACGCAATTGGACGGGGAATATGACCTAAACTTTAGAGCATTGAGCGCGGATGGCCGCGGCTTTGTTGTTAAAGTGATGCGCGCTGGGTGTGATGCTGCGCTGGTAGACATGCAGTGTGGCGCAATGCGTGCGGTTGCGAATGTTGGCTTGCCTGTTCCAAGGGTTGTTCCATCATTGTCTGGCGCAGATTTTGAAACAATTGATGATGCAGATGGGAATGCGCGGATTGTTTGGGTGATTTCGTTATTAGACGGCGCGTGTTATGCGCGGTTTGTTCCAAAGTCGGTGGGGTTAATGCATGATTTGGGCGGTAAGGCTGCGAACCTGAATCTGGCGCTAGATGGATTTTCGCACAGTGCATTGGGCCGTGAATTTAAGTGGAACCTATTGCAAGCGAGTTGGATTACAGCACATTTGGATGTGATTTCGAATGTCACGCGCCGCGCGATTTTGGATCGGGTTGTGGCGGAATACGATGGGATTGCTGTTGAAGTAGCTACCTTGCCGCAGGCGGCGATCCATAATGATTTAAATGACTATAACGTATTAGCGGCGGCTGGGTTTCATGAAGCCCCCCATGTTTCTGGGATAATTGATTTTGGAGATATGGTTTTAGGGCCGCGTGTTGTGGAGTTGGCTGTTGCAGGGGCCTATGCGGTTTTGGGGCGCGATGATCCGTTGGATGCGCTGGGCGCGTTGGTGGCTGGGTATCATGCGCAATCGGCGTTAAGTGCGGCAGAGGTGGATTTGATTTTCCCATTGCTGCGTATGCGATTGGCTGTTTCAGTTGTGAATTCAACGATGATGGCGGTTGAAAACCCCGATGACCCTTATGTGACGATTTCGCAAGCACCTGCATGGGCGTTTTTGGAGTTGGGATTGGATGCTGATTTTGTGGCTGTGAAATTGCGGGCGGCTTGTGGGTTGCCTGTTGAAGATAGCGCGGCGCGCGTGGTGGCGTATTTAGACAGCGCGCGGGGTAGTTTTGCGCCATTGTTTGGATGCGATTTAGCGGATGCGCCGTTGGGCGATTTATCTGTTGCTGGATCGGTTGTTCCGCGCAATCCATTTGATTTAGGTGCGGCAGAGGCCGCGGTTATTGGCGCGGAAATAGCTGCGCCTTATTGGTTGGGTGCATATGGTGAACCGCGTTTGATTTACACGTCGGATGCGTTTCGCATGGGTGAATTTAAGGCGTCGAACCGTCGGTCCGTGCATCTGGCTGTTGATGTGTTTGCTGTTGCCGGTCATGATATGTACGCGCCGCTGGATGGTGTTGTCGTGGCAGTTGAAAACCGAGATTGGCATTTGGATTATGGTGGCGTTGTGATTTTACGCCACGAAACGCCTGATGGTGATGCGTTTTATACGCTGTATGGGCATTTGGACCCTGCCGTCGTGGATGAATTGGCAGTTGGTCACGTCGTGCAGCGTGGCGCGGCGTTTTGCAAATTAGGGACGCCTGCGCAAAATGGTGGTTGGGCGCCGCACGTGCATTTTCAGGTGGCGGTCAGTATTGCTGGTATGGGGGACGATTGGCCCGGTGTGGCCGACCCCGATCAGATGAATGTTTGGGGTGCTTTGTGTCCGAACCCCGCTGCGTTGTTGAATTTGGCAGATGAAAAGGTTGCGTATCAATCGATGGATCAGACGGAGCTGTTGACGCAAAGGCGTGAACATTTTGGTGAAAATGTGAAGTTGAGTTATGAGCAGCCGTTGACGTTATTGCGCGGCTGGAAACATCATTTGTTTGATGAAATGGGGCGCACCTATTTGGATGCATATAACAATGTGCCTCATGTGGGCCATGCGCATCCGCGCATTCAGGCCGTTGCGGCGGATCAATTGATGCGGATGAATTCGAATACGCGGTATTTACATCCTGCACAGGTGGATTTTTCGGATCAAGTTTTGGCAACGATGCCCGATGAATTGTCTGTGTGTTATTTTGTGAACTCTGGATCAGAAGCAAATGAGTTGGCGTTGCGTTTGGCACGGTCGCATTCGGGTGGGCGTGACATTGTGACGCCTGATCATGGGTATCACGGAAATACCAATGCGGCGATTGCCATGTCGGCATATAAATTCAACAAACCAAATGGCATAGGCCAAGCCGATTGGGTGCAGCTGGTGGATGTGGCCGATGATTATCGTGGTGTTTTTGGGCGTGATGATCCAAATGCGGGGTCTAAATATGGCGCGCAAGTTGGTGATGCGATTGCACGAATGGATGGGCAGTTGGCAGGGTTTATCGCCGAGACGTTTCCAAGTGTTGGTGGGCAAATTATTCCACCAGTTGGATATTTAGCGACGGTGTATGAATATGTGCGCGAGGCTGGTGGTGTTTGTATTGCGGATGAGGTTCAAACAGGTCTTGGACGGCTAGGCGATTATTTTTATGGGTTTGAACAGCAGGGCGTCGTGCCTGATATTGTTGTGTTAGGTAAACCAATTGGAAATGGGCATCCAATAGGTGTTGTTGTGACGACGCCTGCGATTGCCAATAGTTTTGCCAACGGAATTGAGTATTTTTCCACCTTTGGCGGTTCGACGTTGTCGTGTCGTACGGGAGCTGAAGTATTGAAAATTGTGGCTGACGAAGGTTTGCAAGAAAACGCACGGATTGTGGGTAATCAGATTTTGGACGGCTTGCGAGACATGCAAACACGTCATGTTGCGATTGGTGATGTGCGCGGTATGGGATTGTTTATTGGTGTCGATTTGATTTGCGATGCAGATAAAACACCAGCGACGGATTTGGCACGATTTGTGATTAATCGGATGCGCGAGCGGCGAATTTTGATCGGAGCAGAAGGGCCTGCAGATAATATTTTGAAAATTAGACCGCCAATGACAATCGATCCAATCGACGCGGTGCAGATTTTACAGGCGTTGGATGATTGTTTGTCAGAGGCCGCGTTTTTTAATTAAGCGCCGTCATCCAAGGCGTAGCCAAATCCGCGGATTGTTTTGATTAAGTTTTGGTTCGTACCGGATTTGATTGCTTTGCGCAGGCGCCCGACGTGAACATCGACGGTGCGGGTTTCGACGTCCAAATTTTCTGGCCACAGACGTTCCAATAATTGTTCACGTGAAAATACACGTTTGGGCGCTTTTAATAACAGCTGTAAAAGTTTGAATTCCAATGGGCCAATTGAGATTGATTGGCCGGCCACAGTGACGACGTGCCGTGTTAGATCCATTGCAATGGGGCCGTATTCCAATATGTCACCAGACTGGGATTTTGATTTGCTGCGGATACCTGCACGAACGCGGGCCATCAGCTCTTTTATGGAATAGGGTTTGACGATGTAGTCGTCGGCACCCATGTCCAAGCCCCGCACCTTGTCATCTTCTTCGCCGCGTGCGGTTAACATGATGACGTGGCAGTTTTTGTCCTTGGTGCGTTTGATTTGACGGCATACTTCGAGCCCAGACATTGTGGGTAACATCCAATCCAACAAGGCCAGATCGGGTTCGTTTTCGCGGAAAAGTAAAATACCTTCTTCGCCCGATTCGGCCTTAAGAACATCGTAACCTTCGGCAACTAGATTGAAGGATAAGAGTTCCATTTGAGAAGGTTCATCTTCGACAATGAGAACTAAACCTTTGTTTGATAGGGTGTTGGACATTTTGAAACCTTTATGTTGGCACCTTAAAGCCGAAAATTGGGCGATTTTTCAAGTCGTTTGTCATACATCTGTTACATATAATTATTATTCCAAAATGGAATCATGACCCGCTGTGGGTCTGTGGGTTGTTTTATAGGGGTCAACCAATGGTCAAAAAAGCACGTCCGAATAAAACGCTGGATCGCGATTTAGCGAGTCGCGTTTCACTGGAGCAAGCAGCAGCAGCCACACGGCGCCAGTTTCTGGCACCGTCGATCGGTTTTGCATTCATTCTAATTGCTGGGCTGATTGCCAGCGCAATTTTAGGATGGAATTCTGATAGTTATATCATTATCGCAGCTGCCGCGATTGGTGCCTATATGGCGCTGAACATTGGTGCCAATGATGTGGCGAACAATGTTGGCCCTGCAGTTGGTGCGAATGCGCTGTCGATGACGGGTGCGTTGATTATTGCCGCCGTGTTTGAAAGTGCCGGTGCATTATTGGCTGGTGGTGATGTTGTTGGAACCATTTCCAAAGGCATTATCGATCCCGCAGCAGTTGGTGAACCCAAGGTGTTTATTTGGGCGATGTTTGCGGCGCTGATTTCAGCGGCGATGTGGGTTAATTTGGCCACTTGGGTTGGCGCGCCTGTATCCACTACACACTCTGTTGTTGGTGGTGTGATGGGCGCCGGTATTGCGGCGGCTGGTTTTTCGGCTGTGAATTGGCCAAAGATGAGCCAGATTGCAGCATCTTGGGTGATTTCACCATTGTTGGGCGGTATAATTGCCGCTTTGTTCCTTTGGTTTATCAAAAGCCAAGTCAGCGACAGACAAGATAAAATTGCGGCGGCGCGTCGTTGGGTGCCTGTATTGATTGCGGTTATGGCGTTGGCATTTTCCACATATTTAGCCGTAAAGGGTGTGAAGAAGATCATCAAAATTGATCTGCAAACAGCCCTTATGATCGGTGCGGCATTTGGTTTGATTTCCTATTTCGTGACACGTCCAATCATTCAACGTCAGTCAGAAGGTAAACCAAACACCAAAGAAACTGTGCGTGGATTGTTTACGATTCCATTGATTTGTTCTGCTGCGATGTTGTCATTTGCCCACGGCGCAAATGACGTGGCAAACGCGGTCGGCCCATTGGCGGCCATCGTGCATACAGCCGAAGTTGGCGAAGTGGTATCCAAAGTAACGATCCCGATTTGGGTGATGGTTGTGGGTGCGTTTGGTATCTCGTTTGGTTTGTTGTTGTTTGGTCCAAAGTTAATCCGGATGGTGGGTGAACAGATTACCAAACTTAATCCATTACGCGCTTATTGTGTTGCGTTGTCAGCGGCGATTACTGTGATAATTGCGTCTTGGTTAGGACTGCCTGTAAGTTCAACTCATATCGCCGTTGGTTCGGTGTTTGGCGTCGGGTTTTTCCGCGAAGTTCATTGGCGTGTGACCACAAACAACAAAATGGTTGCGAAAGTCAAAGAAGCTGAAGCAGAAAAGCAAGGTAGCAAAAAGCGCAAGCACCGCAAGCTGGTACGTCGTTCGCATTTTTTGACGATTATTGCGGCATGGGTGATTACTGTGCCTGCGGCGGCGTTGATTTCTGCTGGTATCTTTTTGGTTCTGAACAACGTTATGAGTTAATTATCAATCGAGATTGTGAAAAGGGGCTGGCGTTGCTGGTCCCTTTTTTTGTTGGCTATTGGCCACCCAGATATGCGACACCGACAAAGGTTATGGTAACCCCGATCCATTGAAGAGGTGTCATGCGTTCACGTAAAAATATCCATGCCAACAAGATAGTCACCATGCCGAAAAGTGATGCGGCGAGTGATGCATAAGAAGCGTTTGGCATGTTGCCTGCCACCAAAACACATGTCAGTGCCAAAGCATCCAATGCACCCATTGCGCCCAAAATTCGCCATTGTCCAAAGGCTGCGAATAACGGAGCGCCAAGAAACAGCATCACAGGGATTAAGACCGCCAGAGCCACCACACGGGTTGCCAATATGGTCATTAATTCGGGCCCGTATTGAACCATTGTTTGGCCGATACCAAAGGTTGCCGCAAAACCTATGCTGGCTAATGAGGCCCATAAGATTGCGTGTAGCCGCGATCCATTTGAGGCGTCATCGTCAGATGAATTGGCCAGAGAAACCACGATATAAAGCCCTGCAAAGACGCAGATAACCGCCACGATTTGAAGTAACGTCAGCGCGTCGCCCTGTAGGACACCGAGCAGGATTGATACGATGGCGTATGTCGCCACAATTGGGGCAACCAATTGCACGGGGCCGATTTCGAATGCTTTGTATATTGCGATGCCGGCAATCGCATAGGCAATGCCAGCGGCAATGATTGTGCCTGTGGCCGCCAAGGGTATGGTTGTGAATTCGCCACGTACCGCAACAATAGCAATTTGGCATATTAAGCCAAACAAAAGCACCAAGAAGAGAGCAGAGAAGATGTTTGATTTTTGACTGACCCAGCGTACCAAAATATCATGGATGCCCCAAGCAAGAGCCGCGAATAGACCCAGAAGAATTGTCATTATGGGCCTCTTCTGAAGTAGGGGATCATAAATACCAGACAGGCGATTAAGAAAAAGATACTGCCAAACATCGACCAAAAGTCACCGATGCTGGCGATGCAAAACCCGATCGCGGATACGACGAATAAGATCCAGCCGATAAATGTTATACTGCGGTCTGTCATTTGGATGCTTCCAGTTCTGATATTAGTGTTGTTATTAATTCTGCGACGGGCATCGCACGCGATAGTGGTGCACATTGGCCTGCCCAATGTGCACCAAAGCCTGTGTGGCCGTGCTTTTTTGCGGCAGCGATTAAGGATTTTGTGGCATCGTAGGTTACTGGGTAATCGGGTATGTTGGTGTAATCAGTTTTGCTGTCTAATTCTGTGAATTGATTGGCAAGGCAACGTGCTGGGCGGCCTGACAGGACAGGGGTCATCACTGTGTTGTGGCCTGCAGAAGAGGTAAGTGCTGTGCGGTAGTGTGTGTCGGCCATGCTTTCGTCGGTATTTATAAAAGCTGTACCCATTTGTGCGGCGATAGCGCCCATGTTCAAGGTTGCGCGAATGCCTGCGCCGTCCATGATACCACCTGCCGCGATGACGGGGATTTGTAGATTGGTTGAGAGCAATCGCGTGAGGGCGAATGTTCCAAGGCGGCTATCGGGGGAATTGGGGTCGATGATGCCGCGATGACCGCCTGCTTCCCAACCTTGCGCTACTATGGCGTCGATGCCTGCGGTTTGCGCGGCTTTTGCATCTGCAAGTGTGATCGCGGTTGCAAACAAGGTTATACCTGCACTTTTGAGGGCCTTAATTTTAGCACTGGACGGCAGACCGAAATGAAAACTGACAACTGATGGGCGCTCGTTCAATACCATTTGAAATTTTGCGTCATCCGTTAAGAATGTGGAGTAGATTTCATTCAAACTTGATGGGGCATGCGTTTCGAAAGCAGCAAAGGTGGGTTCAAGATTGTGCAACCACGTCTGTTCCAAGTCTGCGTTTCTTTTGGCGGGTTGGTGGCAGAAGAAATTTACGTTGAAAGCGCGATCTGTCATTGCACGTGTTTCATGAATTTGGGCACGTGCGCCATCCACATTTGAGGCACCAACACCAATAGAGCCGAGCCCGCCAGCATTCGAAACTGCTGCCGCCATTTTGGGCGGTGACACGCCTGCCATTGGGGCCTGAATGATGGGCGTCGTGAGGCCCAGTTGATTTAGTAATGCATGCATAATTTTGTCCGCGTCGTTTCGTTCACATTGGCGAAAAATCTAGTTTCTGGCAATCCATGATTGCTGGTGTTGACTTCTGTTTATGCGTTCATCCTTATAGGGATAACCAACAGGTCATTTATTGGGGATATTCATGACAAGCATAGGTGAAACCCTTGTCGCGCAATTGGCGCTTCGAGATGTGGATTGCGTTTTCGGGATACCGGGGGTGCACACCATTGAATTGTATCGTGGATTGGCGGGATCTGGTATTCGGCACGTGACACCGCGCCATGAACAGGGTGCTGGGTTTATGGCCGATGGATATGGGCGTGTTGCTGGTAAACCTGGTGTGGCGTTTGTGATAACTGGCCCTGGATTGACCAATACATTGACTGCAATGGCGCAGGCGCGCGCGGACAGTGCGCCGATGTTGGTTGTGTCGGGCATGAACATGTCCGCGACGATCGGCAAGGGATTGGGTTGTTTGCACGAATTGCCAAATCAACAAGCATTGGCGCGTTCTGTTGCATTGGTGTCGGAGCGCGTTTTGAAGCCGGAAGATTTAGCCCCAGCGTTAGACGCGGCGTTTGCACCATTTACGAATGGCCGAGCCGGGCCGACGCATATTGATGTACCGCTTGATATTGCTGGACAGGCATTCGAAGGAAAAATGCCTGCGGCGAACCACATCACACACCCTGCGCCTGACAATGTGGGAGTGGGCATGGCGATTGCACATCTGCAACAAGCGCGGTGCCCTGTGATTATTGCTGGCGGTGGTGCGCGGCAATGTGGCGATGCAATCCAAGCATTGGCAGAACGCATTGGCGCACCTGTTATTTTAACCGCAAACGCGCGTGGTGTTATGCATGGTCACGACTTATGCGTGCCCGCCAGTCCCAGTTTGGACGCCGTCCGCAGGTTGATCAATGCAAGCGATATGGTTTTGGCTTTGGGTACGGAATTGGGGCCAACGGATTACGATATGTACAGCTCCGAGATAGCACTTGATATGGCACAGTTTGTGCGCGTGGATGTTTGCGCAGAGCAATTGGCACGTCATGATGTCGGGGTGGCGGTACAGGGAGATGTGGCTACTGTATTAGAAAAGATTGATGCACGTCTTGGAGCGGTTACGGCAGATACAACAAGCGCGACACGTGCCAAAGTAACGCGCGATGCGGCGCTGAATGAGTTGGCCGATGATATGCGAGCCCTAAATGGTGTTTTAAACACCATGCGTGACACGGTTTCCAATGCCATAATGGTCGGAGATTCCACGCAGGTGATTTATGCGGGGAATTTGTATTTTGACCATGATCGCGCTGGTGGGTGGTTTAATGCATCAACCGGTTTTGGCGCGCTGGGATTTGCAATTCCTGCCGCAATCGGCGCGCAGATCGCTGCGCCTGACGCGCGTGTCATCTGTATTGCTGGTGACGGGGGGGCGCAATTCAGCTTGCCAGAGGTTATGGTTGCTGTTGATGAAAAATTACCGATTATTTTCGTGATTTGGAACAATCACGGGTATCAAGAAATTGCGACGTCGATGCAAAATGTAGATATTTCGGTTGTTGGATGTGATCCAACACCACCTGATTTTAGCGCGACCGCGGCATCATTTGGAATACCATTCCATCGTTGCGATGTTGACAATTTCGGCGCCGCCTTGGCCAAAGCCTGCGATGAAAATACCGCAGTGATGATCGAGGTGATCGCGGTCAATTTGGCACATAAATAGCGTCTAAAATATTCGATATTTGGAATTGCATCGATACGTTTGTGGATGTTGGTGTACTTAGGTTGTGCGTAGCGGGTGGGCTTATATCGATCATTTGAAAGCCAAAAGCCGGAATCGCGGTGACGCCAGATTGGTGCATATGATACAAATACGAGAGCATATCGGGATGAAATAAAAGCTCATCAATGTTCGCTATGACGACCCAATCCGCGATACCCTTATTCGTGTGCCAAGATGTGTCGTAAATGTTTTTTGCTGACAAAACACAGCTGTCTTTTACGGCGCGAACAAGGGGCAGTACGGTTACGTCTTTGCGTGCCGCTAAGAATTTCAAACTTGCGTCCATCAAATGACTATGCTCGTTTTCTAGGAGCTTTAGTGGTTCGATTGCGACTGCACTAATTGGGAGCGTTGTAGGGTATGTGATCAAATATTGCTCTGGGTTGAGGTGAAAGCAAAGTCAAAAGTATGCCAGCCATCAATAAAGGCAAAATCGACAACGACGTCGTTGTTTTCAAGTTGCGGATCCATTATGATATGCGTTCGTTCTGATTTTTCGAGCTGGCCTGATAAGCATATTGTGAGGGCCGAAAAACCAGAGCCAAGGCCAATTTCAAGGCTGATCTTGGGGTCGATTTTATCAACAACATCAGCCAATAACGCGACTTCGTTTCGGTGAATGCCGCCGGTAATCATGTCAACTTTGCGGGCTTGATCACCACGTAGGCCAAGAACTTCGCGCACATAAAGTGGATTCATTGTTGGGCAGTTTTGGAAAAGGTGTTCGATTTTCGGGTGCATGAATGGTGGTTCTTTGCGAGCGATCTAAGTGGGGATACTTGGACATTTACGTGTTGGCTGTTCGCCTAGACCTTATCTCGTCTTTTGTTTGCTGTATAGATTTAGAGGCCGTTCATTGAATAGATATATTGAAGATTACCACTGAGAAAGTAGTGCCTTGATGATTAACGTTTCCACAGTTAGCGTTGCAGAAAAATAGGTGAAGACATGAACCCAACTTTTGAATTTTCGCGTGCAGTAACACGTCGTCCATCGGCTGCAATAGTTGATGGGTTGCGTGCCAATGATATTGGTACACCTGATCTGAACCAAATGTTGAAAGATCACGCCCATTATGTTGCCACGTTGAAAGAGACGAACGCGGAAGTGATCGAATTGCCTGCATTAGACGATTTCGCGGATGCGACATTTGTTGAAGATACGGCTCTGGTTTTACCCCAAGGAGCGATCATGATGCGCCCTGGGGCAGCTTCACGCATGGGGGAAGTGGCGTTGATGCAACCGACATTGCAAAAATATTGCAAGGAAGTGAGGCATATTACTGGCTCTGGACACATTGAGGGTGGCGATATCTTGGTTACGGGGCGCGAAATATTGGTTGGCCGTTCGGATCGCACGGATGCGTTGGGTGTTAGTGAATTGGCATCGATTGTTTCTGATTGGGGGTATGACGTGCGCGAAGTGTTTACGCCTGAGGGTGTTTTGCATTTCAAAACGGACTGTTCGTTGTTGGGCGAGAATACCATTCTTACGACCAAGCGATTGGCGGCATCTGGTTGTTTTGAAGGGTATGATTTAATTTATACGGCCGAGGGTGAAGAGGCCTGTGCAAATACGATCCGATTCAATCAGTTTGTGTTGATGCCGGCAGGCTTTCCAAAGACTGCAAGTGTTTTGGCAGATGCTGGATTCCTTGTGCGTGAGATTAACAATAGTGAATGTGCAAAGCTGGATGGTGGCATGTCTTGTCTATCGCTTCGTTTCTAGATTTGTTTAGAATTTTAAAGAGCCAAAATTCGCGTTCATTGTAAAGTTCTTGAGTTGCAGTGTGACATGAAAGCAGACCGTCTGTCTGGGATACTGACGGTTTTTGCCTGTTTGAAGATGACGGCAAGTTGGGCGTGTTAGCGTTGTGCCTTATGGCGTGAGGTATTTTGATCAATTATTATTTTTGTATGGGACACACATCAAAAGTTGCAATGGTTTCGGTATGTGCTATTCTTCTTATTAAATATTTATTCCTGTAGTGCAAGTTTTGATAGGCAAGCTATGAATCTCGATCAGTACCCAAGTGTGAGAAAAGGTGGCCCGATACCGAGCGCCATTATCCAACCAAATGTATTCAGCATGCCATCAGGAACAGAACGTCATGTCGTTCTTGGTTCGGGTGCTATGTTGATCCCCGTATTTACAGGAGACACTTTCACCATTTTGAATGATGAAGGCGGTCAGGTTTGTGAAATCATTGCATCCGACAATAAAGGTGGCATTGACGCGGGCATTTTAGGCGAAACAGCCAATAATGATGCGCGCGGTCTTAAACAATTACTGACCAGTTCAGACCAAAGCCTGCGCGGTTTGCGTATGGGAATGGAAAGCCGCGGCATTGATTTAGCCAAGGCAGGTGGCATTTCGATTTTTGGAAGTGAGAGCAAGCCCAAAGCAGAGGCGTCATTTACAGTTTCAAGGGACGGAGTTGTGATTGTATCGGCCCCAGGCGGAGCAATGGATTTCGTCACGCAGAACACGACCACGTCGCTTACGGTTATGCTAAAGCGTGCCACCATAAAATCCGTTGCCAGCTTTGAATTACCAGACCCGCTGGCCGACCCTGTGTTGGACTTGCGGGTCAAAACCAGCACTGCGGAGAGCTATTTTGTAAAGGCTGGCGACTATATCCAAATTTTAGATGTGGATGGGCGCCAATGTACGGATTTCCAGTGTTTTTCTGCACGCAAGTTGGATGAGGGTAGAGAGCATCCATTGGATGTGGTGACAACTCGGTCATTGTTGCATCACAATTATCCTATGCCGGGACTTCATGCTAAATATTATGATCGCGATTTCCTACCACTGTTGGAAGTTGTCCAAGATACCTGTGGGCGACACGATTCATTTGCGATGGCTTGTGCATCAAAATATTATGATGACATTGGATATCCAGGGCATGTGAATTGCTCTGACAATTTCAACGGCGCATTGTTGGAACATGGCGTAGAGCCGCGTGCCGGCTGGATGGCGATCAACTTCTTTTTCAACACGGCCCTAGATGATCATGGAGTGTTGACTGCTGATGAACCTTGGTCGCGCCCTGGGGATTATGTTTTGATGCGTGCGTTGACTGATTTGATTTGTGTGTCTTCGGCCTGTCCAGATGATACATCGTCGGCAAACGGCTGGAACCCAACCGATATTCATGTGCGTACCTATGACGGCAAAGAGAAATTTCAACGAGCGGTGGCGTATCGTGCCACACCTAACAGTGAGCTTAAGATGACAAAAGAAACCGGATTCCACGACAGTTTTGCGAAGCATACCCGCGATTTTATTGAGTACAACGGATATTGGTTGGCAAACAGCTTTGCTGCTGGTGGACCGATTGATGAATATTTGGCCTGTCGCCAAAAGTGCATCATGTTGGATTTGACCGCATTGCGTAAATTCGAAATCACCGGCCCCGATGCAGAAGCATTGTGCCAGTATGTATTCACACGCAACATGAAAACATTGGGCGACGGACACGTGGTTTATACGGCCATGTGTTACGAGCACGGTGGTATGATCGATGACGGTACAGTGTTTAAGTTGGGACGCGATAATTTCCGTTGGATTGGTGGCTCTGAATACGGCGGCGAATGGATGCGCGAACAGGCTCAGAAGCTAGGATTGAACGTGTTGGTTAGATCGTCAACGGACATGCAACACAATATTGCTGTTCAAGGCCCAGAAAGCCGCGATCTGATGAAGAAGATTATTTGGACGGCGCCGCATCAACCGACTTTGGAAGAATTAAATTGGTTCCGATTCACACCCGCGCGTATTGGTGGTGAACACGGCGCGCCGATTGTGGTGTCGCGTACAGGTTATACTGGTGAATTAGGTTACGAAATTTTCTGTCATCCGAAGGACTGCAAAGAAGTATTCGATGCTGTTTGGGACGCAGGCCAAGACCACGGTATTCAGCCAATGGGATTAGAAGCGTTGGATATGTTGCGTATTGAGTCCGGTTTAATTTTTGCAGATTACGATTTTTCTGATCAAACGGATCCATTCGAAGCAGGTATTGGTTTCACTGTGCCATTGAAATCAAAAACTGATGATTTCATCGGTCGTGATGCATTGATCCGTCGCAAGGAAACACCGTCACGCAAATTGGTTGGCCTGGACATTGATGCGGCTGTTTGTGTCGATCACGGCGATTGTGTGCACATTGGTCGTGCGCAAATCGGCGAAGTAACATCGTCCATGCGTTCACCGTTGTTGAAGAAGAATATCGCATTGGCGCGTGTTGATGTGGCACATGCGGCCATTGGAACTGAGTTGGAAATTGGTAAGCTGGACGGCCACCAGAAACGTCTGAAAGCCACTATTGTTCCCTTTGCGCATTATGATCCTAAAAAGGAACGCCCACGTTCATGACGCAAACGGTTTTAGATCAGCTGGGTGGTGAAGAGGCGCTGCACCGGTTGGTGAACCATTTTTACGATTTGATGGAAACTGACCCTGCGGCGCATGATTTGATGCGCCTGCATTTTCGCGGACACGGCATGAACCATATCCGCACAGAGCAAATTAATTTTCTGAGCGGTTTTTTTGGTGGGCGTCAATATTACAAAGAAAAGCATGGGCATATGGATGTGCGCAAAATGCACGCACATATTCCCATTCGCACGGCGGATGCGGAACAGTGGTTGACAGTAATGGATAAGGCACTGAATGATTGTGGACATGCAGGTGCGCATATCGACAGAATTCGTGCGACATTGCGACGTGTTGCATTGATGTTGGTAAATGATGTCGAAGATTGGAGAATTGCGAAACCATGATGACACGCAGAATTTTTTTGGCAGTTGCTGCCATTTTAGTTGCCAGCACAGCACATGCGCAATCCGTTAAGCTGACTGCTGCACAAATCACTGAATTGTTGACTGGCAATACCGCCACTGGCAAGTGGCAAGGTCAACGGTATCGCCAATTTTTTAGTACTGATGGGCATACAATTTACGCACAAAAGGATGCGCGTAGTTCTGTTGGAAGTTGGCGCATTGATGCTGAAATTGATGAATATCAAAGCATATGGCCAAAGGATCAAGAGTGGGAAGGGTGGTATGTTATGGAATATTCAGGGCGTTATTACTGGGTTAGCAAATCAACGCCGCCTACACCGTTTAAGGTGGTCGCGGGTGAGCAGTTGGAATTTCCACAATAGTCGTTTTAGGACATGCATTACCGTAAAGAAATATCGCGCCATGCTTGATATAGGATTGCGGAGCGTTTCAAAAAACCTGCGACATGGAATTCACTGTCTGCTGCAAATTGATCTGCCGCTGCAGTTGATCCAAGCCAGTCTTCGGCGCATTTTCGATTGGCGGCATCTGTCAGCCAGCTGGGAATTGTGCCGCGTTCCAATTCAGGGTGAAATTGAAAGCCCCAGGCGTTGTTACCAACCCGCATGGCTTGGTTTGCACAAAGTGGTGTGCTTGCTAGTATGACCGTGCTTTCTGGTGGTTGAGTGACCTCTACGCCGTGCCAGTGCATGGCATGAAAATCATTTGGGAGCGCGCAAAGCAGTGGGTCGGTATCAGCGTTTGGCAGGTGTGAAACAGGTGATATCGCAATTTCGGGAATTTCCATACGCGTACAGGAGCCGCCTAAGGCATCTGCTAATAATTGATGGCCAAGGCATATGCCGAGGTAGGGTTTTTTTAAATCTGAAACCCATGTTTTGATGGCTTGTTTTTCAGCGATCAACCAAGGGTTTTCATCAGTTTCCCAAACATCCATTGGGCCACCCAAAACCAGCAACGCATCATATGCAGCGAGATCGGGGATGGGGTCGTTTTTGAAAAAGCGAACGACATCAGATGTGTCGCCCGCCGTTTTGATATGCTTTCCAAATGCAGCCGCATGTTCACCGGCGGTATGTTGAAAAATGAGTACGTGCATTAGTTTTGCAAATAAACTTCTAGGCTGTCATCCAGCGCATCTTTCCATGGTGTGTGATGCACCGGTGCCATTGATCCAGTCATAACAGATTTGTGGCTGTTATTGCGGAAGGTCATGATGCCTTCTTTCTTAAAGCCTTTCCATTCTTTAAATGCGTTACATGCACCTTCGACATCGAAGGTTGGGTAATCGGTTTCTTCGATCAATTCCTTGATGTAATCGCCTTGGAACCAAATCGCGTCATAATCAGTTTCACCTGCATCTTCTGCGGCAACACGTGCATCGACATCTGCAATCATCGCTGCTTTATCCGGGCAAGTAATCTTACCCATGATAACATCGCGTGCCCACCATGCTTGGGCGTCGAACATGTTGAATGTGAACCACTGATCCTGCATGCCGATATACATCAGGGCAGGGTTGTGGACATAGGCAACACCTTTGTACAGATCCGCTGCAGCCAAACGGTTTGCGGTACGTAGGCGCAAATCATCGTTGATGAAGGGGAAGTGATGGCGATAACCTGTACACAGGATTACGGCATCAATTTCTTTGCTGGTGCCATCTTTGAAATGTGCAATCTTGCCTTCCATTTTTGTCAGCAATGGAACCTCTGACCAGTTGTCTGGCCAATCAAATCCCATGGCAGCAGTGCGGTGGCTGACGGTGATGGTTTTCGCGCCGTATTTCCAACATTGTGACCCAATATCTTCGGCGGAATAGCTGGTGCCGACGATCAGGATGTTCTTATCTTTGAATTCAACGGCATCGCGGAAATCATGGGCGTGAAGAACGCGACCGGGGAAGGTTTCGAAGCCATCAAAATGTGGAACGTTTGGCGTGCTAAAGTGACCGCAAGCAACGATGACATTGTCGAATTCTTCGCTGTATGCATTGTCGTTTGGCAGGTCGTGGACCTTTACCGTGAACTTACCATCATTGAATGACACATCGCGAACCGCTGTGCTGAAACGGATCAGGTCGCGAACGCCTGCTTTTTCAACGCGGCCTTGGATGTAATCAAACAACACGGCACGTGGGGGATAGGATGCGATTTGTTTACCAAAGTGTTCTTCGAAAGAATAGTCAGCGAATTCCAAACCTTCTTTGGGGCCATTTGACCACAGGTAGCGATACATAGAGCCGTGAACAGGCTCACCGTATTCATCCAACCCAGTGCGCCAAGAGTAGTTCCATAGGCCGCCCCAGTTTGATTGTTTTTCAAAGCAAACGATTTCGGGGATTTCTTCGCCGTTGTTTTTTGCTGACTGAAACGCACGCAACTGTGCCAATCCTGATGGGCCTGCGCCGATAATTGCTATTCTCTTTTTCATTTCTCTCTCCCGTTTGGTATTTTTGGTTCTATTTTTGGTATATTTGGTTTATACCAATTTAGAGACGATAGATGTGTATCTGTCAAGAAAAATGGGAGTATTTGTCATTAGCAACCTAGCTCAATACCTAACGTTGACTGGAAATTTGCCGAAATTGGACCATGCGGGCGATCGGACGGTTAAAATTGGTTTTTTGGCTCCCTTAACTGGTCCAGTTGAAAGTTGGGGGCGACCGGGCCTGAATGGTTGCGAAATATGGGTGGATTGGTTGAACGATGCAGGTGGTATCTTGATCGGTGGACAACGCCATCGTGTGGAACTGATTGCGTTTGATTGTGGTGATGATCCTGAATTGGCCATTATTGGGGCCGAAAAATTAGTCAATTCAGATGGTGTAAGTTTGTTGATGACTTTGGGTGGCGCATCTTTGCATGCTATTCAATCTTTTCTGACCGAGCGCAAGGTTTTGACATCAACACTGTTACCAAGTGACCTGTCCCCAGACACCCCGTATTTGATTGCCCCAAGCGAAGTTCACCCAGTCTATAATGTGACTGGTATCGAATTTTTGTGTAAAGAATATGCGCCTAAATCCGTGGCTCTATGTGCACAGTCGGATGCGATGGGGTTGCCATCATTGGCAACATATCGCGCTGGGTTCGCCGCACAGGATGTACCTGTTGTGTTGACTGTTCAATATGATCCATCGCTGCGTGACGGAACAGAAATTGTCGCTGAAATGATGGCATCAAATCCCGATGTTCTGTGCTGGTGTACCAGCTATACTCCTATGGTTCACAGTCTAACAAAAGCGGCATATGACGCGGGGTTTACGGGCAAAATTCTGTCCTGCACGGCGGATGGTTATGGTGAAATGGTTGCAGCGACTTCGGTTGAATTTTTGGAAGATTTCATCTTTCAGTTTCCCGATTTTGATGATCCCGCCCTGCGTGAAAATGCATTCTTCTTTCATCAACCCAAAAAATTCTTTGACGAATATAACCGTCGCTTTCCGGGGTGTTGGTCTGCGGTAAGTTGGGAATATGTTTCTATCTTGGATATCTGGCACGCAGGTGTTGAACGTGCCAGCAGCGTTTCGTGCCGTTCAGTGTTGGCAGCGATGAAACAACAAGGCCAAGTGACCCATGCATTTGGTGATGCGGATTGGTGGGGTAAGGATTTGTTTGGCATTGAAAATGCGTTGGTTGGGGACTGGCCTGTGGTCCAAATCAAAAATGGCCGCGCTGTGATTGTTGAATTTGGGTCTGTGCGTGATTGGCTGGATCAGCATGAAAACCTTCTGCAGGCCGAGATGGAAGCATTAGGTCAGATGTGGTTTCAACGATTGGGGTCAGACGCGCGGGTTGCTCAATTATCTTGAAGTAGTTGGCGTTGCTCTTCTATCAGGTGCAATTTGATAAATTCCACGGCGGATTCTGTGTCACGTGCTGCAATGGCATTGAAGAGGCTATTATATCGTTTTTGATAACTTTGAATGCGATCAGGTGTCAGATGGCGTCGTAAATGCGCGGCGCGAAAACTTTGACGGCAAGCATCGATCACCAACGCATAACAGCCGATGATTAGCGGATTACCTGTTCCAGCGGCAACTTTTTCGTAGAATTCTTCTTCTAGGCGGACGAACCGATCGGCATCGGTGCGCACAGTTTCCATTTCGCTTAGAGTTTCACCCAATGCTTCGATTTCTCGTGGGGGCATATTCATGACGGCCATTCGCACCATATCAGGTTCTAGAATACCGCGCACGACCTGCAAATCCAGTGGGCTGCTGTTGGCGGCGATATCGGAATCTGTCTTGGGCGATGCATTCATACTTTGTGGATTAACAAAGCTGCCACTGCCTGCGCGGCGGCGGATCAATGAATTGGTTTCCAAGACATCCAAGGCTTCGCGAACTGTATTGCGCGCGACGCCCAAATCTACGGCCAAATTGCGTTCCGAAGGTAGGCGTTCATCTGCGCCATACGTGCCCGACGTGATGCGCTCATAAATCGCATCTACCACAATCTGTACAGTCGCACTGATCGGTTGCGCCGGGGTGAATTGAACAGGAGAAGGGGGTGTGAAAGCGGCCATGGCACAATTCTATATCAAACAATCCGCCTGACGCCAGTTAGAAAGTGTTCAAACGCATACATAACGCAAAAAGGCCGCGCATTTTGTGCACGACCTTTTGAAAATATTATTGAATTGGACTAGATGTCCATTGTGTTCGCTTTTTCCCAAGAAGAGAAGTGTGAACAGAAATCATTCCATTCTTGCATTTTCATTTTCAGGTAAGCTGCTGAAAACTCTTCGCCCATGGCTGCTTTTAATTCAGCGTCTTTGTCGTAATCACGAAGCGCGTCCAGCATGTTCAATGGAAGGCGAGGTGCGTCGGTGATCTTGTGACCTTCGGCATACATGTCAATGTCATGACGTTTACCTGGATCAGCTTTCGAACGAACGCCTGACAGACCTGCTGCGATAATGATTGCTTGTAGCAAATACGGGTTAACCGCACCGTCCGGCAAGCGAAGTTCGAAACGACCTGGACCTGGTACACGTACCATGTGTGTGCGGTTGTTTCCTGTCCACGTCACAGTATTTGGCGCCCATGTTGCACCTGACATTGTGCGCGGTGCGTTAATACGCTTGTAGCTGTTTACAGTTGGGTTCGTAATCGCCGCCAATGCGGAAGCGTGTTTCATGATGCCGCCCAAGAAATGTTTGCCAAGTTCGGTGAGACCAACTTCGCCAGTTTGGCCTGTTCCTTCACCAGCAAAGACGTTTACTTTGGATTCGGCACCCGGTGCATCCCAAACTGAGATGTGTGCGTGACAACCGTTGCCAGTCAGCCCTTCGATTGGTTTTGGCATGAATGTAATACGGTAACCGTGTTTTTCAGCAACTGAACGGGCCATGAACTTAAAGAAGCTGTGTTTATCAGCCGTTTTCAAAGCATCGTCGAAGTCCCAGTTCATTTCCCACTGGCCATTGGCATCTTCGTGGTCATTTTGATATGCGCCCCAACCCATTTCTAACATGTAATCAGAAATTTCGCGGATCACATCCAAGCGACGCATGAATGCTTGTTGGTCGTAACAAGGTTTTGCTGCCGTGTCATATGGATCAGAAATCTGATCACCTTCTGGTGTGAGAAGGAAAAATTCAGCCTCGATACCCGTTTTAACGTGCATGCCTTGTTCGGCGGCTTCTGCAATCAGACGACGTAAAACGTTCCGCGGTGCTTGGGCTACATCTTGGCCCTCCATCACGCAGTTGCCTGGTACCCATGCGATTTCTTTGTTCCATGGCAGAATGATAACTGCCTCTGGATCCGGAACAGCCAACATATCGGGGTGGGCCGGTGTTAAGTCCAACCATGTGGCGAAACCAGCAAAGCCAGCGCCGTTTTCTTGCATATCTGCAATCGCACGCGCTGGTACCAATTTGGCACGTTGACCACCGAAAAGATCGGTGAATGAAATCATGAAATACTTTACGCCATTGTCTTCGGCGAATTTGGCAAGATCTGTTGTCATCTTTTGTCCCTGTTCTGTTGTCTTATTATGAAAAAGGCATGACCCTTGGGTCACGCCTTGAAATTATTAAAATCCACTGTCTTTTCCGGGCCACCAGTTGGTTCCAGACAATGGAACCTGCGCCATTGCGGCGGCCTCCATAGTCAGTGCAACCAAATCTTCTGGCTCTAGGTTATGCATGTGATTTTTACCACAAGCGCGTGCGATTGTTTGTGCTTCTAGTGTCATCACTTTTAGATAATTGCGTAAACGGCGACCACCTTCAACTGGATCAAAGCGTTTCATAAGCTCTGGATCTTGGGTTGTGATGCCTGCCGGGTCTTTGCCTTCGTGCCAGTCATCATATGCACCTGTTGTTGTGCCGAGTTTGTTGTACTCTGATTCCCATTTTGGATCATTATCACCAATTGCGATAAGTGCGGCTGTACCAATTGCAACGGCGTCAGCACCCAATGCCATTGCTTTTGCAACGTCAGCACCTGAGCGGATACCACCTGACAAGATCAGCTGAACC
>DKMK01000030.1 GCA_002469545.1 Rhodobacterales bacterium UBA7416 | reverse complement strand
AAACGCTAGCCCAGACGGATCGCTTTTTCAAGTTGGCGGCGTAAATCCAGCCGCTGTGCAGGCGTTAAGAACGCGCCAAGCTCGATCTCTCGATTGCCGCCCGTAAGCGTTAAATAGCCTTCAATTTTCGTGGTATCTTTGATGTGGAACTGTACCCAATGTGGGTTTGCTTGCCAGTACTGATCGCGCCCTTTCGGATTCACACGATGGATCGCCAACAGGTCGGGCCATAAGGTGATGATTTCAGTGATTTCACCATCGCGATAGCTACGTTGAATGAAATACCAAAGTGCAAACAAGGTCGAACAGCTGGGTATCAACAGCCCCCACAGAACCTTGCTACCGATGAATGCAAGTAAGGGGATAAGAAATCCGATACACGTAATTCCAATAATCCACACAAAGCCCCGAATAGGTAACGAGCGGTGGGGGCGAATTACCTGTTTAAATAAAGGAGGGTCGCTGCGGTCAGTCGCCGCAAAAAAGGCCAAAGCTTCCGCTTCGGCCTTTTCTAATTCTGTGTGTGAATTCATGCTAACTAATGGGGGTTCTTGTCCCACTCAGACTGTTTTGGCAGAATTTCAAATGTGTGCTCTGGTGGTGGGTTGGACAATGTCCATTCCAACGTATCAGCATGCTCGCCCCAGTATGCAGGGTTCGTTTCTTTCTTACCCCAGATCAGCGAGTAGAACACGATGCCGATGAAGAATACGAATGATGCGAATGACAAGAATGCACCGTACGAGCTGATCTCATTCCAGTAAGCAAACTGCTCTGGGTAATCGATATAGCGACGTGGCATACCTTGGCGACCCAAGAAGTGCTGTGGGAAGAAGGTAACGTTCGCACCGATGAACATCATCCAAAAGTGCAACTTACCTGCCCATTCAGGATACTGACGTCCTGACATTTTTGCGAACCAGTAGTAGATACCAGCAAAGATACAGAACACAGCACCCAGCGACATAACATAGTGGAAGTGAGCAACCACGTAGTATGTATCGTGGTATGCACGGTCAACGCCGGCCTGTGACAGAACGATACCTGTTACGCCACCAACGGTGAACAAGAACAAGAAACCAAACGCCCAAAGCATCGGTGTTTTCATCTCAATAGAGCCGCCCCACATTGTGGCGATCCAAGAGAAGATTTTGATGCCAGTCGGCACCGCAATCACCATTGTTGCCAGCATAAAGTATGACTGCTGTGTCAACGACATACCTACTGTGTACATGTGGTGTGCCCAAACAACAAAGCCAAGCGCGCCAATTGCAACCATCGCGTAAACCATCGGCAAGTAGCCAAAGATAGGCTTACGAGAGAAGGTAGAGATGATGTGTGAAACGATACCAAAACCAGGAACGATGATCATGTAAACTTCTGGGTGACCAAAGAACCACAACAAGTGTTGGTACAAAATTGGATCACCACCACCAGCAGGATCAAAGAATGTCGTGCCAAAGTTACGATCGGTCAGCAACATTGTGATCGCGCCTGCCAAAACTGGCAAAGACAACAAGATCAAGAATGCAGTTACAAAGATCGACCATGCAAACAACGGAACCTTGTGCAATGTCATGCCAGGGGCACGCATGTTAAGGAATGTTGTAATCATGTTGATCGCGCCAAGGATAGAAGAGGCACCAGAAACGTGAACCGCAAAGATTGCGAAATCCATCGACATACCGCCTTCACGTGTTGAAAGCGGTGCATATAACACCCAGCCAACACCTGAACCCATTTGGTCGTTACCACCTGGTGTAATGATTGACAGAACTGCCAATGTTGCACCTGTGAAATACATCCAGAATGAAAGGTTATTCATACGTGGGAACGCCATGTCAGGCGCACCGATCATCAACGGCATAAAGTAGTTACCAAAACCACCAAATAGCGCGGGAATAACCACGAAGAACATCATCAAGATGCCGTGGCCCGTAATCAAAACGTTCCAAAGGTGCCCGTTTGGCGTACATTCACCTGCGGCAAGTGCTGCAGCGTTTGCAACCTTGTCTAGGTTTTCCATACACATGTATTGAACACCCGGTTCCATAAGCTCGAGGCGCATGTAAACGGTGAAACAGACGGATACGAAACCCAATGCGCCTGCTACGAAAAGGTAAAGGATACCAATATCCTTGTGGTTGGTCGACATGAACCAACGTGTGAAAAACCCTGGACGGGCGTGGTCATGGGTGGCTGCGTCTGCCATGTGTTCTCTCCTGACACGTCATTAGTGAAGCCGAATCCAGTTTGATGCGGCTTTTTCCATCGTCTTCCTAGCGGGTTTGTTTTAAAGGAACAACAGTTTCGGCAACATAAATGCGCAAAAAGGACTGCGTGTCGCAGGGACCCTTGGTTGATTTCTAAGATACGGATTGTTGAAAATAAGTAGTTGCTTTTCAATCGACATTACCGATTATCGCCACAGCACAATAAGAGAACCGCCATGTCCCATTCCATTTTGCGTATATTGTCCTTTGGTTTATCCGCCTTTGTCGCATTGCCAACCCTTGCCCAAGAACTGGCAGTACCCGTATTACCAGCCGTTTTCGAAGTATCTGGCCTTAAGGCGGGTGATCATCTGAATGTGCGCGCTGCACCATCCGCAAAGGCGGCCGATATAGGTGATCTAAAACTTGGAACACGGGTCGAAGTTACGGCGATGGATACCAACGTAGGTTGGGCCCAAATTGTATACGGCGAATGGACGGCATGGGCCTATGCACGGTTTTTAACACCGATTGCGACGCCATTGATGTCTGGCACAGATTTACCTGCAAACATGTCTTGTGGTGGAACTGAACCTTTTTGGAATTTAAATACTTCCGGCGGAACACAGGCAGAATTTGAATTGATGGGTAATCCAAAGATTGCGGATAACATCACATACGCGGGAAAATCAGCAAACCATATTATGAAACAAGGTATCCAAACAAATCATTGGTCCGCGTTTTTGGAAAAACGCCAATGTTCCGATGGGATGTCAGACCGTCAAATGGGGATTGCGATTGAATTAATGTCAACGCAGTCGGGCGCTGGATTTCGACATCTTTCGGGTTGCTGCAGCGTCGATCTAACCGCCGAAACCACCCAATAGACCTAGGGCGCCTGCGTGCGCCACAGATAATTAGTCAGGGTTTGGTTGCCCTTCAAAAGACGGTGTAGGCCATCTTTTCCAAAGTGTTCTATTAATTTTCGTGTTCAGTGAACAAGCTGCGCCCAAGGTTTGCCTGACCGCCGACCAACTCATAACCAAGATGTTCAAGTATCGTTGGATATATGTCCAACGGTGTCGACGCACGCTGGATTGTTTTCGTATCTTGTGCCGTGTGGATAAAAAACAGATTGCGGCGATCATCAGATTTGGATCTCAGTTTTTTGGACAGAGTATTTGGCAGCGCTAAATGATCGCTTAAAATGACAAAATCCGTTGGTCGTGTCGATGGTTTTGAACGCACGTACGAAATAAGTTTTTCCAAATGTTGCGCAGTGCACGCAATTGCTGTGGGCAGCTGACTTTTGGCGTTGTTATCAGTCGGGCAATCACCATCCAAAAATGCATCAGGGCCATGCGTTGAAATAGTCAGGGCGTTTATTGAAAAGGGATCGGGTTGTGCGTTAAGGCGATCAAATTCATCATAGATAAATTCAAACAGTAACGCATCATTCATTCCAAATGGATTTGTGCGACCGCTCATTATTTCAGGCGCAACCTCGTCAGAGCCAAGCAATGTGGTAAACCCGTGCGTTTTGAAAAAGCCACGTTTCGAAAACCTGTTTAAGCTAGCTCCATTTAAGTATGACATGTGATACCCATCGTCAGACAACACGTCACCCAAACAGGTTAGCGAAGGCAAGAACGTATCCATGGACTGTTTGATGCCCTTGCGGAAAAATATATTACTTAACCCAGGCGACAACAACGGCACGCCGCACTGACTAGCGACAATTCCAGCGATGGTATACGTGGTGCCAAATGTTTGATGCATGTTCACGGATTCAATACTGTCGTCGGCTATTTTTTTGATCGCACCATATGCCTTTTGCGTTTCGTCAAGTTGGCCATAAGTGCGCTCTAAACTTTCAAGATAAATGACAATCAAATTACGTTGTTCGGATGGGCGCGCAGTGATTTTCAAACTCATCTCTGTGGCCGGCTCAAATGCAGTTTGCAGTTTGTTTTCGATCAATGCTTCTTTCACATACAGCGTGATTGGCGAAAGGATCACAAACAGACAGGCAATGACCAATGCAACGATATCAAAATGTCGTTTGCGTGCGAACAAATATAGGCTGCAGAGCATCATAATGATAAATACGACCAGCGAAAATCCAATTGGGATAGAGAAACTGTCGCCACCAATGACGACCATATCGTCAATTTGATTGTCACGAAAAAAGATCAATATGGCACTTAAGTCATTTGTTCCAAAGATAAGCCGCGTGACAGCAAAGGGAAAAGCGATCAGCGCCGATACGACCCACAACAAATACTTAAATTTAGACCCAGCGCAGGTTTTACGCGGTAAAAACAATACCAAGAAAAAGATGATGGCGCAGATAAACAATGCGCTCCATTTCGTATTATAAGCTTCTGGTATTTGATAAGGTGAATTGAACCACGCAAAAAACAAAATACTCACAGCAAATGAAAATGCAACAACCACGCCTGCGATATGTGAAATGATGGATCTCATATAAACATCACCTAACGCTTGGCGGTTGCAATGCAGTTTCAAACACCTGATGAAATTGTTCACGCAGAACATTATCCAGCTGGCTCATTGAAATATCGCGCCCCAAATCATGCAAACTGGTCACACCATGTTCAGCAATGCCACAAGGCACAATCGCACTATAATGTTCCAAGTCCGGGTTCACGTTAATCGAAACCCCATGAAAACCGATCCATTTACGTAAACGCACACCGATTGCGGCTATTTTATCTTCGGGGTGTTGCCCCAACGCATTCAAAGGCTTGTCATGGCGGACAACCCACACCCCAACGCGATCACTGCGGCGTTCGCCAACCACATCAAAAACCGCCAAGGTACGAATGACCCACTCTTCCAGTTTCCAGACATATTTACGCACATCTTTCCCGCGGGCATTTAAATCCAACATCGCATATGCAATGCGCTGTCCGGGGCCATGATATGTGTACTGACCGCCGCGTTGACTTTGATAGACTGGAAAACGATCTGGATCGACCAGATCATTGATGTCTGCACTGGTGCCTGCGGTATAAAGGGATGGATGCTCTAATAACCAAATGCGTTCATTGCCGTTGCCCGAAATCAGGTCTGCAACACATTGTTCCATTTGGGACAATGCGTCGGGGTAGGGGACGTGCGCGTCTGCTGTAATCCAATCAACCATAAGGGACTTATGCGCATAAACATTCAAAGCGTCCAGCACTCGCGTTAAAATTTTACGCATTGTATCAAAAGCGGCTTCACAACCATTCATGGCTTGGCTATACGCACCCTACCTTAATGTGCGGCCGTGGCGG
>DKMK01000095.1:8556-18808 GCA_002469545.1 Rhodobacterales bacterium UBA7416 | reverse complement strand
CTGTCAGAAATTTGTGATTTGGGACCAGCCAAGTTGCGCTGGCCTGCGTATAAGCCACGGATGCCTGAACGGGTTTTGGATTTTAACAAGGATATTTTTGCGGCGATTAGGCAAAAAGATATGCTGTTGCACCACCCGTATGAAAGTTTCGACATTGTTGTGAATTTCCTGCGCCAAGCAGCGCGCGATCCTGATGTGGTTGCGATTAAGCAAACGTTGTACCGCACATCAAACCAATCACCGATTGTCGATGCGTTATGTGCCGCTGCTGAGGGTGGGAAATCTGTGACTGCGGTGGTGGAATTGAAAGCGCGGTTTGACGAGGCTGCGAATATCCGCCTGTCACGTCAGATGGAACGTGCAGGTGTGCATGTTGTGTATGGATTTATCGATATGAAAACCCATGCCAAGGTTTCGACGATTGTTCGCAAAGAAGAGGGTAAGTTGAATACTTATACCCACTTTGGCACCGGTAATTACCACCCTGTTACAGCGAATATTTATTCGGACCTTTCGTTTTTTACGTGCAGCAGTTCATTGGGCAAAGATGCAACGAAGTTGTTTAATTACATTTCGGGTTATGCCGAGGCTGAAGGGTTAAATAACCTGTCCATTGCACCGAGTTTTATGTTCAAGGATTTGATTGGATATATTGAGGCTGAAATAGAAGCCGCGCGTGCTGGTAAGCCTGCGCATATTTGGGCGAAGATGAATTCGATTATTGAACGCAATGTCATTGATGAGTTGTATCGCGCCAGCCAAGCGGGTGTGAAAATTGATTTGGTTGTGCGCGGAATTTGTGGCGTGCGACCAGGTGTCAAAGGATTGTCTGAAAATATCCGCGTGAAGTCCGTCGTTGGGCGGTTTTTAGAACATTCGCGGATTGTATGTTTTGCCAACGGTAAAGATATGCCGAACAAGGATGCGTTGGTGTTTATATCATCTGCGGATTGGATGGGGCGGAATTTGCATGGGCGGGTCGAGAGCATGGTTCGGATCAAGAACAAGACAGTGCATGCGCAAATTTTAAGCCAGATTATGGCGGCAAACTTGGCGGATACGCGTAATTCTTGGGTGTTGCGACCGGATGGTACCTATACGCGAGATTTACCCCAAGGCGATGCGCGAAAATTTGATTGCCACCGGTTCTTTATGGAAAATCCATCGCTGTCTGGGCGCGGTAAGGCGGGCGCAAAAGACGTGCCAGAATTGGCGCATTCACATGATTGATAAACCCGAAGCCATTGAAAATACGCGCGTCGGTGTGATCGACGTGGGATCCAATTCCGTGCGCTTGGTGGTGTTTGACGGCGCGATACGATCACCGAGTTATTTTTATAATGAAAAAGTGATGGCGGGTTTGGGGTTGGATTTGGCCAAGACTGGCAAATTGCATCCAGAGGGCAAAGAGCGTGCTATTCGGGCGCTACGGCGTTTCCACGAAATCGCCGGACGTATGGATTTGGTGAGCCTTGCTGCTGTGGCAACAGAAGCAGTGCGTGCAGCATCTGATGGGCCAGAATTTTGCCAACGTGTTTTAGATGAGGTTGGCATAGAATTGGTGCCCATTTCAGGCGAACAAGAAGCAAACTTGTCGGCGCAAGGTGTGTTGTTGGGGTGGCCAAAGGCGTCTGGCTTGGTCTGCGATATTGGCGGTGCCTCGATGGAATTGGCGGCGTTAGAAGTTGGCGATGTGATTAAAACGCGATCATCCAAATTAGGGCCGATGGCAATTTTAGGGCGCACAGACGATGTCGGCGCCCAAGCTATATACATTAAAACTGGCTTAGAAACGTTGGTCAAAGGGTTCAATTTAAAAACCGATACGTTGTTTTTAGTTGGTGGTTCTTGGCGTGGATTGGCGATGTTACATATGGCACGCACCGAATATCCGCTGCGGGTCTTACACGATTATGTGGTCAGCCCTGCCGCTTTCTTGGATACTTTGGATTTTGCGATAAACCGTAGCCCCGAAGAATTGCAGGAACAAACAAAGGTTGCCAGTAGTCGTGCGAATTTACTGCCGACGGCGACGAAAATTATGCAGGAACTTTTAGAGATATTGGACATCGGAGAAATTGCGTTTTCCAGTTACGGTCTGCGCGAAGGTTTGATGTTTGAAAATATGCCAGTTGACGTGCGTACCAGCGATCCGTTGATTGCGGCAGCGCGTGCAATCGAGGCCGGACAGGCACGGTTTCCCGGATTTGGAGATGTGTTGTTTAACTGGTTGCAACCTTTGTTCACGACGTTGGATGGATCGGTGAAACGGTTGATCCATGCGGCGTGTTTATTGCATGATGTTCATTGGCGTTCGCATCCTGATTACCGATCAGAAGTGTGTTTCGATGCGGCAACATTGGCCAATTTAGGTGGGATTGATCATGGCGGACGTGTGTTTTTAGCGTGGACGTTATTGCATCGCTATAAGGCGAAGCATGTGTCGCAAAATTATGCTGATGTGCGTGGATTGTTGCAAGAAGATGAGCTGAATTTAGCAAAAACCGTTGGGCAGGCCATTCGTTTGGGTGCAATGATGAGCAGTGCTGATCCAGATCACATGGGGCGCATTATTTTGACGGACAAGGCGTTGAATTTGGAATTAGATTCCCAAAGTGAAGACGTGTTTGGCGAAGTCGTCATGAAGCGGTTGCAAACCGTAGCGTTAGGCATTGGGCGCACGGCCACCGTCAGCTATGTGTGATGCCTGCGGTGTTGCGCGTGATGCCACAATAGCCTAGACAAATCTTAGATCAGATTTTCAAGGAAACGACCCATGCGCCTAAGCAAATATTTTCTTCCTGTCCTTAAGGAAAACCCAAGTGATGCGGCGATTGTCAGCCATCGTTTGATGTTACGTGCGGGTATGATCCGTCAGGCGCAGTCTGGTATTTATTCTTGGTTGCCGATGGGTTTCAAAGTTTTGCGTAAGTTGGAAAATATCGTGCACGACGAACAAATCCGTGCAGGTCATAATCCGATGTTGATGCCAACGATGCAATCTGCGGATTTATGGCGCGAAAGTGGTCGTTACGAAGATTATGGCCAAGAAATGTTACGCGTGTCGGATCGTCATGGGCGTGACATGCTGTTTGGCCCGACAAACGAAGAATTGATTACTGATATTTTCCGCAACAATGTCAAATCCTACAAAGATTTGCCAATGACGTTGTATCAAATTCAATGGAAATTCCGCGACGAAGTTCGCCCCCGTTTTGGGGTGATGCGCGGGCGTGAATTCCTGATGAAAGATGGATATAATTTCGACGTCGATAAGCCGTCAGCGATGCATGCGTATAACCGTCATATGGTTAGCTATCTGCGGACCTATGAACGTATGGGTATGAAAGCCATTCCAATGCGTGCAGACAGTGGCCCAATTGGTGGTGATGACACGCATGAGTTTTTGGTTTTGGCTGATACGGGCGAAAGCGAAGTGTTCTATGATAGCGCAATCTTGGATTTGCATCTGGGTGATCGCGAAGTTGATTATGATAACTGGGATGAATGCGCCGCGATTTTCAAAGAGTGGACAACGCCGTATGCGCGCACTGATGAAACGCATGACGCAGCCAAGTTTGCATCCGTTCCAATTGAGCGTCAGATGACGTCGCGCGGGATTGAAGTTGGGCAAATTTTCTACTTTGGAACCAAGTATTCCGAAAGCATGAATGCCAAAGTATCCACCCCTGATGATGGCGATGTACCTGTGCATATGGGTAGCCACGGTATCGGTGTGTCCCGGATGATTGGTGCGATTATCGAAGCCAGCCATGACGATAAAGGTATCATCTGGCCAGAGGCCGTGACGCCATTTGGTGTGGGCATTGTGAACCTGAAGCAGGGCGACGAGGAAGCCGATGCTGCCTGTGAGGCGTTGTATAAGTCAGCAACTGCATTAGGTTTGGATCCGTTGTATGATGATCGTAATGAACGCGCTGGTGGCAAGTTTGCATCCATGGATTTGATTGGTTTGCCTTGGCGTATTACAGTCGGCCCACGTGGATTGAAAAACGGCGTGGTTGAATTGACGAGCCGTAAGACTGGTGTAAGCGAAGAGATGACACCAGAGTTGGCAATCGAGAAGTTGGTGAAAATATACGCGAGCGTGTAATGTATGGGTAAGTTGGTGAAAATCACAGGTGGTGTTGGGTTGGGCGTTTTGCTGTCTCAATTCCCTGAGTATTCCCAACAATATGTTCAACGTTTGGGTGGTGCTGTTGATGAGTTGCAAACAGTTGTGAGCGATTTTGATACATCAGCGCAGGCGACCGGCAGTACACGTGAAACGGCGTTATCCAGCATGAGCGTTGGTAATGAGTTTTTACGCCGACGCGGCGATGACATGAGCCGCACGATTGCGCGTTATACATATTTGAACGAAAGCTATGATTTATTGAAAGATGCTGGTGCATATGAACGATTGGTTTATGTGCGCCGCTTTGGTGATCCGCAGATTACCAAAAACGCATATGCAGATTTTCAGCCTGCAATTCCATTGAGTATTGATGCGATGGTGTTGTTATTTGGCGGTTACATTTTTGGCTATGGGGCCATTTCTGGAACGGGCCGTGTTGTACGCAGACGAAAGAAACAACAAGCATGAACAATACCAAGCCTTTTAGCAAATTCGAGCGCATGATTGCGTGGCGCTATTTGCGATCCAAACGATCCGATGGTGGCGTGTCAGTGATGACTTGGATTTCGTTGATCGGCATTGCGTTGGCGGTGTTTGCATTGATCGCCACGTTGGCGGTCAGATCGGGGTTTCGTACGGAATTCGTAAATACGATTTTGGGCGCGAACGCGCATGCCAGTGTTTACACCACGCCACGCATTGATGACGAGGGATTCACAGTAAACGGATTTGCTGACTACGAGGTTGCGCGTGAACGAATTGCCGCTGTGGACGGTGTTATCCGTGTGGCACCGATTGTTAAGGGCCAAGTTATGGCCAATGCAAATGGTCAGAATACGGGTGTGCAGGTTTTTGGTGAAACATTGGCAGATCTTAAAACATTGCCGTTGGTGGCCAATCCGAAGGATGCGTTCGGGTCAATCGAGGATTTTGACAATGGTGTTGCCATTGGATCGGGTATCGCGCGCGAACTTGGACTGCGTGTTGGCGATGTGATTACGTTGATTTCACCAGATGGGGTGAAAACCGCATTTGGCACGAGCCCGCGTATCAGTGGGTTTGATGTGGTTTATGTATTCGAAGTGGGTCGGTACGATATCGACAGTACGCGCATCTATATGCCGTTGAGTGAGGCGCAAATCTATTTCAACCGCGAAGGCGTGGTGGACGAGTTTGAAGTGATGGTGGCTGATCCAGACTCGGTCGGGGATTTAACAATTCCATTGATCGAGGCGGTGCCTGATCGGGGTTTGATCTGGACGTGGCGCGATGCAAATGGTGGATTTTTGAGCGCGCTGAAAATGGAAGATAATGTGATGTTTATCTTGTTATCCATTTTGGTTTTAGTGGCGACGATGAACATTGTTTCGGGGTTGATCATGTTGGTGAAAAACAAAGGACGCGACATTGGAATTTTGCGCACTATGGGATTGTCCGAAGGGTCTGTGTTGCGGATATTCTTTATGTGTGGTGCGGCGATTGGAATTGCTGGCACTGTGATCGGTGTGGTGATGGGGTGTTTATTTGTGATTTATCTGAACCCGATATTTAACACAGTGAATTATCTGGCTGGCGGTGGAATTTGGGACCCGCAGAAATATTTGTTATCGAATTTGCCAGCGGAGTTACGTTGGCAGGACGTTGCCAAGGCCTGTTCATTATCGTTGGGCTTGACGTTTTTTATTACATATTTCCCTGCACGACGCGCGGCCCGCATGAACCCAGTCGAGGCGTTGCGTTATGAGTAGTGTTTTATCCCTGTCGGGTGTTTCCAAGGCGTATAACCATGGTAAGCCGAATGCGGTTTCCGTGTTGGAAGGCGTGAATTTCGAAATTGCCAAGGGTGAGGTTGTTGGGTTGATTGCACCATCTGGCGCGGGCAAGTCGACGTTTTTACATATCGCGGGTTTGCTGGATACGCCTGATGCTGGGCAGATCGTTATTGACGGTGTGGACCATACGAATTTGTCGGATGCGAAACGTACAAAAACCCGTCGCCAAGATATTGGATTTGTGTACCAGTTTCACCACTTGCTGCCGGAGTTTACGGCTGTTGAAAACTTGATGTTGCCCCAAATGGCGAATGGGTTGAATGCATCGATGTCTGAGCGTCGTGCGCAAGAGTTGTTGGAATGGGTTGGATTAAAAGACCGCGCTAAACATCGGCCCGGCGAATTGTCTGGCGGTGAACAGCAACGCGTTGCGTTTTGCCGTGCAATGGCGAATGGACCCAAGTTGTTATTGGCCGACGAGCCAACTGGAAATTTGGACCCTGACACGGCGGATCGTGTTTTTGAGGCTTTGATGCAGTTAGTGCGAGAGACGGGCATGTCGGCGGTGATTGCGACGCACAACCACGAGTTGGCGCATCGTATGGATCGCCAAGTGGCATTGCGTCAGGGCAAAATCGTTCCGGTCTAAGTTGAACAGATTTCCTGTAGGTTGATCCAATCGTTGTCATTTAAGATTGGTTCATATTCTTCTGGTTGCAAGTCGGGTGTTTCCAACAGATCGGGGCGTTTTGCATGTATTGCAAAGCTGGTTCTGGGGATTTGTGCCGCTGTGAACAGATCCAGCATGGTTTGGGTTTTGGGGTGGGCATAGGGGCCAAACAAACGGCTGTCGGCGAATTCTTCGAGGTCGGCCGTTTCGATGGTGCCGGTTCCTAAGAAGCTGAGCGTTTTGCGAATGCCAAGAGATTTGAATAATGCCAGCAGAGGTGGGTTTTCGTCTTGGGCGGCGCGTTCCATGATTGCGTATCCTGCCATCAAGGTGATGTCATCTGATTGCGTGGCTAAGCGATGGTTTAACAGGATATTTCCGCCAGGTAAGTGCAAGCTTGGGCGGCTACCCATAGAGATAATGCGAATGCGGTTTGACGGGGCGCCAATGGCGCGGTCTTCGAGGCGTCGTAAGGCACGTTCGCCTGCGGGCGTGGAACAGGCTGAACCGGTGGTTTTACGGATGGATTTTAGCAGGTCGTCGCCAATTTCTATGGCTTTGGAATCTGGTAAGATGCCTGCGGCGTACCGCGTCAAAGCGTTTGGCAACCAAAACACGCTGAAGGCAACAAATGCAATCAGGACGAATGCGCCAAGAAACCAGCGTAGTCGACCGGGGTGGGGGCGACGTGCATCGATTTCGGCGCGGATTTTGGCGATGGCGGCGATCATCGTGGGATCGTCAATTTCTAATGTTTCTTCGGCCAACTCATCGACGGTGAACAGTGTACCGTTTTCGCCAGAACCCCCATGTTTGATTGCAGCCAATGACCAATGTGTAAGGGGACGGTTGTTAATATCGCTGAGTACGAGAGTGGAATCCCCAAAGGAAATGACGACTTCTTTGCGTTGCGCATGGGCAGACTCGCGCCAGAGGCCGAGGGATTCTAACCGTTCGAATTCTTTGATTGCTGTCATCGCCTGTTCGCCCGTTCTGGGTCATTTTCAATGACTATGGCGTTTTTAAGTGGATTTTCCAAGCGGATTTCGTGGATGCGGAATTAGGATTTTTTAAGAGCATCTAATTCACGTTGTGCGCCGTCGCGCAATTCTTGCATATCATCAAGCGCGGCTTGAATGTCTGCTTTGCGGTCTTCCAGCTCTTTTGCTTGTTTTGTGGCGCCGTCGATCCAAGATTCCAATTGAACTTGGTTGCGGTCTTTTCGATCGTACATTTCCAGCCACTGGCGGATTTCTTCGAGTGTAAATCCAAACCGGCGACCACGTTTAATCAAGGTGAGGCGCACTTTTTCTTTGTGTCCGTACAGTCGTTTGCGACCTTGTTTTTCGGGGATAAGCAGTTCGATATATTCATAGTAGCGAAGGGTTCGCGGCGTTACGTCGAATTCTTCGCACATCTCTTTGAGCGTTAGTTTACTGACTGTCATAACGGTTCCCTAGTTATGTTTGTCTTTGAAAGGCCACAGAATTGTTAGTGCGTCAAGTAGTTTGGTGCAAGAAAGTAGAACCCATAAGACACAATGAACGCTGGAATTGCGCTGTAGATCGTCGCTAGAAAGGCAACTTTGGGGTTCAAGGCGATGGCAGGGAATAAGGCGTCGCCGTCATTCGCGATGGCATTCCCGAGTAGGGCGCTGAACGGGATTAGCCCATTGATGTAGAATGTTGTGACCAAAACCTGGGGGCCGCAACCGGGGATAAAACCGATTAGGATCGCAACGAGGGGCAGGGCAACGCCAACGGTGGAAAATAATGCCTGTAGGTCAAGGCCCGCGAACGCAGTTAGGTATTCGAATAATAGAAATGCCAAAATGACCCAAGCTGTGATGAAGCTGGTTTCTTCGACCATGCGGGGCAGTGGGTTATTGGCGGGGTTGGTCATCGCCTTTACGGGGGACGCGGACCAGATCAGCATGCCCGTGAAAATCCCGACCAAGGACAGGATCATGGACAGGTTGGCGATTGTGCCGCTAAATTCAATTTGCATAAGACCCGAGATGCCCAAAAATAGGCCTGGAATAATCAAGATACCATATGTCAAATAAGCCAGATGGCGGGGTTTTGTGACATTGATGATGGGAACTGTGAGCATTGAGCCGCTGGATTCATATTTGTTTTTATCAAATATATCAACGATATAACCTGAAATAATGCCGACACAAAATGATACGGGTAACAAAATAATTGCCACGTCAGGACGTTTGGCGATTAACAAGAATGCGGCGTCACCCATCGTTGCGGTTAACGTAGCAACGACAGCGCCCATGCTGACAGATCCTGAGGAATATGCGGCCACCACGATCACGGCGCCACCACAACCGGGCATTGCGCCCATTAGTGATGCAAGAGGTACCTGCGCCCATGGTGCGCGGCGAAAAACGTTCCCGATGTTAAACCCAAGGAGTTTTTCAGCGCCGTAAAATAGAGCCAAGGTCATTGCGACAAAAACGGAAACACCGACATAGGCGTCTTCGAGGGCTGTGCGCGTTGCGTCGCCCAATGTGCCAGGAGCGGCGGCAAGAACGAACAGCAACAGTATCAAAAATACGCGTTTTGTGCGGAATGGCCCCGTCATGTGACCCAAATAATGATCAACATTTTGAGCGGTATTTTTGATGTCAGTGAATGTCATGTTGACTGCTTAATGCAAATGAGAACCATTCGCAACTAGAAACGATATCATGTTTTGTTTAGCCTTCGTTACGTTGGGACAAATTTTAGGCTGACACCGTTTAAGCAGTGGCGTTTTCCGGTTGGTTTTGGCCCATCGTTGAAAATGTGACCCAAATGGCTTCCGCAGCGGCGGCAATGGACTTCGGTGCGTACGAACAGCAATCCACGGTCGCGTTTGGTGCCAATTGCGTTGGGCAAGCTTTTGTAAAAGCTGGGCCAGCCAGTGCCTGAATCGTATTTTGTTTGGGAAGGATACAAGGGTAGGTCACAACCACGGCAAACATAAGTACCATCGGCATAGTTTTTATCTAAGGGGCTGCTGCCAGCGCGTTCAGTCGCTTCGTGGCGCATGATATTGTATGCTTGTTTGCTGAGCAGGGCGCGCCATTCCGCGTCTGTGCGCGTGATTTCAAATTCAGCGGCCCAAACCGTTTGCGGCAATAAAATTGCGGCGGCGGTGGCGATAAAATGACGACGTTTCATGGATGCTCCTGTTTGTTTCGGCGGTTTTGCATGATTATGATTGAAATAGGAAATCAAAGAGCTGTTACCAAAGTTTACATGTGCAAATGGTGAAGGTGCGCGATAGGACAGAATTATGAACATGACACAAACAGAACTGACGCACAGACGGGTCCTGCATATTGCGGTTCCTGTTGTGTTGTCGAATGCGACTGTTCCTATTTTGGGGGCTGTTGATACAGCTGTTGTCGGACAATTAGGATTGGCGGCACCGATTGGAGCTGTGGGTATTGGTGCGATTATTCTGTCGGCGGTTTATTGGATTTTTGGGTTTTTACGCATGGGTACGGCGGGCCTGACAGCACAGGCAATTGGGGCGGGTGATCGCGCGGAAACAAATGCGTTGTTGGTACGTGCATTGATGATTGGGTTTGCGGCCGGTGGCGTTTTCATGGCGTTGCAAATACCGTTGTTTTGGGCAGCGTTTAAATTGGCACCCGCATCCGCGGAAGTGGAA
>DKMK01000095.1:0-8482 GCA_002469545.1 Rhodobacterales bacterium UBA7416 | reverse complement strand
ATTGCAATGTATGGGATCACGGGATGGTTGATTGCGGCAGAACGCACACGTGCAGTGCTGGTTTTACAGTTTTGGTTGAACGGTTTGAATATTCTGTTGGATGTATTGTTTGTTCTAAAACTGGGCTGGGGTGTCAGTGGCGTGGCCTATGCGACATTGATCGCGGAATGGTCGGGATTGTTGTTGGGATTGTGGATGGTGCGCGGTGGATATCTGAATGGGTATTGGCGCAATTGGGCACAAATATTTGAACCAGCGAAGCTGAAGCGCATGGCCATTGTTAATGGCGATATTATGATCCGTTCAGTTATCTTACAGATTGGGTTTGTCAGTTTCTTATTTTTGGGGTCTTCGTTTGATGATGTCACGCTGGCGGCGAACCAAGTGTTGTTACAGTTTCTGCACATCACGGCCTATGCGATGGATGGGTTTGCAATTGCAGCAGAGGCGTTGGTTGGACAAGCGTTGGGTGCGGGTGCGCATGGTACATTGCGCCGTGCAGTTGTGATGACGAGCCAGTGGGCGGCTGGGTTGATTGTTGCATTAGCTGTTGTATTTGCGGTGTTTGGTACGGCCATGATCGACGTGATGACCACTTCGGCTGATGTGCGACTTGTTGCGGTGCAGTATTTACCGTGGATGGTGTTGGCGCCGATTATGGGTGGCGCATCTTGGATGTTGGATGGGATTTTTATTGGGGCGACGCGATCACGTGATATGCGCAATATGATGGTTGTTTCGTTCATCATCTATGTGATTGCATTGGCGGCCCTGATGCCAGTTTTTGCCAATCACGGTTTGTGGGCCGCGATGAATATTTTCTTTGTTGCGCGCGGCGTGACGTTGGCGATCAAATATCCTGCATTAGAGGCGTCGATCGGTTAGAGGATTTCCAGCACGCTTTCTGGTGGGCGGCCTATTGCGGCGCGGTTTTTGTGCAATACCACTGGGCGCTCGATAAGGATTGGGTGATTGACCATTGCGGTGATCAAATCATCATCGCTGTCTGTGCGTGTAAGACCCAACTCTTTGAACAGCTTTTCACCTGTGCGCATCAGTTTGATTGCGGTGATGTCCAATGCGGTTAAAACGGCACGGATTTGATCGGCGTTTGGGCCTGTTTCCACATATTTAACCACAGTGGGCGTATGGCCGTTTTGTTCAAGTAGGGAAAGCGTTTGCCGCGATTTTGAACAGCGTGGGTTATGCCAAATAGTGATGGTCATAGATAATCCTGAATGCCTGTGCCAACGGCCTGTGAAATGTGATCAAAACCTTGTTCTTCGAGTATTTCATCCAAGCCTTTGGCGATGTCGTAACCCAATGTCAGACCTTGGAAAACCAATGCTGTGTAAAGCTGTACCGCTGACGCGCCTGCGCGGATTTTTTCGAACGCATCTTGGGCTGAGCTGATGCCGCCAACGCCGATGATTGGAACGTTACCTTCGAGTTCGTGTGCCAAGCGTGCCAGAACGCGCGTGGATTTTTCAAATAGTGGTTTGCCAGCTAAGCCGCCCTTTTGTGCACGATGTTCACTGTGTAACCCGTCACGATCTAAGGTGGTGTTGGTTGCGATCACCGCGTCGATACGTGAGTGGCGGGCAACTTGGGCAATTTGTGCGATCTCTTCGTTTGTTAAATCTGGTGCGATTTTTAGGAATATTGGTATGGGGCGTTCAAAGGTATCGCGTGTTTCGATCACGCCAGATAACAATGCGGTTAATGCCTTTTCGCCCTGTAAATCGCGCAATTTTTCTGTGTTGGGAGATGACACATTCACGGTGGCAAAGTCGATGTGTGGGCCACAGGTTTCCAACACTTGGACAAAGTCAATTGCACGGTGTGAGCTGTCTTTGTTTGCGCCAAGGTTGAGGCCAACAATGCCCTTTTCGGGGCGTTTGGCCAGCCGACCTGCGATGGCTGTCATACCGTCGTTGTTAAAACCGAAACGATTGATTGATGCTTGATCTTCGTTCAAGCGGAATAGGCGTGGTTTGCGATTGCCCTCTTGGGCCTTTGGGGTCGCGGCGCCGACCTCTATGAAACCAAAACCTGTGCGTAGTAACGGTGCGATGGCGGTGGCATTTTTGTCAAAACCAGCCGCCAAGCCGACGGGATTTGGAAGGTCGAGGCCTGCCAAGTTTTGCGCGATGCGTGGACTGGTGTAGGCACCCGGTTTGGGTGTCAAGCCAGCGTTCAATGCTTTGATTGCTAGGTGATGCGCTTTTTCTGGGTCTGTGCGGTACAGCAGAGCAAGGCCCAGTTTTTCGGTCAATCTCATGACATGTCTTTCGGAAAGGTGTGGCGCGTGCCATCAAAGGGAAGGGGCTCGATCCACAAGGCGCTGTCCAAATTCAATGGTGCGTACAAATGGGGGAACAATTGATCGTTGCGCGATTTTTCGTATTTCAAAGCGCCACCAAGATCGGCGTCATTATAGGCGAGCAATGTTAGGTCTGTTTCACCAGCAAAATGTTTCGCCGCTGTTTCAGCAACGGTTTGCGCAGTGGAAAAGTGGATATAGCCATCGGACACATCAATCGGTGCGCCATTTGATACGCCATTGTCGCGCAAATCGGCCCATTCGTCGGCGCGTAGGATTTTGTAGATGATCATTTATTAACTCGCAAATACGGTTTCAAAATCGGCAAAGCCTTTGAATTCGATTGGATTGCCAGATGGATCGCGGAAAAACATTGTGCGTTGTTCGCCGGGTTCGCCCGCGAAGCGGACGACGGGTGGGATTTCAAAGTTTACGCCTGCATTTATCAGACGTTCCGACAAGACGCGCCAATCTGAGAGAGCCAAAATAACGCCCATGTGGGGCATTGGCACCATGTGATCGCCGACATGACCGGTGTTTTCCGTGGTAAAAGGTTTGCCCAAATGAAGGGATATTTGGTGGCCGAAGAAGTCGAAATCAACCCATGTATCGGTTGATCTACCTTCGGCGCATCCCAAGATACGCCCGTAAAAATCGCGGGCTTGGTCCAGATCAGTGACGTGGTAGGCAAGGTGGAAAAGTGATTTCATAAACGTGTCCTAACACGGCAATGTCTTGTGCCCAAGTGAGATTTGCGCCTTTATGGGGTGATGTGTGGACGTTTTGCCCTGACCTTGCCCCATGATGCTGTTGCCGGTTGGTTCGATGCCACTGCGCGCGCGCAATTTCAGGGACCTCAATTCAATATTTGCCCCAGCCAAAACATTTCTGTCGCGGTAAAGTATGAAGGGGCCAATATCCTGACGCCCATGCGGTGGGGTTTTATTCCGCATTGGTATAACGCGCCAAATGATGGGCCGATGTTGATCAATGCGCGTGGTGAAACAGTGGGTGAGAAGCCTGCCTTTCGTGATGCAATTGCCAAGCGACGGTGCCTGATCCCCGCGTCAGGATTTTATGAATGGCATCGCGCCGATGGGGATAAAGTGCCGTGGTATTTTCGACCTGCTGATGACGAATTGATGGCATTTGCGGGTATTTGGCAGGCGTGGACTGCGCCAGATGGGGCGCGACAGGTCAGCTGTGCGATGTTGACGGTGGATGCAGGCGAGCAGATGGTTGATGTTCACCACCGTGAACCTGTGGTGATTGAACGCGCACGCCAATTGGATTGGTTGGAGGGCGATCTGGATTTGATTGATAAAGCGCCTGAAGGGTTTTATCGTAAATACCGTGTTTCAAAGGACGTAAATAAGGCCAGCGCCAGTGGCGAAAAGTTGATTGAGCCAGTGGTTGATTAGTGGTTGGAATTGACGCATGTTGCGTGAAATTAACTCGTCCAAGGAATCGCCATGGCACGTCGAAATTATGATCTACCATCATTAAAAATGATCGGGACATTTGAGGCGGCCGCGCGCGCCGGTAGCTTTAAGGATGCAGCGGATGAATTGGGTGTGACACCCGGTGCCGTAAGTCATCAAATTCGCGGATTAGAAGCGGAATTGGGGATTAATTTGTTTATCCGCCAATCACGTGCTGTGGAGTTGAGCCAAGAGGGGCGAGCCTTGTATGAGGTGGTGAACAGGTCGTTGGGCGAAATTGATCAGACTGTGCGTAAGTTGCGTTCATTGAGTGAAACGGGACAGGTTTCGATTGGATCGACAACGGCTGTTTCATCGTTATGGCTGACGCCGTTGATTTCACAGTTTTGGCGTGAGCATGGTGATATTCAGATAAATCAAGAGGTTCGTGATCGACCGTTTCGCCGGCCCTTGAATTTGGATTTAACCATTGAATATGCCGTTAACGCGCCTGCTGAGCCTGCGAAAGTTCTGTTTGAAGACCGATTGTTACCGTTGTGCAGTCCCGAATTTAAAGAGCGTCATATCAATAGTTTGGAGGAATTGGCGCAGGCCCCATTGATTCATTTGGACGCCAAAGAAACCAATTGGACGAGTTGGCCAAACTGGTTTGCCAGTTTTGGATATGATGGCGAACTGGTTGCGCGGCATCGCGTCAATAATTATGCGATCGCTTTGCAGTTAGCGCGTGATGGTTTGGGCGTTGTTTTGGGGTGGAAACGGTTGGTTGGAACTTTGATTTCAGATGATCGATTGGTGCCGCTGACAGATTTTGAAATCCAAGCGCCAGGTCGATTTTATCTGATCCCGTCGAGCCAGAAACCAAAGCCGCAAACCGAAGTGGTGAGCGCGTGGTTATTGGAGCATAATAGGTGAACTTAACTCATCTGATGTTTAAGAAATCTCGGTTGCTCGAATCCTTTTCCTATGACAGTTTTGAGGTAGTTAAATTAGGAACCTAACATGTCTGATCTGTCCCTTGTGACCCAGCCGCTGAATGTGGCTAAGGGTTTGCCAAACGAACATTATACTGACGAGGCTACGTTCAAAGAGGAGCGCGACAGCGTTTTGTTTGCGAATTGGTCTGCGGTTGGTTTTGCCAAGGATGTCCCAAATGAAGGTGATGCAAACCCGATTGATTTTTTGGGAATGCCGTTATTGATGGTGCGTGATGGCGATGGTGATGTGCGTGTACATCAAAATACCTGCCGTCATCGGGGCATGATTTTGGTTTCGGAGAAAAGTAATATCCGTGGGACTATTCGCTGTCCTTATCATTCATGGTGTTATGGGTTGGATGGGGCGTTGCGTTCCACGCCGCATGTTGGTGGACCTGGGCAAAATACGCACGAAGATATTAAGCGTAATGAATTGGGGCTGATCGAAATTCGCTGTCATGTTTATATGGATGTCGTGTTTGTAAATATTTCGGGGGACGCGGACCCGTTTGAAGAAGTGCACCGTGATTTGTTGGCGCGTTGGGCGGAATTTGATAAACCGTTGTATCATAATGCAGACGGTGCATTTGAATTGAATGTTACCAGCAATTGGAAATTGGCAGTCGAGAACTACTGTGAGAGTTATCATTTGCCATGGGTGCATCCCGGTTTGAATTTGGTTTCACGCTTGGAAGATCATTATCATCTGGAAGAGCCTAAAAAGTATTCAGGGCAGGGGTCATTGGTTTATTCCCAACTGAAGGGCGAAAACGATCAGGTGTTTCCTGACTTTGAGGGTGTGAGTGAGAAGTGGGACACTGCGTCGGAATATGTGGCGTTATATCCAAATGTCTTGTTGGGTGTTCACCGTGATCATACGTTCGCGATTATATTAGAACCCAAAGCGTTGGATAAAACACGCGAACATGTGGCCCTGTATTATGCGACGCCCGATGCAGTGAACGAAAAATATGATGACCTTCGCAAATCGAATGCGACTTTTTGGAAAGAGGTGTTCGAGGAAGATATTTTCGTGGTTGAGGGCATGCAAAAGGGACGCCATGGCATGTTTTTTGACGGGGGTAAGTTTTCGCCTGCAATGGATGGGCCGACACATTTGTTCCATGATTGGGTTGCCACGCAGATCAACAATGGTCGTGCAAAGGTAGCCGCAGAGTGAACCGTTTCGAGCGTCTGAATGAGAAAGTTTTACAGGCGCATGAAGATGGTGATCGATCCACGTTGGTCGATGTTTACGATATGTTGGGCCAAGAAGAGTTGGCCCAAGGGCAGGTTACGTCTGCGTGCTTTTTGTTGACGCAGGCCTATGTTTACGCGCTGGAATCTGATGATTCACGCGCACCTGAAATTCATAAAATCTTAAAATCCCATGGAAGGGAAGAATAATGAAAACGCATGCACAGGCCGTTGTGATTGGCGGAGGATTGATCGGCTGTTCAATCCTGTATCATCTGGCGAAATTAGGTTGGAAAGACGTTGTTTTATTGGAACGCGACGAGCTTACATCTGGATCAACGTGGCATGCGGCTGCGAATATTCATGGTCTGCATGACAACAATAATATTTCGAAGCTTCAGTATTATACGATGAATTTGTACAAAGAGCTGGAAGCGGAAACAGGCCAAGGGTGCGGTATTTTTCAGACGGGTTCGTTGTATTTGGCGCAAACGGAACAGCGTGAGCATCAGCTGCGTTTGCAGGCGGCAAAAGCGCGGATGTTTGATGCAGAGTTTTATGAGTTGACGATTGAAGAGGCGCGCGAAAAGAACCCGCTGGTAAATTTTGATGGCATCCGTTGTGTGATGTTTGAGCCCGATGGCGGTAATGTTGACCCATCTGGGGTGACACAAGCCTATGCCACGGGTGCGCGTCAGATGGGGGCGGAAATTCATCGATTTACGCCTGTCACGGCGACAACACAGCGCGCGGATGAAACATGGGATGTAGAAACGCCAAAGGGTTCGATTAATACACCGTGGGTGATTAACGTGGCTGGCCTGTGGGGGCGTGAAGTGGCGGCAATGGCGGGTGTGACCCTGCCGTTGCAACCGACTGAGCATCAATATTTAGTGACGGAAACCATTCCTGAAATTGCCAATCTTGGGTTCCGATTGCCATCTGTTGCGGATCGCGATGGTGAATATTACATGCGCCAAGAGGGTGATGGTTTACTGATTGGTGCCTATGAGAAAGACGTGCGGTTTTGGGCCGAGGATGGCACACCGCAAGGGTTTGGACACGAGTTATTTGCAGATGATCTTGACCGAATTATGGACAATGTTATGCGTGCGATGGATCGGGTTCCTGCGGCAGCCGAGGTGGGTATTAAACGTGTGATTAATGGCCCGATGATATGGTCGCCTGACAGTTCTGCGCTGTATGGGCCTGTGCCAGAATTGAAGGGTTATTTTTGTTGTAACGGATTGATCCCTGGGTTCAGCCAATCGGGTGGTTTGGGGTTGATGACGGCTCAATGGATTATCGAGGGTGAACCTGAATTCGATATGTTCCCATGGGACGTGGCGCGGTTTGGGTCGTGGGCAGACAAGGGTTTCACCAAGGCGCGTGTTGAAGATCAATATGCCAACCGTTTTAAAATCCATTTCCCATACGAAGAACGCGCGGCAGGGCGTCCTGCGCGGATGCGGCCAGTGTATGATAAGCAAAAATCGTTGGGTGCGGTGTTTGGTCTGAACTATGGGTGGGAGCATCCGTTGTGGTTCGCAGGCAAAGGTGTTGAGGGCGCAGAGGAGTATGGTTTCGATCGCCAAGATTGGTTTGATGCCGTTGGCGCGGAATGTCGTGCATTACGGTCCGGTGTTGGCGTCATTGATGTGTCTAATTTTGGGAAATATGAAATCAAGGGTGCAGGTGCCGGTGATTGGTTGGATAAGATTGTGGCAAACAAGGTGCCACGCGAAGTTGGCCGTTCGTGCCTGACCCCATTGTTGGGCGTGCGTGGCGGAATTGCTGGTGATTTTACAATTACGATGTTGGCGGACGATCATTTTTGGATGGTTGGATCGGGTATCGCTGAACGGTATCATCAGCGCTATTTTAATGCCGTTGCACGGCCAGAAACAGTCAGTTTTGAAAGTCGAACAACAGCGTATTGTGGGTTTAACGTTGCAGGCCCGAAATCGCGCGAATTGTTAGGGCGATTGAGCCAAGCTGATTTCAGCACTGACAACTGGAAGTTCATGCGGTCCAAGCAAATTACAGTCGCTGGAATTGATGCAATTGCCATTCGTGTGTCGTTTACGGGCGATCTAGGTTGGGAAATATACGTGCCAGAGGCAGAGCAATTGAAGTTGTATGAGGCGCTGTTGGATATGGGGTCTGATCTGGGTGTTTGCCCTGTTGGCGGGCGCGCATTGGGCAGTTTGCGCATTGAGAAAGGGTATGGTTCATGGAGCCGTGAATATAGCCCAGAATACTGGCCGCAAGAGGTTGGGTTGGATCGTTTGGTGAAGATGGACAAGCCAGAATTTTTAGGTCGCGAAGCGTTTGCTGCGCTAAAGGATAAGGCACCACGCGAGCATTTGGTGATACTTGAAGTGACGGTTGATAAGGCCGATGCCAGTGGTGGTGAACCTGTGTTCTTGCGTGATGGCACACCCGTTGGGCGGGTAAGTTCGGGAGCCTATGGTTTTACAGTGGAAAAATCATTGGCCTTGTGTTTCATCAAAGCGGAATATGCAGGCGCGGGGAATGAATTT
>DKMK01000135.1:1837-3988 GCA_002469545.1 Rhodobacterales bacterium UBA7416 | reverse complement strand
AAACCCGTCGTTTTGGCCTGTCCATTAAAGCGCGTGAGATTGCGGAAGAGAAAGAAGCCGTTGAGCAATATGGGTCATCCGATTCAGGTGCGTCTTTGGGCGACATCTTGGGTGCTGCGTTGAAAAACAACGACTAAATCTGAAGAAAATTAAGGAAACGGCGCGGGTATTCTCGCGCCGTTTCTGTTTGTAACAAACGATTCGTTACACAGGTCATTTTCAAATTTGCGCGAAATATTGGTCAGGCAAGCCTCTCCCATGCAATTCAGCGTGAAAAAATGAGACTAAATCCAATGTTATATTACATTTTTGAAATGCAACACTTTGCACAGGCCATAAAATCTGCAAGTATCACCCAGATGTGCATCGCGAATTGGGGAGACGCCTAAATGATCCGTTCTGAATTGGTTGAAAAAGTAGCCGCAGAGAATCCGCATTTATATCAACGCGATGTTGAACGCATCATTGCGACCATCTTTGATGAAATTATTGATTCAATGGCAGAAGGTGATCGCGTTGAATTACGTGGCTTTGGCTCATTTTCCGTAAAACGCCGTGAGGCACGCCGTGGACGTAATCCTCGTACTGGCGAAAACGTAGACGTCGAAGAGAAACATGTTCCTTTCTTTAAAACGGGGAAACTTCTCAGAGATCGCTTGAACGGCGGCTGATCAAAGCCTATCTGTACAGTAGATAATCTACGAGGCTTTTTATGCGCATTATTCGTCTGCTGTTTCTTTTCGCTGTATCCATCGTTTTGATCGTACTGGCGCTGGCAAATCGCCAGATAGTGTCATTGCAATTATTACCAACCGAATTGGCCGAGTTTGTTGGATTAACGGGCGCATTGCCAATGCCATTGTTTTTGGTCATTTTGTTGGGCGTTCTCATTGGGTTGCTGTTAGGCTTTGTTTGGGAATATCTGCGTGAATATAAACACCGCAAGGCGCTGGGTATGAAAACCAAAGAAGTCATATCGCTGGAGCGGGAAGTCAAAAAACTTAAGCAGGAAACAACCAGTGAAACTGATCAAATTCTGGCTCTGTTAGATTAACCTTTCCAATTCTGGCTGTTAAAGCCGCCAAAATACGCTATGCAGTCAGCAACAAATCTGACGAGTATCGATCATGCGTGTAAAAATCTGTGGCATAACAACCCCCCAAACACTGACTGCGGCTGTTGATGCTGGTGCGGCCTATGTTGGTTTCGTGTTCTTTGCGCGTTCGCCTCGTCATTTGGAAATTCCCACTGCGACGACCCTGGCGCAATCTGTCCCTGCCGGCGTTTGTAAAACAGCGCTGGTTGTGGATGCGGATGATGCGGCATTGGATTCGATCCTTGAGTCTGTTCCGATTGATATGATCCAGTTACACGGTGATGAATCCCCAGAACGCGTTGCGCAAATCAAAGACAAGTTCGGCCTGCCTGTGATGAAAGCAGTTGGCATTGCACACGAAGGTGATTTACCAGCGTTGAAAGACTATGCTCAGGCAGCGGATCAAATTTTGGTTGATGCAAAGCCATCAAAAGATGCCAATTTACCAGGTGGCAATGGTTTGTCGTTTGACTGGCGCTTAATCGCTGGGCGCCGCTGGGCGACACCTTGGATGCTGGCTGGAGGTTTGACACCTCTAAATGTGACCGAAGCTGTGCGCCTGACGGGGGCACGTCAAATAGACGTTTCCTCTGGTGTCGAGACATCAAGTGGGGTTAAAGATATACAACTGATTTCGGATTTTATCCGCGCTGCTAACGGAGACGCATAATGGCAAATGATATGTTTAATTCATTCATGAATGGCCCTGATGAAAAAGGTCGCTTTGGCGATTTTGGTGGGCGATTTGTATCCGAAACACTGATGCCATTGATTTTGGATCTAGAGGCAGAATACGAACGCGCAAAAACGGATGAAACGTTCTGGGCTGAAATGGATCACCTGTGGAAACACTATGTCGGTCGACCATCACCATTGTATTTCGCCGACCGTGTGACCGCCGAATTAGGCGGCGCAAAAATTTATTATAAGCGTGACGAGTTGAACCACACCGGTGCACATAAAATCAACAATGTGTTGGGCCAAATTTTGTTGGCACGTCGCATGGGTAAAACGCGGATTATTGCGGAAACTGGCGCGGGACAGCACGGCGTTGC
>DKMK01000135.1:0-1779 GCA_002469545.1 Rhodobacterales bacterium UBA7416 | reverse complement strand
CCAAACGTTTTCCGTATGAAATTACTTGGTGCCGAAGTTGTGCCTGTAACCAGTGGACGCGGTACATTGAAGGACGCGATGAATGACGCATTGCGTGATTGGGTGACCTACGTCGACGAAACATTTTATTGCATCGGTACTGCTGCGGGTCCGCATCCGTACCCTGCGATGGTGCGTGATTTTCAATCGATCATCGGTAAAGAAGTTAAAGAACAGATGATGGAACAAGAGGGTCGTTTACCCGATAGTCTTATCGCCTGTATCGGTGGCGGCTCAAACGCCATCGGCCTGTTCCACCCGTTCTTGGATGAACCATCTGTGCGCATTATCGGCGTTGAAGCGGGTGGTAAGGGCGTGAACGATAAGATGGAACATTGTGCGTCCCTAACGGGCGGACGACCAGGCGTTTTGCATGGTAACCGTACATATTTGTTGCAAGATGACGATGGCCAAATTCTGGAAGGCCATTCAATTTCAGCGGGTCTTGATTACCCTGGCATTGGGCCGGAACACAGCTGGTTACATAAAATTGGTCGTGCGGAATATGTATTCGTAACAGACACCGAAGCATTGGATGCATTCCAATTCTCATGTCGTACCGAAGGTATTATTCCAGCGTTGGAACCATCACATGCATTGGCGCATGTGCGCAAAATTGCAGGAGATCTGCCAAAAGATCATATCATGGTGATGAACATGTGTGGACGCGGCGACAAAGATATATTTACTGTGGCGCGCGCGTTGGGCTGGAACATGGATGGAGAGTAGGGCCCACCTACTTTTTCTGCATTCCTGCGATTGATTTCAAAATCATGCGCCGTGGCATCATTGGTATGATCCAATTGGTCACGAATGAAAGCATGGTTTCGTTCACGATGTGTAATTTACCACGCATCATTGCATCGTAACCAATTTTGGCGGTTTCAGCCGCGGTTTTTCCACGTTGTTTTACCAATCCCGTTCCTTCCAAATTTGCAGTAGCTGCGAATTCGGTCTTTACATATCCGGGGGCTAAAACTGTGCAAGTCACGCCATGCGGACGCATTTCGTGGTCAATTGCCTGACTAAACGAGTTTACGAATGCTTTGGTTGCGAAATATGTTGCCTGCAATGGGCCAGGCATCATACCGGCCGTTGATCCAACATTCAAAATACGCCCACTGCCTTTGGCGACCATGTCGTTTCCAACCAGATGACACAGTGTGACCAGCGCGCTGACGTTAAGATCAATCATTGCTAGATCGTCGTTCAAATCGCGCTCAAGAAAATTACCGTGCCCACCAAAACCCGCATTGTTGATCAGCACATCAACCTTAAGTCCTGATTTTTTGATTGTTTTATACAATGCCTGTGCGCCGTCTGGGTTGCCAACGTCTTGGGCGATAACTGTGGCTGAAATGCCGAATTCGGTTTCAAGTTCACTTTTCAATGCCTGGAGCGCATCTTTGCGACGGGCCACGATGATAACGTCACCACCAAGGTGCGCGTGATATTTCGCAAATTCGCGCCCAATGCCCGAAGACGCACCTGTTATCAAAGCTGTATTTGTCATGTTTTTCACCTAAAATGTGTTGCTATAACAACTTGGCACAAAAATCAGTCTTACACTATTCTTGAATGTCGAAAGGCCGTTACGTTTTCTGTCTACAGATGCCGCTTTTATCCTGACTTTATTCTTAGATTGAGCTATTTCTGAGGGAATAAATAAGGGCGAACAATGGCGATATTATTAGGCGTAGATACAGGCGGAACCTATACGGACGCTGTTTTGATCAAAGA
>DKMK01000077.1 GCA_002469545.1 Rhodobacterales bacterium UBA7416 | reverse complement strand
TAAGCGCGCGGCGGCAGCGGATGCAGCTTCGTTGTTGTAGTCTGTTGAGCCTTTTGCCATGGCGCCAAGAATACCGAGGTTTTGTGCGTAAATGCGCATCAGACCTTGGCGTGATTTTATGGCCGCCTCGTCAGCGAAGCTGGGGATGGACAGTGTCGCGAGAGTAACGGCCGTGGCAAGACCGATTTTGAAAATTTGCATGAAAGTACCTTTCGTGAGGATTGAATTTCAAAAGTATCGCATTGTGCGCAAATATTTGACATTCTATAAATTTACAGATTAGGTTGTGCGATTATGCACAACAAAAACTGGGATGATCTGCGATATATTTTAGCTGTCGGGCAGGCGGGTTCATTAAATGGAGCCGCGCGCGCGCTGGGTGTGAACCATGCCACGGTGTTGCGCCGTGTGCGCGCCTTTGAAGATCGTTGGCAGCGGCAAATATTTCGAAAGTCGCAGACAGGTTATGAATTAGATCCCGATATTGGGGATATCTTGGATCTTATTCAGGACATGGAAGATTCAGCCGCGAAAATGCAGCGGGTTTTGGCAAGCAAGGCCACTGAAATAAGTGGATTGGTTCGGCTGACGTCGACGGACAGTTTGAGCCAATTTGTTTTACCCGACATCATCCGTGATTTGCAGGAACAGCATCCAGGTATTCAAATCGAGCTGAGCGCAACCAATCAACATGTGAATATGTTTTTACCAGAAGCTGATTTGACAATTCGACCAGCATTGAAAGAGCCAGATAATCTGCATGCGCGTAAAGCCGGTAATATGGTTTTAGAAATTTTCGCCACGCGTCAATTCTGGGCGGAAAACGAAGGTGCGCCGTTTATTGAACTGAACTGGCTTGGCGTTTCGGGCAGTTTGCTGCAATCGCCTGTTGGCGTTTGGATGGCAGATGCGATACCCACCAAGGTGGTTAAATTCAGAGCGGACAGTTTCGTGGTATTGGCGCAAATGGCATCAAAGGGATGTGGGGTTTGTTTCTTGCCACGCTTTGTTGCGTATCAAGACAGCAATTTGGTCGTAAATCCGAAAATGGATATGGCGTTGAGAACACATATCTGGGTTGCAGGGCATGAAGATTTGGCACGAAATCCGCACATAAAAACCTGTGCAGAATTTTTGGCGAAAGCATTAAGGGAAACAACGTATTAGGCACAACGTTTGCCACGGGCGTGATCACTTTTTGTCGCGAGCGGCTTTCTCTTCTTTGCTGAGAACATTGTTCCATACATTCTTACTGATACCCAATTCGGGTTTCATTGGTTTGGTTTTGCCAACGGTGACTTTGCCACCCTTGTTCAGGAATTCCTGAATAAGCGCGTCATCGGTGTTTTTCTTTGGGACATATTTCATAACGATATTCTTAGCGTAAATGTTTGGATGTAACAACAGGGCACATAGAGCGCTGGTTGGTTGCGCTTGGGTGTGTGATGTGTGAAATTCGATGGGTATCGCCAAGGAGATTGCGACATGATTATTTATGGATTGGGAACCTGCGCCGTGTGTGAACGGGCCCGTAAAACGTTAGAGGCTGCGGGTAAAGACGTCAGTATGCGCGATGTGCGTGCAGAGCCGTTGAGTGAGGCCGAGCTGGCAGGGTTTATTGCTGAGTTTGGTGATCGCGTTGTGGACACCAATACAAACGATTACCGTGCGTTGAATATGTGGGTGAAAAATTCCGAAGTCGATGCTCAAATCCAAGCACAGCCAAAAGTTATGAAGCGTCCGATCATTCAAGACGGAGATAAGCTGTATTTGGGTTGGGATGATGTTGTAGAAAGTGCGTTGCTGGAGGGTTGATTGCCCAATTGCAACGAAGCGCCTTCCCAGTGGGAAGGCGCGTTTGTTTTTAACGCATGTCTGGTGGGGTGGCTTCCACGCTGAGGTCATTTAGAACATCGTCAAACATCTGAACCGAGGTTTGTTTTTGTCCCAAACGGCGCAGGGTCACTGTGCCTTCTTCGCATTCGCGCATGCCAACGGCCAAAATCACAGGAACTTTGCCCAGAGAATGTTCGCGCACTTTGTAATTGATTTTTTCGTTACGAATGTCTGCTTCGGCGCGGATACCCGCCGCGTTCAATGCCGCGACTTTTTCTAACACGTAGTCGTTTGCATCTGTGACGATAGAAGCAACGACAACTTGGCGTGGGGCCAACCAGAACGGTAGCTTACCTGCGTGGCTTTCGATCAGAATGCCGATGAACCGTTCGAATGAACCCAATGTCGCGCGGTGCAACATAACAGGGCGGTGTTTGTCGCCGTCTTGGCCGACATAGGATGCATCCAAACGTTCGGGCATTACGAAATCGACCTGATGAGTACCACATTGCCAATCGCGGCCGATTGCGTCGGTTAGGACGAATTCCAGTTTCGGGCCATAAAATGCACCTTCGCCAGAGTTGAGTTCAGGCTCGATACCAGCGGCACGTGTTGCTGCCAACAGGGCGGTTTCTGCCTTGTCCCAGACTTCGTCGCTGCCCGAACGTTTTTCTGGGCGGTCGGAGAATTTGACTTTGAATTCCTCAAACCCCAAATCGCGGTAAACGTTGGACAGGAATTCGATGTAGATTTTTGTCTCTTCTTCGATCTGATCTTCGGCACAGAAAATGTGACCGTCATCTTGGGTAAAGCCGCGCACACGCATGATGCCGTGCAATGCGCCCGATGGTTCGTAGCGGTTACATGATCCGAATTCCGCCATGCGCAATGGCAGGTCGCGGTAGGATTTCAGGCCTTGGTTGAAGATTTGAACGTGGCATGGGCAGTTCATGGGTTTTAGGGCATTCACAGACTTTTCACGTGCGTGTTCTTCGTCGACTTCAACGATGAACATGTTTTCCTGATATTTTTCCCAGTGGCCAGATGCTTCCCACAACTTACGATCAACAACCTGTGGTGTGTTCACTTCGACGTAGCCGTTTTTGTCCTGCATGCGTCGCATGTAGTCCTGAAGACCAGTGTAAATACGCCAGCCGTTTGGGTGCCAGAAGATTTGGCCTGGGGCCTCTTCTTGCATGTGGAACAGATCCATTTCGCGGCCCAATTTGCGGTGGTCGCGCAAGGCTGCCTCTTCCAGCATTGTTAAGTGAGCTTTGAGGTCATTTTTGTTTTTGAATGCGACACCGTAGATACGTTGCAACATTGCTTTGTCGCTGTCGCCACGCCAATAAGCGCCTGCTACAGACATCAATTTAAAGCTGTCGCCCGGTACCTGTGCCGTGTGAACCAAGTGTGGGCCGCGACACATGTCTTGCCATTCGCCGTGCCAATACATCGACAGGTCTTCGTTGCCGGGGATGCTTTCGATCAATTCGACTTTGTATGGTTCGTTGTTGTCTGTGTAAAATTGGATTGCGCGGTCGCGTTCCCATACTTCGCGGCGAACGGGGTCCTTTAGATTGATGATTTCGCGCATCTTCTTTTCGATGACGGACAGATCTTCGGTGCTGAAAGGTTCAGCGCGGTCAAAATCGTAGTACCAACCGTTGTTGATAACGGGGCCGATTGTGACCTGTGTTTCTGGCCATAATTCTTGGACTGCGCGCGCCATGATGTGGGCGCAATCGTGGCGGATTAATTCAAGGGCTTGGGCGTCGTCTTGCATGGTGTGGATTGCAAATGCGCAATCCCCATCCAGCACGCGCGACAGATCGCGGTGTTCGCCATTTACGGAACAGCTGATCGCCTTTTTGGCCAATGATGTTGAGATGTCTTTCGCGACGTCCATGCCAGTTGCACCAGCAGGGAATGTACGTGAATTGCCGTCGGGAAGTGTAATCGTGATATCTGACATGTAATCAGTCCTTTCGATTTAGCGCCTACGGAACGCTCGGTTGAAGTTATGTTTGGGTCTTTTGCCAGATGGGCTGGGAATGTCAAGCAGTGGCGGGTAGGGTTGGGTAGGGAGATTGATATGAGAGTTTTAGCGTTTTCAGATTTGCATCGTGATAAGGACGCGGCGCGCGCAATCGTGGCCGCCAGTGTTGAGGCGGATGTGGTGATTGGAGCAGGGGATTTTGCAACCAAACGCGAAGGGTTGATGGATACGCTGGATATCCTGCGCGATTCACCCGCACCGATGATTTTTGTGCATGGCAATCATGATGATGCGGATGCAGTAGAGGCCGCGTGTAAGACCCAAGATCATTGGCATTATTTGCAGGGTAATGAATGTGCCATTGGGGATCAGATATTTTTTGGAATTGGTGGGGAAATTCCCGCAACCAATGATGCGTCGTGGAATACCTCTATGAGCGAAGATGGCGGGATGCGATTGATGCGCGAATGCCCAGTGGGGTCTATTTGATTACGCATTCACCGCCATTTGGTGTCGTAGATGCGCAAAAGGACGGCCGCAATGATGGCAGTAAGGCCGTGCATCGCGGGATACAGGATTGGTTGCCGAAACTGGTTTTGTGCGGACATATCCATAATGCGTGGGGACAACAGGGGATGATTGGCGAAACGCCTGTGTATAATCTGGGGCCGACGGTGAATTGGTTTGATGTTTAATATGCGTGATCTTGACGGATGAAACTCAATCAATGAGTGTATAACGATATTCATTGGGGACCGAAATTATGACAGCAAATTACACGTTAAATGTAAGAAATGAATCCACTGAAAGTGGAACCTTTGCGATTTATCAACAAGATCCAAATGTGAATTCACCAAATACGTTGACGCTTGCGTGGTTAAGCGCGAAGGCCCATCCAACCACGACAATTTCGTTTACATGGAATACGCAGATGAGTTTCGTTTGGCGCAGGGACATCCATGCCGGCGAGACGGGACAAACGTGGGATGCCGAACTCGTTGATCAAAATGAGGTTACTTTCACAAAGGATGATGGCGCGTATACGTTTTCAGATCAGCGCAGCAGCCAAGGAAACGTGGGATCGTTCATGATCGTGCAGGATGGAACGGTTGTATCGCATGAGGCTTTTGTAGGCATGGGCATGTCTGGATCGCCAACGTTTATGATTCCTTCAGAGCCGAACTTGCAAGCGACATTCACGCCAGCGCCAAAATATTACCTTATGTTTTCTGACGTGAAAGCAGGCGATGTGATGGATGCGGGGATTTTGAAAACTGGCCAAACCGATGGCAAAGTTTTTGAGGTGCGTTTCCCGAATGGGAAACTTGAAAGCAGTGTCGTATATCAGGGCGATGGAAAATGGAATGTCGTGAGCTAGGGTGGCGAAATTTGGCACGTTTTACACCTGTACTGATCGGGCGGATGACGAAGTGATATTTCTACGCTAGTAGTTTTAAGAAAAAAGAGGTTCATAATGTCAAAACCCGAATTCCTTACCACAGCGCAGGGGCGCAAAATCGCGTATCATAAAGTCGAAGGCGATGGACCAGGGGTAGTTTTTCTGGGCGGCTTTTCATCGGATATGACGGGCACAAAAGCGATCCATTTGGAAAAATGGGCCCGTGAAAAAGGCCGTGCGTTTATTCGATTTGATTATTCTGGGCATGGCCAGAGTTCCGAAAAATTTGTGGACGGTTGTATTGGTGATTGGGCGGATGATGCGTACGAAGTGATTTCGCATCTGACCGAGGGGTCGCAGATTTTAGTTGGATCATCCATGGGTGGATGGATAAGTCTGTTGATTGCAAAACGCATGTCCGCACGGATTGCTGGATTCGTTGGAATTGCCGCAGCACCTGATTTTACAGAAGACAGCATGTGGGATTGGATGGACGACATAATGCGTGCCAAATTGGCCCGTGATGGTGTGGTGTTTATACCAAGTGATTACGGTGATCCTTATCCCATCACGAACCGTTTAATTTCAGATGGGCGTAAGCAATTGGTGTTGCGTGAACCGATGAATTTACCGTTTCCAGTACGCTTGTTGCACGGTACAGCCGATGCGGACGTTAAGGTGGACGTGGCGTTACGCTTGCTCAATCATGCAAGTGGTGACGATATACGGCTGACCCTTGTCAAAGGTGCGGATCATTCGTTTTCGGACGAGAGATGTTTGCGCATGATTGGTAAGGCCATCCATTCGGTGACCAACGCGAGGTAACATGTTCAACATCATAAAACGCACCCTTGGGCTGATTATATTTGTCGGGCTCGGGGTGGTTGGGATGATGTATTTTGGACCACGTGAAAAAGTAGACCCTGAAATTTCATTTGATCCTGACACGCTGGGCGCGGACGTGGATGGGTATCTGCGAGATGTCGAAGCCGATTATACTCAGCTGACGGATGGTGTTGCAAAACAAGTTTTTTGGGCGGGCGAAGCAGGCACACGCACACGCGATGTCATCGTTTATTTGCATGGGTTTTCCGCGACATCGATGGAATTGCGCCCTGTTCCTGATCGGGTTGCGGCGGATTTGGATGCAAACTTGTATTTTGCGCGATTGCCGGGGCATGGTCTGCCGGGCGCGGCGATGGGATCTGTTCACGCGGATGATTGGGTTATGGCATTGGCGGAAGCAATGGCAATTGCCCGTCAATTAGGGGATAGGGTCATTTTGATGACCACGTCAACAGGTGGGACATTGGCGGCTGTTGGTTTGGATTTCCCAGATATAATGCGAGACGTTGAAGGTATTATTTTCATCTCGCCTAATTTTGGTGTGCATAACAAGTTGGCATTTCTTGGACGGTTACCGTTTAGCCGAGTTTGGTTTCCATGGTTGGCAGGGAATGAACGTTCGTGGAAACCATTGAATGATCAACAGGCAAAGTTCTGGACAACGAAATACCCACCGCATTCCATCATCCCAATGATGAGCTTGATCGCGCATACGGAGAGCATGGATTTTTCTACGACGAATATTCCTGCGTTATTTTATTTTAGCAATGATGATCAAGTCGTGGATGCCGCAATTACCCGCGAAGTCGCGAAAATGTGGGGCGGCAAGGTCGACATAGTTAACCCAGTATTGGGCGACCAACCTGATTCCAGCAATCACGTGATTGCTGGTGACATCGTCAGCCCATCCCAAACAGCGCCAGCAATTACGGCGATGTCCAAGTGGATACGGGCGTTGCCTATAGGATAATTCCGATAACGACGAGACCAAGTCCAATGGCAGAAAGGAAGAAGGATATAAGGTTGATCGCAACCAATCCTTTAAGGCGAGAGGTCAGTTCTTCACCTGATAGACCCGCGCGGCGTGCCTGAATGCCTCTGATGATGCAGTATATAAGGCCCAGCAGGCCCAATAGTGTGACAACGATGCCGGTTACAATCATAGTATTCTTCCTTTGCGAAACCACACACCCCTGCGGATTTATTTATATCCTTTTTTAGCGCAGCCCTTGCAGATGCGGCAAGGGCAAAGTAGTCAGATGGTTAGCAAACATTAGAGGTCCAAAATGAACGAAGAAACAAGCCAGTCATCCTACCGTGTGGCAGCGGATGAATTACGTGCATTCATCGAACGTTTTGAACGTTTGGATGCCGAAAAGAAAGACATCGCGGATCAACAAAAAGAAGTGATGGCAGAAGCAAAAGGTCGTGGTTACGATACAAAAGTTTTGCGTAAATTGGTTGCGCTACGCAAACGCGAAGCGCACGAGATTTCCGAAGAAGAAGCGGTTCTGGAATTGTACAAAGAAGCGTTGGGCATGTAGTCTTTTGATCAGAGTTTAAATGCGTGGTTGGGCCGAAAGGGCAACCACGTTTTCCATTCGTTGAATGTAATACCAATCATCATCATAAGCGTAATCCAAGGATTCAATGAATTCTGGCGGGCCGATTGGATCTGGATCCATTTCGTCTTGGTGAGCAAATTTTTCTAAAAACGCGTCACGGACTTTTTTGAAGTCGCCTGGTGCTTTGGGTTCGTGTTCTTGTAGATATTGATACATCAACTGACATCCGTACAAGGATAACCCTTGGTTTACGGGCAAAGCGTCACCAACCAAATCTTGTGGGTTTTCGATGCCGCATAATGACCCGACAACATCGCGCCACATGCGTGGGTAATCTTCAAAGCGCCATGTGACCAGTTTTGTTTTTTGTGATTCTTCTGCTTCATCATCGCTAAAAGAGCGTAAAATGCGTTCCAAAGTTTCAGACCAGCGCAGTGCGCGTAAATCGGTATCTTCAAGGAAGTCATCGAATGTTTCGACCTTGGCGTGGGTGAGCGATTCTGAGTAGCAGGACGGCAAGAAAGTTGATGGTGCGCGAAGACCCATGAAAAAACGATAACTGTCTGCGGGCAGGTATTTTGAAAAACGCCCCAATGAATATCGCACCTGTGGAAAGATTAAGTTTTTGCGCGCTGGACGAGTTACGGAACCGCAACGTCGTCTGTCCAAGATGATCAACTTTTCGAAGTCGGCACCTTTGGTCAGCGCATTGATATACGCATCGCTGACGTCTTGTTGTTTGTCACCTGCATCTAATGCAAGAGTGGCGTTCTTGAACGCCGAAAGTTGAAGCGCGTGCGATGCGACAATAATGCCCTGATCCGCCAAAAGCGTTTCGTTTTGGGCCAGTATGTTTTCAATGTGCAGCCCAGCTGTACGATGAGCGCCGATAAAAATGCGTATATCCATGGTGATACCAATATCTTTCACCCATATGTTTGTCCATTGCTAGACATCGAATTGCCCAAGGTGTAATTGCGATGCAAAGGGCACAGAGTTTTATATGTCAAAATATGTTAAACATAAGCTAATTTGGGATCGCTGGGCGGTTTGCGCTGTGGTGATTGCGGGATTGGTCGTGATGCCAATTTTGGCTGTTATATGGTTGGCATTTTTCCCCACCGAGAATATTTGGCCGCATTTGATGGCCACCAGCCTGCCGCGGTATTTACGCAATTCGTTGATTATCATGGGTTCCGTCGCATTATGCGCCAGCGTTATTGGTACGTTTTGTGCATGGATGGTGGTGACCAAAGAGTTTCCAATGCGCCGTGTTTTGGAATGGGTATTGTTATTTCCATTGGCGATCCCTGCATATATCGGTGCCTATGCGTTTGTGGACTTTTGGGAATATGCTGGGCCTGCGCAGACGGTGTTGCGTGATTGGTTTGGTTGGGCGACGTCACGGGATTATTATTTCCCAGCAGTACGATCACGCGGTGCTGCGATTTTCGTAATTTCATTGTCATTATACCCCTATGTTTATTTGCTGGCACGCGCCGCATTTCGCGAGCAATCCAGCCGCACAATCGAAGTGGCACGCGCATTGGGCGCTGGGCCAGTGCGGGCATTTTGGGCCGTTGCATTACCGCTGGCACGCCCAGCGATTGCAATCGGCACAGCCTTGGTGATGATGGAAGCGTTGAATGATTTTGGCGCGGTTGAGTTTTTTGCGGTACAGACTCTGACCACGGGTATTTTTACAGTCTGGTTAGAGAGTTCGAACGTTGGCGGCGCCGCGCAGATAGCAGTGGTGATATTTGGCGTGGTGATGGTTTTAGTCATCTTGGAACGGTATTCACGACGCAAGATGCGTGTGCATCAACGCCACAATCAATCGACGCCACCTGTGCGTGACGTGTTGCCGTTGGGGCGTGGCATTCTGGTCAGTTTCTTGTGTGCATTGCCGGTGTTGTTTGGGTTTATCATGCCGTTTGCGATCATGTTTGAACATGCGCTGAGTGTAAGTGGTTTATGGTCTGATCCAGTATTCTTACGTGCGGCGTGGACATCAATTTGGGTGGGTTTGGTTGCCGCTGTTGTAACAGTAGGGGCAGCATTGGTTTTGATCTTTGCCATTCGGTCGTCGCGTTCGGATGCACCCAAATTATTGGCACCTGTTGCGACCATCGGGTATGCGGCGCCAGGTGCAGTTTTGGCGGTGGGGATCTTAATTCCGATGGCATTTTTTGATCGTAATTTGGCTGACCTAGTCGAAGCCCTGACCGGAGCTGATATTGGATTGTTATTGACGGGCACCGCGACCGCGGTGATTTTTGCACTGTCTGTGCGGTTTTTTGCATTGGCATTTGGATCAGTCGACAGTGCGATGGGGCGGTTTTCGCCAAACATCGGGGACGCGGCGCGTTCATTGGGGTTGCGCCCAACCCAAGTGTTGGGGCGGGTTCACATTCCAATGATTTGGACGTCTTTATTGATTGCCGTTTTGATGGTGTTTGTTGACAGTATTAAAGAATTACCTGCCACCTTGTTGTTACGCCCATTTGGGTTCGAAACGTTGGCCACCCAAATTTATAATGCGGCGTCGCTGGAGGATATCCAAGGGGCGTCGGGTGCATCGATTGTTGTGATCTTGGTTGGAATGGTTGCTGTTGGCGTGATTGCGCGGGCATCTCGGTAGATTGAGCTTCGCATTTTTATGAGCGCTGACGCGCGTGTGCCCTGCGGGGCGGATATTTGGGCAAGAAAAAGATCTTGCCCAAAATAGGATTTAAACTTCGAACTCGACCAAAAGATCTTTGGCGTCCACTTGTGAACCGGCTGGTGCGTGGATCGTTTTGATCACACCGTCATTTTCAGCTGCGATACCTGTTTCCATTTTCATGGCTTCAATTGTGCATAACAGATCGCCTGCTTTGACTGCTTGACCCACCGTAACCACAACAGAGCTGATGACGCCTGGCATTGGTGCGCCGATGTGTGCGGCGTTGTCGATTTCAGCGACGGCGCGTTTGATGGTGGTGGCTGCCTTGGATCGGTCGGTTACACGTACGGTACGTGGTTGGCCGTTGAGCTCAAAGAAGACGCGTGCTTGGCCGTCTTCGTCGCTTTCGCCCACTGCGACCAGATGAATTTCCAGCGTCTTTCCGGGATCAATTTCGACACTGATTTCGTCGCGTGGTTTCATGCCATAAAAGAATGTTTTTGTAGGCAAAGTGCGCACTGGGCCGTATTCACGATGACGCCCCATATAATCCAAGAATACTTTGGGGTACATCAGGTAACCGTTCAAATCCTCGCCGTCGACTGTGGCACCTTCGAGTAGATCGGAAAGCTTTGCTTTCTCTGCATCTAAATCCAAGGGTTTCAGATGTTCGCCGGGGCGTGATGTGTCTGGCTTTTCGCCTTTCAGCACCTTTTTGATTATTGTGTCTGGAAAACCGCCTTCGGGTTGACCAAGGTTGCCGCGCATCATGTCGACGACACTGTCAGGGAAGGCGACGTCTGTTTCAGGGTCTTCTACGGCGGCGCGTGTTAGATCTTGGGTTACCATCATCAAGGCCATGTCGCCGACCACTTTGGAAGAGGGTGTTACCTTGACGATATCGCCGAACATTTGATTAACGTCCGCGTAAGTACGGGCAACTTCTGGCCAGCGATCTTCTAGGCCGAGTGAACGTGCCTGTGCTTTTAGGTTGGTGAATTGTCCGCCTGGCATTTCGTGAAGGTATACTTCGGATGCGGGCGCAGAAAGACCGGATTCAAATGCAGCGTATTGGCCGCGCACGCCTTCCCAGTAATCATTGATGGAACGCACTGCTTCGATGTCTAGACCTGTGTCACGATCCGTGTGACGCAAGCTTTCGACGATTGAGCCAAGACATGGTTGTGATGTGCCGCCAGAAAATGCGTCCATTGCAACATCCACGGCGTCAACGCCTGCATCTGCGGCGGCGAGAATTGTCGCGCCTGCAATGCCAGATGTGTCGTGTGTGTGGAAATGGATCGGCAAGCCGACCTCTTCTTTTAGCGCTTTGACCAATACGCGTGCTGCTGCAGGTTTAAGTAGACCTGCCATGTCTTTGAGGCCCAATATATGCGCGCCTGCGGATTTAAGCTCTTGGCCCATTTTGACATAGTAGTTCAGGTCGTATTTGGCGCGATCTGGGTTTAAGATGTCACCAGTGTAACAAACTGTGCCTTCGCAGACTTTGCCGTTTTCAACGACGGCGTCCATTGCCACGCGCATGTTTTCAACCCAGTTCAGGCTGTCGAAAACGCGGAATACATCAACGCCTGTATCCGCAGCTTGGCGTACAAATTCTTGGACGACGTTATCTGGGTAATTTGTGTAACCAACGCCGTTTGATGCACGTAATAACATTTGCGACATGACATTTGGCATCCGCTGGCGCAGATCGCGCAGACGTTGCCATGGGCATTCTTGTAAGAAACGGTAAGCCACATCAAACGTCGCGCCGCCCCAACATTCCATCGAGAACAGTTGCGGCAGATTGTGAGCATAGGCATCGGCCACTTTGATCATGTCAAAGCTACGCATGCGCGTTGCCAACAAAGATTGGTGCCCGTCACGCATCGTCGTGTCAGTGATCAGTAATTGCTTTTGATCCGCCATCCAGTCAGCAACGGCTTGGGCGCCTTTGTCTTCTAGAAGGTTGCGCGTACCATAGGCTGGTTTTGGCGCGCGGTGCAGCGGTGCTTTTGGTGCTTTGGCCAAGGCATCAGGTTTTGGGCGATCCAACACATCAGGATGGCCGTTAACTGTGATGTCGGCAACGTAGTTTAAAATTTTCGTTGCACGATCGCGGCGTGGTTTGAAATTGAACAAGTCAGGCGTGTTGTCGATAAATGTGGTGGTATAGCTGTTGTCCAAGAATGTTGGGTGTTTCAACAAGTTAATCACGAATGCGATGTTTGTTGAAACGCCGCGAATACGAAATTCGCGCAGGGCCCGATCCATACGTGCGATGGCGTTTTCTGGGCTGGATGCTTTGGCGGTGATTTTAACAAGTAAGCTGTCGTAATAGCGTGTGATTACCGCGCCTGAATAGGCTGTACCACCATCCAATCGAATGCCCAGACCTGTCGCCGAACGATAGGCCGAGATGCGGCCATAATCGGGGATGAAGTTGTTTTGTGGATCTTCTGTTGTGATCCGCGTTTGTAGGGCATGGCCGTTTAACTTGATGTCTTCTTGGGATGCAGCGCCAGTTGCGCGAGCTAATGTTTTGCCTTCGGCGATTTTAATTTGGGCGCGTACGATGTCGATGCCTGTGACTTCTTCTGTCACTGTGTGTTCGACCTGTACACGCGGATTTACTTCGATGAAGAAGAATTCCTGTGTGTCCATGTCCATCAGGAATTCGACAGTGCCAGCACATTCGTAACCCACGTGG
>DKMK01000137.1:4444-10360 GCA_002469545.1 Rhodobacterales bacterium UBA7416 | reverse complement strand
TTTTTCCGCCAGTGCCAGAAAGCAGAAAATAAAGTGCCGTTAGTGACACGATAGCCCAGCACATCAGGGCAAAAATACCTAACAAGCCTTTGATTTTAAAAAATATTGCGAGAATGCCCCAGCAGCCAAAACCAATGATAAAGACGCCACATATAATTTTGAAAATGGCGATCATCATCATCTTTCTAAGCGACAGCGGCTTTTGTTGCCTCGGCCAATTTTCCTGCACCCCAAGCGCGGAAGGTTTTGAAGACAACATATGGCACCAATACTGAACACAGTGCCACACCGATCGCCATGGGGATCACTGACCATGTGATGCCAGATTGAACGCCGAGCATCATCACAGTGGTGAATGACGTCGCTGGAAAGGTAAACGCGCCCCAGCTTGGCTTAAATCCACCACGTACCATCCACGGGATAAAGGGAACCAAGGCAATGCCTGCACATAAAGCCGCCAGCCAAAACCAGAAAAACACAGCGTCATTCCAAATGAAATACGAAGCCACAGCATAAACACTGGGTGGTGCCAATAAAATGGCAAAGCCTGCGCGATTGGGCGGCTCTACACCGCGTGTTTTGGCGTTTAATAGGCTTTCGCCTGCGATCCAAAAATACAAAGGTGCTGCAAGCACCAAGAATGCGATTGAAATGCCACGGAATTCCAATTGCGGCCCTGCAATCGCCGCCACAATAAACCCAACAAAAGGCAATAAAATAACGGGTGTCAGTGTCGCGCGCATGTTTTCAACGCTTTTGAGGGTCGCGATCACGCACAGCAAATACACAACCTGCAATACAATCCCGATCCACCATATGACAGCGGCAACGCGAAAGTCGTATGGCAGGATTAATGCGGCCAATAACATCAAACAAACAGACCCCGCCGAAACAGCACCCCGCGCTGGGCCAATTTTAAGATCATCTAAAACAACAGATGGGCGGAGAATTAATTTGAAGACATAGCAGGCGAAGGTAAAACCAAACAATCCAAATGCGATTGCGCTTAATGCTTCGCCGATCCAGATTGGTGCGCCAAATTCGGCCATTTTGGTCCACAAAAGTGCGAACCCAATCAACCCCAACAAACATGGAAATAATGCAGGCGGCGTGCGGCGGTAAAAAGGAATATGTTTTTTCATATTTTCAGTATTGAAACTTATCGCCATGTGACGCAACCTCATTTCAACAAGGAGCGATAAAATGAGCCATGGATACGAAAGCGGACGTCTTAATTTACCATTTGTTGGCATCGCAACATTTGGCAAAAAACCATACGTCGAAGATTGGTCACAATTGGATGCAGATGTTGCCATCATTGGCGCGCCTTATGATTTTGGTGCGCAGTATCGATCTGGTGCACGATTTGGCCCCCGCGCCGTTCGCGAAGCATCTACGTTATTTTCGTTTGGGCATGCTGGTGCATATGATCACGAGGATGATGCAACATACCTTGGTGCGGACGTTCAAATCGTTGACATGGGTGACGCCGACATCATCCACACAGATACGTTGCAAAGCCACGCCAATATCCAAGTTGCTGTGCGTGCGGCATTAGATGCTGGTGCCCTGCCCGTCACGATTGGTGGCGATCATTCGGTGAATATCCCGTGTATCAATGCATTTGATGGCGAGGAGGATTTTCATATTTTACAAATTGATGCCCATCTTGATTTCGTCGATGAGCGCCACGGTGTGCGTTATGGCCACGGCAATCCAATGCGTCGAGCCGCTGAAAAACCATATATTACGGGGCTGTCGCAATTTGGTATCCGCAATGTCAGCTCTACCGCCAAGGAAGGATATGAAGATGCGCGCTCTATGGGATCAGATATTCTGTCTGTGCGCCAAATTCGCGAAATTGGTTCCAAAGAGGCCGCGCGACGTATTCCACGTGGCCGTTTATACGTTACCATCGATATCGACGCATTTTGCCCATCAATTGCGCCGGGTACAGGAACCCCAAGCCATGGCGGGTTTATGTATTACGAGGTTTTGGAAATCCTGCAACAAGTCAGCAAAACGCATGACATCATTGGCATTGATTTGGTCGAGGTCGCACCAGCGTATGATCCAACCGAGGGCACTGCCATTTTGGCAGCGCAGTTATTGTTGAACTTTCTGGGCTTTATTTTCCACGAACGCAGTTAACCGCGAAAGCCAGTTGCGACCACGAATTTTTCTGAGCTGTCTTGACGACTGCTTGGCGGTTTCATGTGGTACACTTTTGTAAACTTCTCTTTGAGCAGTTTTTGCAAATCATGTTCTGCGCCACCGGCCAAAACTTTGGCAACAAAGGTGCCGCCCTCTTCGAGCACGTCAAATGCGAAGTAAGCGGCCGTTTCACATAGCGCCATAATGCGTAAGTGGTCCGTTTGTTTATGACCAGATGCGCTGGCAGCCATGTCGGACATCACAACGTCCGCTTTACCACCCAGCCAATCTTTAACTTTGAGGTCTGCGTCGTCTTCCATGAAGTCCAGAACGTGAATTTCACAGCCTTCGATTGGGTCAACTTCTTGTAGATCGACACCCAGAATGGTTCCGACGCGTTTGCCCTGTTTTTCACCAGTGGCATTCACACGCTTAACCGCAACCTGACACCAACCACCTGGCGCGCAGCCAAGATCAACAACGCGTGCACCGGGAACCAAAAAGCGAAACTTGTCGTCCACTTCCATGATTTTGAATGCGGCGCGGCCACGATATCCCTCTTTGTTCGCACGGGCGACATAAGGGTCGTTTAATTGACGTTTCAACCACAGTGTCGACGACAGCTTTCTGCCCTTTGCGGTTTTAACCCGCACTTGCAAATCACGTTGTCCACGACCGGATGTATTTTTCTTTTTTTCAACCATGTGCGGGTCTTTAGCGTAAGAAACCTTGTTTGACCATCTGCGAATACAAAATTCCTTCGCGTAGGCCGCGATCGGCAACAGTCAACAAATCAGTGGGCCAGACGCTTAAGATTGAGTGTAAAATTGCGGCGCCAGACATAATCAATTCTTTGCGTCCTTCGCCAATACATGGGTTTTTTGCTCGCCATTCGGGGCCGCCAAGTAGATATCTATCGATTTCTGCTTCAACGAGGGCAGATGTCATTTCATAGCCATCAACACGTTTGCGATCATAGCGCGGTAATCCCATTTGGGTTGCCGCAACGGTTGTGATTGTTCCCGATGTGCCAATGATTTGAAAGTTTGGTAAATTTCTTGACGTGAAATCATCGCTGACAGGCCCGAATTGAGCGATAAACTCTTCGAAATACCATGACATCATTGCGAATGCTGCTTTGTCTTCCTCTACTTCATTGAATTGATCTTTCAATGTGGTCACGCCAAATGGTACCGAAATCCAATCGACAACTTTTACGCCTGCATAACCGTCCACTTCTTTGGTTTTTTTCAACTCACCTGGAATACGCATCATCGCGCCGCGACGATCTTCGGGGCGAACGCCTGTTAAATCCAACCAAACCAGTTCAGTTGAGCCACCACCGATATCAACGACCAACACTTGTTCTGTCGTTGATTTCACATGGCTTGCACTTCCGACGACTGCTAATCGCGCTTCTTCGGCTGGTTTAATGATTTCTAGTTTCAGACGCGCCTCTTTGCGTGCACGTTTGACAAAATCACGACCATTGACTGCTTGGCGACACGCTGCTGTGGCGACCAATCGAAAATGTTTAACATCGTTTCGACGTAATTTATTTTGGCAAACATGTAATGCGGAAATCGTGCGGCGCATTGCTGAATTAGACAATCGGCCTGAGCTTTCTAAGCCCTTGCCCAAATAAACCGTTTTGGAAAATGCATCAACGACTTCGAACTCTTTGCCGACGGGTCGTGCGATGAGCATGCGACAGCTGTTTGTCCCCAAATCTAGCGCACCAAAAAGCGGGGCTTTTTCAGCCACGATACTTGGCGCGGCCAATGCCTGCGCTGAAATTTTTTCGCACCCGCTCATTTATCAAACTTACGCCCCTACTTGGTGTGGTGCAATCGAATTCACATTTTCACAGCAAAGTGTCGCAAATTTCGCAATGCAGTCGAAATTCGTTTCTGTTAACTGACTGCTAATCCCTAGGGTAAGAAAAAAAGGAACTTACAATATGCCGAATCTTATTACTGTCTTTTGGCGCGACATCCCAGCCCAAGTCATCGTTGGCAAAGGCCGTCGTGCAGCCAAAGTTCAACTGCCTGAACGTTTTGAACAGGCAATTGATCGCGCTGCCATGAAAACCGGTGCGGCAGGCGACGATGCATATTTGGCCGCGTGGCGCAAATCTGATCCTGTCGAAGTCGAAGGTGATCAAGAAGAAGTCGCAAAAAGCGAAGCGGCCCGCCTTGAAGCAGAATACGACCAAGAAAAGATTAAATCTCTCATCGCCAACGACGGCTGGGAGTAAACTCCAAAAGGATCGCCAATGTCTATTTTGAAATTTTCGTCTAATGATGCGCCACAGGTCAATCCTATGCTCGAATCCTTACTTCAAGATTACTCGATTGAAGTCATGCCACGCACTGCGGCAAAGATTGACGACTTTCGCGATCTTTTGCCACAAAATACACGCGTATATGTGGCGCATATCGAAGGCACGCCAATCGAAGAGATGGTTGATACAGCCAAGCGTCTTAAGAACGAAGGTTTTGATGTGATGCCGCATTTTCCAGCGCGCATCATCAAGGACCAAGCGACGCTGTCCGATTGGATTGCACGTTACCAAGGCGAAGCGGATGTAAAGCAGGCGCTTTTGTTGGCTGGTGGCGTTGATAAACCATATGGTGATTACCATTGTTCAATGGATTTGCTGGAAACCGGTGAATTCGACAAAGCTGGGTTTACGCATTTGCATGTGGCAGGCCACCCCGAAGGTAACATGGACATCGACAAAGATGGCACAACCGCGAATGTCGATTCTGCGATTTCATGGAAACAAGAGTTTTCCAAGCGTACGAACGCGAAAATGGCAATGGCCACGCAGTTTTGTTTCGAATCTGGCCCCGTTATCGAATGGGCCGATCGCATGGCGGCGTCTGGTATCGACATTCCGATCCATATCGGTGTTGCGGGCCCTGCCAAATTGCAAACCATGATTAAGTTCTCGATGGCTTGTGGCGTTGGCGCATCCCTACGGGTTCTGAAACGTCGTGCCAAAGATGTCACAAAATTGCTGTTACCATTCAAACCAGACGAATTTTTGACCGACTTAGCCGCGCACAAAGCTTCAAATCCTAATTTCCTCATAACAAATGTGCATTTTTTTCCATTGGGTGGCATTAAAACTAATGCTACTTGGGCAATGGAAAATGGCGGCGCCTCTGCCGTTCCTGCAAATCAATCCTAAAGGATCAAAACAATGACCAGAACTATCGTTGAGAGCAAAACCAAAACAGCCATTATTGGTTTTGACCAACCCTTTGCCGTGATTGGTGAACGCATTAACCCAACTGGACGCAAGAAATTGGCGCTGGAATTGGAACAGGGCGATTTTTCAACTGTTGAAGCAGACGCGCTGGCACAAGTGCTGGCTGGTGCCACAATCTTGGACATCAATTCAGGTGCGGTTTTCGCCAACAAAATGGCCGAAGATCCACGTTACGCCGACAACAACTTTGTTGAACCGCCATTGATGAAAGAATTAATCGAGCGTGTTCAAGCGATCTGTGATGTGCCGTTGTGTATCGACAGTTCAGTGCCTGGTGCATTGGAAGAGGGTTTGAAAGCCGCAGAAGGTCGCCCGTTGTTGAACTCCGTGACTGGCGAAGAAGAGCGCATGGAATGGGTTTTACCGTTGGTAAAGAAATACAACGTGCCCGTTGTTGCGATTTCAAATGACGACACTGGTATTTCTGAAGACCCAGATGTGCGTTTTGAAGTTGCGAAAAAGATCGTTGAACGTGCCGCAGATTA
>DKMK01000137.1:0-4379 GCA_002469545.1 Rhodobacterales bacterium UBA7416 | reverse complement strand
ACCGCTGGTTTGCAGGTTTTTGCATTGGTTCGTCGCCTTCGCGAAGAGTTGGGTGTGAACACGACATGTGGCGCATCGAATATTTCGTTTGGTTTGCCAAACCGTCACGGTATCAACAACGCATTCCTGCCAATGGCAATGGCTGCTGGTATGACATCGGCGATTATGAACCCTGTTGCCCTGCCTATTGGCCCTAAAAAGCTGCAAGCAAAGCTGGATGAATTGGCTGCTGCTGGCATTATTGTTCCTGACGACATCGACATGGAGTTGTTTGCCAACATCACTGGCATGGGATCAACCAAAGCCCGTTCAGGTAAGGAAATGGAAGCCATCCGCGCTGCCAATTTCCTGACCAACAACGATGCAAACGGTTCTGAATGGATCCGCACAAACAAAGATCCAAATGCGTCAACTGGTGCCGGTGGGCGCGGTCGCGAAGGTGGTCGCCGCCGTCGTGGTTAAGTAACAATACAAAGGGCGCCGTTTTGGCGCCCTTTTTTTTCGACCTGTTCACAACACCCATTGTTTCGTTTTTGGCAACTATCTTTTGCCAACAATACCGTTGTCATGAAGCCATTGTGGATACAGAGTGTCGAAAACGAAGGATTTAAAAATGACATCCCCTTATACCGCGCCTGCTGGCACTGCGATTGGCCATGTGCACCTAAAGGTTTCCGATATTGATCGATCTTTGGAATTTTACGTTGGTGTTCTTGGTTTAACGATTACCCAAAGATATGGCGATGCGGCCGTGTTTTTGGCGGCTGGGGATTATCACCACCATATTGGGCTCAATACGTGGCACTCTAAAAATGCGCCACCTGCCCCTGAACGTGCGGCGGGTCTGTATCATTTGGCGCTATTATACCCAACCTTGTTAGACTTGGCGCAAGTATTACAGCAATTGGGTCGCGCGGACTGGACTGTGGACGGTTCTGCTGATCACGGTGTGTCCCAAGCTATTTATATTCGCGATCCAGACAACAATGGCATTGAACTTTATTGGGATCGCCCAAAGGAAGAATGGCCGTTGGATTCAGCTGGAAATCTTTCGATGAATAACGATCCGCTCGACTTTGATGCACTTTATGCCCTGTTAGGCGATTGATGGCGCTGACGGACTATATTTTGACGTAAGTTCGCTTTACTCTTTTCGAGACTGGCGTATCTTGTGCAAAACACTGCATTAAAAAGGGCACAACATGAGCGAGCAAAATGATCCACTGGTGGTTTTTACACCATCGGGCAAACGTGGAAATTTCCCTGTTGGCACCCCTATCCTAACGGCAGCGCGCCAATTGGGTGTCGATCTGGACAGTGTATGTGGTGGACGCGGTATTTGTTCACGTTGTCAGATCACACCGTCGTATGGCGAGTTTTCAAAACACGGTGTCACGGTTGAACCTGATGCGATTAGCGAATGGAATTCAGTCGAAGAGCGTTATAAATCCAAGCGTGGCATGATTGATGGTCGCCGTTTGGGTTGCCAAGCGACCGTGCAAGGGAATGTCGTCATTGACGTTCCGCCAGAAAGCCAAGTCCATAAACAAGTTGTTCGCAAGCGCGCCGAAGCACGTGACATTATTATGGATCCAACAACCAAGCTGTTCTATGTCGAAGTCGAACAACCCGATATGCACGAACCATCTGGTGATTTGGAACGCTTGATTACAGCCTTGCGTGCTGATTGGGATTTACCGGAGCTTGAAGCAGATTTTTCAATCCTTTCAACCCTTCAAGCGTCCCTTCGCAAAGGCGAATGGAAAGTAACATGTGCCGTTCACTTGGGGGATGATGTGGTCAGCCCGCGTGTCGTTCATGTTTGGCCCGGCTATTATGAGGGTTCAATCTACGGGATGGCGGTTGATCTGGGATCAACCACAATCGCCGCACATCTGTGTGATTTACAAACAGGCGAAGTTGTGGCGTCATCTGGCATAATGAACCCGCAAATCCGATTTGGTGAAGATTTGATGTCGCGTGTCAGTTATTCGATGATGAACGCTGGTGGTGATGTTGAAATGACGAATGCGGTACGCAATGGTATGAACGCATTGTTCGTTCAAATCGCGGCCGAGGCTGAAATTGACCCATCGCTGATCATGGATGCCGTATTTGTTTGTAATCCAGTTATGCACCACCTTTTCTTGGGCATTGATCCATTCGAATTGGGACAAGCCCCGTTCGCATTGGCCACGTCTGATGCAATTGCAACGTTTGCAACAAACCTTGGCATCACGAATATCCATCCAGCATCGCGTGTATATCTGTTGCCATGTATTGCGGGCCATGTTGGCGCTGATGCGGCAGCTGTTGCATTGTCGGAATCCCCGAACACATCTGAGGATTTAGTTCTGGTGGTTGACGTAGGCACGAATGCTGAAATTTTGTTGGGTAACAAGCATAAGGTTCTGGCTTGTTCATCACCCACCGGCCCTGCATTTGAGGGTGCACAAATTTCGTCAGGTCAACGCGCAGCGCCCGGCGCAATCGAACGCGTTGAGTTTGATCCCGTAACAAAAGAGCCCCGCTTTCGCGTTATTGGATCTGATATCTGGTCCGATGAAGAGGGTTTTGATGTTGCCATACTATCGAGTGGTATTACGGGGATTTGCGGATCAGGGATTATCGAAATGGTCGCTGAAATGCGCATGGCTGGTATCGTTGATGGCCCAGGTTTAATTGGGAACCCCGAACAAACTGGTACAGAGCGTTGTTTCCTTGATGGGCGTACTTATTCGTATTTGGTGCATGATGGCACCGCCACGGGTGGCCCAAAGATTACCGTCACAAATCGCGACATCCGTGAAATTCAAATGGCCAAGGCCGCTTTGTATTCGGGTGCGCGTTTGTTGATGGATAAATTCGAAATCGACAACGTTGATCGTATCGTTTTGGCGGGAGCCTTTGGTGCGCATATCAGCCCCAAACACGCCATGGTCTTGGGTATGATCCCTGATTGCCAGTTGGACAAAGTCACATCGGCAGGTAATGCCGCCGGTACTGGTGCGCGTATTGCCTTGTTGAACCGTGCCGCGCGCAAAGACATCGAACAAGTGGTGAAAGAAATCCACAAAATCGAAACGGCGATTGAACCACGTTTTCAAGAGCATTTCGTCAACGCATCGGCAATCCCAAATTCAGCCGAAAAATTCCCAATTCTTGAAACACATGTCACCCTACCCAACGTGAACTTTAACACAGGTGGTTCGGGCGAAGGTGGTGGCCGTCGTAAACGCCGCCGCGGTTAAGACCCTTTGGGGAAACAATAAAACTTGGCTGCCCCTTCTTTGGGGAAGTCAGCGATTACCGCTTTGCCAGCCTCTCGGCATGCATAATTTGTGTCGAACTCTGCCGTTACAGGCGTCATTCCCAAAATAATTATAATCAGAATATATTCCATTCAGGGGCACCTCTCTAAGATGCGCCTGTTTACGATTGAACTATTAACATCGCGTTCAAAGGTGGGGTTACTTTGAGATTTCGCGCCAGCGACGGCCATCTTTGTGCAACAACATTAATGCATCTTCTGGCCCTGAACCGCCTTGGTCATATGGTTTTGGCTTGTCTTTGCGTTCTGACCAACCTTGGAGCAATGGATCGACCCATGTCCATGCTGCTTCGACTTCGTCACCGCGCATAAACAGGGTCTGGTTGCCGCGGATCACATCCATGATCAGCCGCTCATATGCATCCGGGGACGCATCCGTATCTGTTCCCAAAGTTTGCGCAAAAGACATATCGAGCGGCACATCCATCAGCCGCATACCACCCGGCCCCGGCTCTTTGATCGTCACGCCCAGAGTGATGCCTTCGTTTGGTTGCAACCTGATCGACAAAACGTTGCGGTGATCTTCTTGTTCGCCAAAAATCGAATGGTTAAGTTCCTTGAAAACTACAGTAATCTCACTGCATCGCGCCTTAAGCCGCTTGCCCGTACGCAAATAAAACGGCGTGCCAGCCCACCGCCAGTTTGAAACGCCAACCTTCATCGCAATATAGCTTTCCGTGCGCGAGCGCGGGTCCCCAACCGCTTCGCGGTAGTCAAGCCCGTCTTCATTGGCGTCATATTGGCCGCGCACAATATGGTGCGGATCCACCGAATCCAGTGCGCGGATCACTTTCAGTTTTTCGTCACGTACCGCGTCTGGATCAAACTTAGAGGGCGGCTCCATCGCGATTAGGCACAAAAGCTGCATCAGATGGTTCTGCACCATGTCACGCATCGCGCCGGATTTGTCATAATACTCGCCTCGCCCACCAACACCGACAGTCTCGGCCACTGTAATCTGGATATGGTCCACGTACTGGCTGTTCCACAACGGTTCAAACAGCATATTTCCAAAGCGCACCGCCATCAGGTTTTGCACCGTTTCTTT
>DKMK01000111.1:13880-22798 GCA_002469545.1 Rhodobacterales bacterium UBA7416 | reverse complement strand
GATCGGAATGAGTGGGATTATCATTAATGATTCAATTGTGTTGGTGACGACCATTGATGAATACGCGGATAAACGAGGGTTGTTTCCAGCCATTGTTGATGCCTGTTCTGATCGGTTGCGGCCTGTTTTGTTGACGACGTTGACGACTGTTTTGGGGTTAACGCCGTTGTTATTTGAATCTTCTGCACAGGCGCAGTTTTTGAAACCGACGATTATTACGCTGTCATTCGGATTAGGTTTTGGCATGTTTTTGGTTTTATTGGTCGTGCCGGCCATGGTCATTATGCAAAAGGATTTTGGCCGATTGTTCACGTCATTGCGACGTGGGTTGATGGGGGTGCGTGTGCCATATCGTGCGCAAGCTGTGTATGTTTTGGCAGTATTAGGGGTTGTTGGCGTGATTGCGTTTACCGTTGCCCCGCTGGCCGTGACCTTGGAGGCGTCTGATTTCGTGACTTGGATTTCTGGTGGCGATATGTCGGCGCTGGCGGCCACAATGATGGTATTTATTGGTGGGATTACCAGCGTTGTGATTGTTGCCTACATCTCTTTTGTATTGGCAAATTGGAAGCGCGCCTAAGAACAGCCTTGAATTTCGATCGCTTTGCCTTTGGACAGAACTGTCACGCGCAATTTGCTGCGGTCAATAAAGGACACATTTTTAGCATATAGCGTGGCATGGGCGGTTAGCGCGTTATAGGCTGTGGTGCTGGGTTGTTGTTGTAGCCAGTCATCTGGGCCAGAGGGATATTCGATCACACCAACTGCGTTTTTGTGAAATCCGTTGTTAGATCCGAGTTCGGCCTGAATTGCAAAGCCGCCTTTGACTGGGGTGAATTTGCAGTTGTTGATGGTCACACCCGTAGACTTTCCGCTTTTGGCAACCGATTTTAGAGCTTTTTTTATGGTCGTTTTGCCCACAGTTGCGCGTGCGGGCAAGGTCGCGTTGAGCGCGGATTGCACGGGTACACACACATTTTCGCAGACGCCAAAATTAATGGTGCCAGATATCTTCATTGGTTTACTGGCATCTTTGGGGTGGAAAATGATTGGTAAAACAAGCCTGTCTTTGTAACCGATGGTTTGTTGATCGTAGTCATGAAACACCGTTGGTGCGGGCCATTTGATTTCGTAGCGCGCAATATTTACGGATTTAGACCAATTAAATTGTGGAGGGACACCGCCGCCGCCAGCAACACGCCAATATGTTTTCCAGCCTTTTTCCAATTGAATGTCGATGGCCGCGATATGGCTGTCGTCGGATTGACGCCAGCCTGCGATGACTTCGATTGAATCAAGACCCAGTATGGGTGATTTGGCCGACAACGAAGTGGTGATGCTGATCATTGCCAGTGCGGTAAGGGTTACGTGTTTCATAAGGGCGAAAATACGGATTAGTCACTGAAATGAAAGTCACATTTACGCGTGTGTTGCGTTATGGCACGTATTGCCCTTGTGTTTCAGGCAACAAGTGACCAAATTTAAATTATGACAGATGAAACAAACCTCGACGGAAAACTGCTGATCGCTATGCCAGGCATAGGGGATTCGAATTTTGATAAATCCGTTATCTATATGTGCGCGCATTCCGAAGATGGAGCCATGGGTATCATTATCAATAAACCGGCCCCTGATTTGGAATTAGCGGATCTGTTGGAGCAGTTGTCGATTTCACCAAAGCAGCCGATCAATTTGAACAGCGTGCATATTGGCGGGCCTGTTGAACATGGGCGTGGGTTTGTGTTGCATAGCCGTGATTACGTTGCAGACGATGCGACGTTGGATGTGACCGATACCGTTGGTATGACGGCGTCTTTGGAAATCCTTGAAGATATCTCAAATGGCACTGGGCCAGAACAATGTTTATTGGCGCTGGGTTATTCGGGTTGGGCGCCTGGGCAGCTAGAGGGCGAAATCCAAGCGAATGGTTGGTTGGTCAGCGATGCGCCCGATGATTTGTTGTTTGGCACCGAGGACGGCGAGAAATGGGATGCTGCGTTAAAGACGCTGGGCATTGATGCGCGAATGTTGTCTGCCGAAGGTGGGCGCGCTTAATCGCGTGCTGCGCTGGCGCGTTTTAGACGATCGTTGATTGCGATGCCCAAGCCATGCATCGGAATTGGTGCCACGGCAATTTTAGTTTTCCCCAAAGTTTGCGCGTCTTCGTCGGCCATATGAAGATATGCGAAAAGGTTTGCGGCAGCTTGTGTTAAATCGCCACTGCTGGACAGGTTGATCTGGCCGGAAATTTCACCAAAGCCGATCATATGTTCATCGTCACCTGCAATCAGAGCATTCATGCGGAGGCGGGCATTTGGCGCATAGTGCGATGCCAGTTGCCCAGGAGATGTGGGCGCATCATGCGAGGTTTCGATTGTATCGTGTACGTTTACAATCGCCGCGATTTGTTCTGTTGTAATACCGCCATCGCGCAAAATATGAACGCCGTCATCATCAGGCATTACAATTGTTGATTCCAAGCCAACTGCGCATTTACCACCATTGATGATAGCATCGATGCGATCTGATAGCCCGTCGCGCACATGGGCTGCGCGTGTTGGGCTGATCCCGCCAGATGGGTTGGCGGATGGGGCGGCGATTGGGCCGCCGAATTTGGATAATAACGCGCGTGCGACTGGATGCGCTGGAACACGAATTGCGACGGTGGTTAATCCAGCGGTTACCAATTTGGACAGACTTGTATCTGGGCGAACAGGCAATACAATTGTTAGCGGTCCGGGCCAGAATTCGGCGGCCAAGGCCAACGCTGTGGTGTCGAATTGTGCAAATTCCTGTGCCATATTTAAATCGGCAACGTGAACAATTAATGGATTGAAGCTTGGGCGTCCTTTGGCGGCATAGATGCCTGCGACGGCAGCACCGTTACGTGCATCACCGCCCAACCCGTAAACAGTTTCCGTCGGGAATGCGACCAATCCACCGTGGGTCAAAATATCAGCGGCGGTGGCAAAGCCATCTTCGGTGGGGCGCAATGTTTGAGTTTGCATAGGCTCTCTGACGTTTAGTTCAGCTTGCAATCCTTGCAGGCTCTGTTAGCCAGATCAGATACAGCGTTCGCCGCGCGGATGCAAAAACAATGTGAGCATGCCATGACACCAATTTCCTTTCCATTTGAAACACCACCAGCAGAAGGTGAAGCAATTCAAGTCGCTGATGATATTTTGTGGATGCGCTTGCCGTTACCCATGGCGTTAGATCACGTCAATGTTTACGCAATCCGAGATGGTGCTGGATGGTGTATTGTCGATACGGGATATCATTCCAAACGTGGAATAACGTTGTGGACGGAGTTAATGGCGGGGCCGTTACGCGGTGATCCGGTTACGCGTGTTTTGTTGACACATCATCATCCAGATCACGTTGGCATGGTCGGTTGGTTTCAATCCGAGCATGGTGCTGAACTCGTGACTACGCGTACGGCGTGGTTGTATTCGCGGATGCTGACCGTAGATACGCAAGAAGAATGGCCGCAAGAGACGTTGGATTTTTATCGCGGGGCTGGCATGGATCAAGAGATATATGACGAGCGCGCAGCAAACCGGCCGTTTAATTTTTCGGATATTGTTTATCCAATGCCGCTTGGTTTTTCGCGCATTCAAGAGGGCGAAACAATCAAAATTGGTGAGCGTAACTGGACAGTGCGAACCGGTGACGGGCATTCGCCAGAACATGCAACGCTGTGGTCGCAATCCGATAATGTTGTGATTGCAGGGGACCAGATATTACCTGGAATTTCGCCCAACGTGGGGGTTTATCCAACTGAACCGATGGCAGACCCGTTGGCAGAATGGATTGCATCATGCGAAAAGTTCCAAGAATTCGCGACGGATGATCATCTGGTTTTGGGTGGGCATAAGTTGCCGTTTCAAGGGCTGCCAACACGCCTGCAGCAGTTGATCGATAATCATCACCATGCATTGCCCCGTTTGGTAGAGCATTTGAAAACGCCGCGTACTGCGGCGGAGTGTTTTAGTGTGTTGTTTAAGCGCAAAATTGGCAAGGGCGAGTACGGGCTGGCGATGGTTGAAGCAATTGCGCATTTGAACCATTTGTTATTGGCGGATAAGATCAGCCGAGAAATGAACGAACATGGCCAATGGATTTGGTCTGCCAAAGGGGAATATGATGTCCGATAACCAAGTTAAAACGGCGGCTGAATTGGCGGAATCTGATGCACTGCAGCACAATTATTCGGTGAAGTTGAACGCAGAAGGCGTCATGAAAAAAGAGTATCAGCCGATCCCAAAGAGCGTTGCGAAAAAACCCCCCGCAGACAAAAGCGCGGCGGAATGGGCATATGAGCGTATCGTGATGTATATTCAACAGTTCGAAAAGACACTGGATGGAGAACATGAGGTCGGCATGGGGTTCGCGGGTTCGGACGCTGGATCAGTGAAAATTCAAGGCATGGGTTTTTTCGCGCCAGACATCGTTACGTTTTACGGTGAAGATGGTGAAGGTAGCAAAATGCAGTTGGTGCAACACGTTAATCAGTTAAACGTTATGTTGGTCGCGGAGCCAAAATCCGTAGAGCAAGCGGAACCAAATCGTATTGGGTTTCAATTGGCCGAGGATTTAGATGCGGATGACGCCGGCTAGGTTAGGTGTTTTTTTTGAGCTCAACCTAGGGGTGAAGTTAATGTTAAATTTAGGTAAACTTACAACAGTTTATTCATACTTATGGTATATTTAGGCGTATTTTCTTGTACTTCCCTTTAATTCCACCTCTAACAAATGAGAATTGAGGGAATTTTCATGAAACTATTTACAACTATTTACAACTATTTTAACAGCCGCAACTTTGGCTACAGGTGTGGCAAGTGCTGATGATGCGGCAAACGCCAGTTGGATTGGCCCGTATGCTGGTTTGAACATGGGTACCACGGCAATGCACGCACATCTCGAAATGGCGGCCACAACTGGTTGGTGGACATTTGGTCGTTCCGGTGACGGCGAATTAAGCCCAAGTGGACCTGTTTTAGGTGTGCAAGCTGGTTATAATTTCGCGTTGGGTTCCGATATGGTTTCTGGCGTAGAACTCTCTTACACTCCAGATCAAGTGAGCGAAACAATCGCTAGTCCGACTTGGCCAAATCTTGATACTTGGGCTGTTTCTGTTGAGAACGTCGTTACGTTGTCAGGTCGCATCGGCAAAGTTTACGACAATCGTTTAGTGTACGTAACATCGGGTTTGACGTCAGCGAAAATTGACAGCCTTATTACCACGCCAAATGATCACTCTCGCAAGACACATCTTGGCTTTATGGTCGGTGCGGGTGTCGAGTTTGAAGTGAGTGATAAAACGTTGTTTGCTGTTGAATACAAGTATTCAGATTTCGGCAGTGCTCTTCACCCATACAATACAGCATGTGGCCCATGTAGTGCCGGTGATAATCGTACTATCGATGTGACGGCACACACGATCTCTGCGAAAGTTAACTTTCGCTTCTAAAGACTTAAACTAAAACTAAGGCCCACCACAACTTTTGCGGTGGGCTTTTTCATGTCTTCTTCTTTAAAATGTCATCGATCTGTTGGCCAAGTTCCGCTTCCCACTCCACGCTTAATTCACGGACTTTGGCAACATATGCCGCATTTTCATGGGATGGAACGTCTGGGTCATAATGTGATGCCGTTGCCAACATTCCTTTGCGATCAATGGCGTTAAAGGCATCTGACACTTGCTGTGCTTGGTCTGCACTGGCGCCCAACGCTTGAAACACAGAACGTCCCATGCGCAAAGAGCTGTCGTATGTTTCGCGGATAATATCGCGGCTGCCTGCGGCCCATAGATCATAGACATGATTACGGTCCCTTGCGCGCGTTATGATGTGCAGATTGGGGTAATGTTGGTGAACGTATTTCACCAGTTCTGTAACTTGATGTTTGTCATCAATCGCCACAACAAAAATCTTTGCTTGGTGCATGCCGGCGGCATGTAACATATCAGGGCGCGTTGCATCGCCGAAATATGCGCGAATGCCGTAGCGGCTGAGCATATCCAGCTGTTTGGCGCTGAAATCGATCACTGTCGGTGTGTGGCCCGCAGAACGTAACATGCGCGCAACGATGCCACCAACGCGTCCGTGGCCTGCAATTACGATATGGCTCTGCTCTTCAATCACATCCGCTTCACGTTGTTGATCGGCGGTATAACGCGGTACGATGACGCGTTCGTACAAAATGAATAGGGCAGGTGTTAACAACATGGACAGTGCCACAATCAGCAACAACTGATCTGCAACTGCGGTGGGGATTACGGCGTTGGCCACGGTGAATGACAACAAGACAAAACCGAATTCACCTGCTTGGCTTAAGCCTAAGGCGAAAAGCCATTTGTCACCGGCGTGAACTTTGAAGACGCGTGCCAAAAACAATAAAACAGCCGCTTTCATTGCCATCAATCCGACGGTCAATCCAACGATGGAGCCAAAATTTGAAAATAGCAGGGCGAAATTGATGCCTGCACCAACGGTCATGAAAAACAGACCCAATAATAATCCTTTGAATGGATCAATATCTGCTTCTAATTCATGGCGGTATTCGCTGTTGGCCAAAACAACGCCTGCTAAAAAGGTACCCAATGCAGGGGACAGCCCAACCAAAGACATAAGCAATGCAATGCCGACAACCATCATCAATGCGGCGGCAACAAATAATTCACGCAACTGCGCACCCGCGATAAAGCGGAACAATGGACCCGTTAGGAAGTTTGCGCCCAGACCGACTGCAGCAATTGCACCGATAGTTACCAGTGTTGTTTGCCAACCATTTAATCCAGCAACCAAGCTCATACTTGAGCCGTGATCACCCTCTTCGCCGTGTCCTGCGCCGTGGCTTAAGGCTTCTGCCAATTCGGGCATTGCTAGCAAAGGGATCAGGGCCAACATTGGGATGACGGCGATATCTTGGAATAAGAGGACTGAAAAGCTGGCTTGTCCGCCATCACTTTTCATCAGGCCTTTTTCACCGAGGGTCTGTAAAACAATTGCTGTTGACGACAGGGCCAGAACCAAACCGATGGCCAAGGCGACCGTCCAAGGTTGCCCAAGTAACATCGCCACGCCCATGACTGCTAATGTTGTGAACCCAACTTGCCCGCCACCCAAGCCCAGTAAACGCCCACGCATATTCCATAATACTTTGGGTTCCAATTCTAACCCGACTAAGAACAGCATCATAACAACGCCAAATTCCGCGAAATGCTGAATGGAGACTTCGTCAACGTGTAACCATGTCAAAATTGGACCAATGATGATCCCCGCGATCAGGTATCCAAGAACCGAGCCTAGACCCAATCGGGATGCGATTGGCACAGCGATCACGCCAGCAATTAAGAAAACAAACGCAAGCATCAGAAAGTCGGTCATTGAATTAGGCCCCTTGGTAATTCGTTTATGCAAGTTATCGTTCGATTGCCTGTGGCACAATGCGTAGATTTACAGTTACAGCGTCGCATGTATTAACTGCCCCCTTTGCAAATGCTGGAATTTATGAAATAGAACTGTAACGCTAAATTCAAAGAGGTTACCCCATGGCAAAAGCACATAAACACGGCACAATGGATACATCAGCACAAGAGGCTGCATTTGATGGCTTTATTCGCTGGTCAATTCGCGTTGGTTGTTTCTCAATCGGTTGTTTGATTTTCATGGCGCTCTTTAACTCTTAATCGAATCGGGCAGCACATGTTGAATTTCAAGCCTATTTTGATGCTTTGTGCTGCGTTGGCATTATCTGCCTGCGCCAAAGAGATTTATGATTCAGACGACAAAGTCCAAAGCGCGGCTTATGTTCATGGCGGTCAGCCGACGTTGACGTTGTTGACAATGATCAGCAATAAAAACGGCAAGGGTGGGCATTCATCTTTGCTGATCAACGCATCTCAACGTGTGATGTACGATCCCGCAGGGCGTTGGTATTCGTCTGTTGTACCTGAACGCAACGATGTGTTGTTTGGTGTGACACCTGCGGTGTTGCAGCGTTATAATTCTTTTCATGCGCGTGACACGCATCATGTGGTAATTCAAGAAATCCCAGTTTCCGCAGCAGTTGCTGAATTGGCATATCGCGCGGCTTTGCAACAAGGTGCGTCGCACGATGCGATGTGTGCGAATAATACTTCGATTATGTTGTCGAGGTTACCTGGCTTTGAAAAATTGGGAACGACTTGGTTCCCTGCAAAGTTGGCTGAAAAGTTTGGAAAAATACCTGGTGTGAAAACAACCAAGTATTATGAAACTGACGTTGGTCAAAATTAATCCCTAAAACGAAAAGGCGCCCCACCCGGACGCCTTTTGTTGCATTCACCCATGCAGACAGATCACCCCACCCAAGGCAGACCTGCATTCATTCGAAGAACTACTTAACTTCGAACGAAACCTTTAATGTCACGCGGAACGCAGTGACTTTGCCGTCTTCAACTTTGACAGATTGATCTTTTACCCAAGACGACGAAATGCCTTTGATGGATTTTGATGCCTTTTCGATGCCAGTGCTTGTCGCGTCTTCCCATGACTTTGAAGACTCGGACATAATTTCGATAACTTTTTGAACGCTCATTTATACTCTCCCGTTGATTAACTGATGGGTAGGTAGGAACGGCATTTGCGAAAACAAGTCCTCTAAACGCAAAAACCCCGGCCAAAGCCGAGGTTTTCAAAGTTACGTTAGGTCAAAACCTAAACGCTAGGGTTTATAACAAACCTTCGCGTTGTGCTTTTTTACGAGCTAGCTTGCGAGCGCGTCGAATAGATTCCGTTTTTTCACGGGCCTTGCGAATCGAAGGTTTTTCGAAATGTTGCTTAAGCTTCATTTCACGGAATACGCCTTCGCGTTGCAATTTTTTCTTAAGCGCACGAAGCGCTTGGTCAACGTTGTTATCACGAACTGATACC
>DKMK01000111.1:9222-13868 GCA_002469545.1 Rhodobacterales bacterium UBA7416 | reverse complement strand
AGAATTGCAGGAAATTGGCGTATAGCAGGGGGGCAATGACTTGTCTAGTCAGGAGAGTACGATGACGGCAGATGGCCTTCTCGATTGGATCAAGTATCGAGGAATGAAAATTGGTAAAGTGTTAGCGTGCTTAAATGGGGGGATTTTTCTGGCTGGGCTGACAGTTTATTTTATCAGAGGCGGACGGGACACGTTCTTTGGCTTGCTTCTTCCTAGCTGCCAAGCAGAAAGTAGTCTGGAAATCATAATATCACATTCGTGGTTTGGTTTGTGGGGTATTCTTTTCTTCATGTACATTGCAAAAAGTACGTTTTTCTCAATATACGGGGATCGTTCCACTCTGAATGGTTTTACTAAACTGATTACACCTGATGCAAGCTCAGGCTTTGGGAAGTGGTTCTTTGCTGTAATGCTGGCTTTTCAATTGTTTATATTTTCAATTGGATCTGCGATGATGGTGCTTAGCTCAATGTTACATCCCATCGGTTTTCCTTTCATGGGTTGTAATTTTTAAATTCTAGAGGTGTACGATGCCAAACCATAAAAAAACCGAACGTGACCACATTGAAATCGCCCGCGGCAAACTGCTTACGGCAATCCTACCCCATGTGGAATTTGATGGCTGGTCACCAACCGCATTGGATATGGCGATCAACGATTCGGATGTGGATGCTGGGCTTGCGGCGCAGGCGGCGCCGCGTGGTGCGATTGATTTGGCTGGGGCTTATCACCGTCAAGGTGATCAACTGATGCTGACTGCACATCAATCCACGGATATTTCTGATTTGCGTTATTCGCAAAAAGTTGCCCGCATGGTGCAGTTCCGTATCGAGGCCGTGGACAACAAAGAGGCCGTTCGCCGTGGCATGACATTATTCGCATTGACCAAAAATATGGGCGAGGGTGGTCAGTTAATCTGGGGGACTGTTGATCAGATTTGGAACGCGCTGGGCGATACATCCACCGATGCAAATTGGTACACTAAGCGGGGTACGCTTAGTGCGGTTTATTCATCTACGATTTTGTTTTGGTTGGGTGATGATTCCGAGGGTTGTGCGGATACGTGGGCGTTTTTGGATCGCCGCATCGAGAATGTAATGCAGTTTGAAAAGACCAAGGCGAAATTAAAAGAAACGCCAATTGGTCGTGGCATTGCGGGGCTATTTGATCGGTTTCAAAAGCCCAACGACGATCACAAATCCGATTTCCCTGGCTATCGTAGTTAACCCGCCTGTAACGGTACACCCTCGACGGTAACGCGGTGCATATAGCGGCGATGCCCGTGGTAATCGTTGATTGCCTTGTGCCATGTTGCACGGTTGTCCCACATCGTTACATCGCCGTCCTGCCAACGTACACGGCATTGGAATTCAGGTTTTTGGCAATGGGTGTAAATCATATTCAAAATCGCATCGGATTCGGCCTTATCTAATCCATCAATCTGCGTCGTGAATTGCGGGTTCACAAACAAACCTTTGCGACCAGACAGGGGGTGGGTGATAACAACGGGGTGCAATGCATCCTGAACCGCCTTTTGCGCATTCCCAATACGACCGGACGCGGCGGCATTGCTGTCGGCTTGCGCCTCGCCAAAGACATGGCGCGAGGAATGCCATGCGTGTAATCCAGTCAACATATCTTTGAATTTGTCTGACAGGGCATCATATGCCGCGCCCATAGAACAAAATGCGGTATCACCACCAAAGGGCGGGGTTTGAATGGCGTGAAGGATGGACCCAAGTGCGGGCACCTGATCATATGCGTGATCGGTATGCCATTCTTCGCCGATTGCGCCCGTTTGATCGGCTTCTTTCAGCACGATGGCAATTTCAGGGTGTGTTTCCAATGCGGTGAAGAAGCGGTTCACATTGATATCGCCCCAGCGTTTAGCGAACTGTAGGTGGTCATCAGGTGTGATAGATTGCGCACGTAAGATGACAAGAGAATGTTGTACAAAAGCATTCTTGATTTGTTCGAAATGATCAGGGTTTTTCATATCGGCGTCAAATATTTCGGCACCCATTAAACCTGTAAGTGGAACGATTTTCATTTTATCCCCATCGGATGAGACCAATAATTGCAGATGCTGCGTAAAAGAACTGTAGCGCTAAAAATGTCCAGCGCTTGTCTAAAAAGCCCCATCCTGCAAATAGTAATGCGGATACTAACAATAATGAAAACCCTAAGACCTCATAGCCTGTGTTTGATGCGATCAATAACGCATAGGCCATTGCGAGCACTGAGCCGCTTATTTCGAAAAGTCTGATTGCCTTTTTCTTGTCCATTTTCAGCACTTTCATAGTCATTTTCACCAATACTGACGGTGAATTAGTGCATATGCAAGTAAGCTTGAAAATGGATGTTCGCAAAGGTTGCGCTTGATCAAAATCCTCGATACCCATGCGCCAGATAGGAGATTATTATGGCGCTTGGTGGTAAAATTGTAACGTGGTTCAATGGAAAATGGCACGATGGAAACACGCCAATTATCGGTGCGGCTGATCATGCATCTTGGCTTGGATCAACTGTGTTTGATGGTGCGCGTCAATTCCAAGGCGTACGTCCTGACTTGATGTTGAACTGTCACCGTATTGTTCATTCAGCAGAGGTTATGGGAATGATTTCACCGGTCACTGCGCAACTGGTTTTCGACCTAAGTGAAGAAGGGTGTGCGATGTTTGCCCCTGATGCCGTATTATATATTCGTCCAATGATGTGGTCGAACCAAGGCACGCCTGGCATTATTGATGTCGTCCCCGAAAGCACTGGTTTTTGTTTGTGCATCGAAGAGTTGCCAATGCCCGAAGTTGGCGCATTTTCACTGACAACATCACCATTTCGCCGCCCACGCCAAGACATGGCAATGACGACGGCTAAGGCCGGTTCGTTGTATGCAAACAATGGCCGCATCATGTCTGATGCGCGCGCGCGTGGTTTTAACAACGCGCTTTCGCTGGATATTGACGACAACGTGGCAGAAACAGCATCAACGAATGTGTTTGCTGTGAAAGATGGCGAAGTATTCACACCGACGCCGAACGGTACGTTCCTGAACGGATTAAACCGTCAGCGCGTGATTAAGTTACTGCGGGCAGATGGGATCGCCGTGCATGAAACATCTATGGTTTTGGACGATTTCCACAATGCGGATGAAATATTCTGTACAGGCAATATTGCCAAAGTGATGCCTGTTGCTCGCTTTGAGGATCGCGATATGGGCCCAACAAAGATTGGGACACATGCGCGCGAGTTATATTGGGATTTTGCGTTGTCCAGCAGTGCTGAACAGGCAAGTGTTGGATAAGATTGGGTTTAGCGAATTGGGGCCATTGATTGCCCTGATTGGCCGCACGAATTCCGTACCGGAAACGTACAGCGCGTGAATTCCAGTTCCTTGGTGAAACAAATGCGCACCTCTTGGATTGCATTGCTTTTGCAGGTTACCTGAATATTCTCTGCTGCTAAGTCCGCGTTGGATTCCAAAAAAGCATTTTTAACCAACCGTGACGGTACGCGGTAGGTTTTTTCCATTTTGCGAAACACTTCGGGGCGTGAAATTTTGGCGTATGCGTTGCGCGACAATTCGAAGAAATCCGTGGATGAAAGCCCAGAGCAAGTGCCATGTTTTTTCCATTGATGCCATGCTAACCCACCAGAGCCCATAATATCCGCCATTGCATTTGTTTGGCTGCGAGATGGTGCACGCTGTGCCGGTTTACAATAACTGGGCCAGCCCACGTTGAACTGTGGCCACAGCCCATGCAAAGTGAAGCCAAATCCACGATCATCATCACACTGATCTGAATTTTTACGATCCCCTTCGGATGCGCACCAGTTTGGCGTCCATGACAATGCCATTACATAGTAATCAAACTTTCCGGCGCGCTCGCCTTCTGCCATGGCTGGAAGGGCGGTGAAAAGGGCGAGTATGAGAACGCGAAACATGGGGCTTTTCCTTTTGGTGATTCCCCTCTATATAGGGCAAGAATTCCCCCCCTTGAAACGGATAATTCGTAGGCCAAAGCGGCTTACACCCGATTCTTCGGACAGGACAGGTTTATGCAAAAGGAACAGATTATGGCACTACCTATTATGGCAAAAGCCACCGCAGTTTGGCTGGTGGACAACACGACACTGACATTCAAACAGATTTCTGATTTCTGTGGTTTGCACGAGCTTGAAGTGAACGGCATCGCTGACGGAGAAGTGGCGCAGGGCATCAAAGGCTTTGATCCGATCGCAAACAAACAGCTGACTGCTGAAGAAATTAAAACGGCTGAAGACAGCCCAATCTATAAAATGCAGTTGATGTATAATGCAGCAGCTGAAGGCGAAGAGAAGCGCCGTGGGCCGCGTTACACACCGCTGTCAAAACGCCAAGATCGCCCAGCATCGATCCTGTGGTTGGTGAAATTCCACCCAGAATTGACCGATGGTCAGATTTCGAAATTGGTTGGCACAACCAAGCCAACAATCCAAGCATTGCGTGATCGTTCGCACTGGAACATCGCGAACATTCAACCGATTGATCCGGTTGCATTAGGTTTGTGTAAGCAGTTGGAATTAGACGCAGCAGTTCAAAAAGCGGCCAAAAAAGCAGCCAAAGACGGTACTGTGATTTCGGACGAAGAGCGTAGCAAATTGGT
>DKMK01000111.1:0-9196 GCA_002469545.1 Rhodobacterales bacterium UBA7416 | reverse complement strand
CTTGAAAACTTTACCTTTGGCGCGGACGCGGCTGAGGAAAAGAAAGAAGAGCCAAAAATAGACGCGGATAGCTTGTTTAACTTGCCAAAAGGCGACGAAGACTAAATCAATAACAGTATTGAAAATGCGGCGGGGATTTCCCCGCCGTTTTTGTTAGTGGACTGGCGTATCCAATGGGTCGATCAATGTACGGCCACCGTCCACGGTTAGAATTTGGCCAGTCATAAATCCAGAGCTGCCAGATGCCAAAAATTGCGCAACTTCTGCCACTTCTTGTGCTTCGGCAATACGTCCCAGAGGGGTCGCGGTTTCCATTGCATCGCGTAAGTCGGGATCTGCAATCAAAACATCATGCAGGTTTGCACTTTGGACTGATCCAATTGCGATCGCATTTACGCGAATACTTTTTTCCGCGAAACTTACGGCCAATGAGCGTGTCATTTGATTGAGTGCTGCGCATGACACAGAGTAAGCAAGCAAGTCAGGGTGCGTGCGTTCTGATGCTATGGAGCTTAAATTCACAATCGTCCCTGCATCGCCGGTTACGTCATCACCATCTTCGCGTTGTTGGATCATACGCTTGGCCACCATTTGCGATAGGCGAAGATTGGACAGTACGTTTTGTTTGAATAGTGCTTCGAAACTGTCTGTTTTGGGTTCCAACGGATTTGATGGCAAAACCTGACGGGATGCATTTATCAAGATATGCACGCAATCAAACTCGTCCAACGTAGCAGACAGTAAATTAGCCAAACTCAGCTTTTGGCGCAAATCACCTGCAAAGCTTTTTACGTTTTCATGTTCTTTCGACAGTAAAGCGGTTTCGATTTCCAGCTTTTCTTCGTCGATATCCGCCATCATAACGTTGGCGCCTTGGGCTGCGAAATGTTTTGCAATCGCCAAGCCAATACCATTGGCCGCGCCTGTTATAATCGCAGTTTTACCCTGAATTGAAAAAGACATTCGTGGCTTCCTGATTCCTTTGGTAACGCGGATATTAACCTAATCAGCGTCGGTGTGTCGGCTTTTTTGGGCGACTTGCGTTGATCACTTTAAATTGCGTTGTTTCGGTGACAGGGGTGACCTGTCCAAAATGTGCGTCCAGCGTTTCTTCGTATGCCAGCTGACGGTTTGCGACCATCCAGAGCTGCCCTTTGGGCGCTAACATTGTTGATGCCTTCGCAATGAATGCTTTGCCGATATCTGGTTCGGCCTTGCGGGTCTGGTGAAACGGTGGGTTCATAATGATGAAATCGTACCCCTTGCCAGCAAACTGTGTTGCGTCATCCCAATGGAAATGTGCGCGCTGATCCGTTACATTTAATCGGGCGCAATTCAGCGCGTTAAAGTCAGCTTCGATCAAATCCAACGATGTTATTTTTTCACTGCGTTCCAAAATTGCGCGTGACAGGTATCCCCATCCAGCGCCTAGATCAGCGCATCTGCCGCCAATGCGATTGGTTAGGTTGTCGAGCAGTAACATCGAACCTTTGTCAACATGGCCTGCGCTGAAAACACCTGCCTGAGTTTGAAAGCCCTGTTCGATTTCAACGGGGGCCATTCCCTGTAACCATTGATCCAAAATGTCAGGGCGGGTGTTTTTCGTAAGCCAAAAAACCTTACCGTGTGCCTTTGATGCGACGCCATCTATTTCGAACAGTTTACGCAAAGTTTTTTGATGGCTTTCTATGCCATACGTTTTGTCGCCATTTACAACCAAGGTACCGCCGATATCCAGAGCATCATAAGCTTGTGCAATTAACCCTAAAGTCTGGGGTTTAGATCGGGCAATTTCCACCAATGCGAAACTTGATTTTGTACTTGTCGACTGTGCTGTTTCAAAGCCAAGCGCGTCTAATCGATCACACGTGGGTTTGAACCATTGCAAACAAATTGGGCTTCCAAGGATGCTGTAATCAGCATCGTCCAATGCGTTAAAAACCAATGCGCCTTTTTCAGGCGGGGTTGGGATGCCAGCGTCCAGCGCCAGCGAAATTCGAATACTTGGGTTTGCCATTGTAAATCGGACCTAAGCCCTATTCCTTTTCCATGGTGCATTGCAGGGGGTGTTGGTGCTTGTGCGCCAAATCCATTACCTGCATGACTTTTGTTTCAGCGACGTCATGTGAAAACACACCGACAACTGCCAGGCCTTTTTGATGGACCTGCATCATCAAACTTTGTGCTTGTTCACTGCCAATGCCAAAATAACGTTCCAGCACAAACACAACGAATTCCATAGGTGTATAGTCATCGTTTAACAACATGACTTTGTACATCTTTGGCTTTTCGGTCTTTGGCTTGGTCTTGGTTGCTAAACCAACGTCAGTGTCGTCTTTGTCAGACATGAATATGATATTTGTCATGGTGTTAAGTATGCCCGTTTCCAATCATCGGACTCAACTTATACAGGGCCTTTGCAACAATGACAAAGCCCTGTTTTGTGAAAACTTACCCAACAAGTTGTACGTCGTGTGATGTTCGACACACTATCTAGAAGGTGTGTCACAATTGAATCACATCACTACCCTTTGAAAATAAACAGTTTTCCGACGCAAACAAGCGTGCTAGGTTGACTTCATAAAGAGCCGCATAAAAAATCCGCGGCCGAGGCAGAAACAAGTTATCGGGGAAACCGATGCGATTACAGGCATTCAGCGGGGCAGTTCTCGCGTTAGTATTATTTTTTATGGGCGGGCTGGCGACAGCGGCGCCCTATGCGGCATTTGTTATGGATGCACGCACAGGTGAGGTGCTGCATTCGCGCAACGCAGATACACGTTTGCACCCTGCGTCCCTGACGAAAATGATGACCCTTTATTTGGCGTTTAAGGCAGTTGAAAGCGGTCAGTTATCGTTGGATAAAAAGATCAAAACGTCACGCAATGCTGCATCTGAACCACCATCGCGATTGGGTCTTAAAGAAGGTATGCGCATTACGGTGCGAAATCTGATCCGCGCGACTGCGGTGAAATCCGCAAACGATGCCGCTACTTTGCTAGGCGAGGCGATCGCTGGAAGTGAAGCAAAATTTACGGCACAAATGACAGCACAAGCCAAAGCATTGGGCATGAAGCGTACAACGTTTAAAAACGCGCATGGATTAACGGCCAGTGGGCATTTGTCTACGGCGCGCGATATGTCCATATTGGGACGCCATCTGATGTATGATTTTCCAGATTATTACAATCTGTTCTCACGTCGTACGACGGATGCAGGTCTGCGCACAGTTCCAAATACCAACCGTAGATTGTTGGCGAATTATCGTGGCGCTGATGGAATTAAAACTGGTTATACTAATGCCGCAGGGTTCAATCTTGTTTCGTCCGCAAAACGTGGCAACAAACGTATTATTGCAACTGTTTTTGGTGGCCGTACATCGGCAACGCGTAACGCAAGGATTGCTGAATTGTTGGACATGGGTTTTGGTCGTGCACCAACGAAATATGCAAAGGGCGCTGCCCCTGCATCACCGTCTTCTGGGTCTCGTTTGGCCGCCGCAACGCGACCGGTAAAATCTGACAGTTTTATAATAAAGGCACCGCGCGCAGCAGCAAACAGCCCGCGTCCAAAACATCGCCCAAAATTCGACGAGGCCGCGATTGTGATGGCGTCTGTTGTTTTACAGTCGATGGAGGCTGAAATTTTGGCGGCGGCGCAAGCAAACGCAGCGCGTAACGCGCAAGCGAACGTTGGCTTGTTGGCACCTGCTGCACCAACGCTGGAAACGGAAAACACCATTGTCGCCGCGGTGACGGTTGCACATACCCAACGTGGGTACATCGAACCCGAACCTGATATTAACCGCATCGTTTCGCGTGCGGACACGCCACGCGGTGGTGGTTGGTCGGTACAGTTGGGGGCGTATTCAACGCGCTATAAAGCGCAGAAAACGCTTTTGCGTACCGCGTTGGCTGACCTTGGTTCACTGGAAGGTGCACATCGTAAAATTATTGGCGCCAAAGTTGATGGTCGCCATTTGTATCGTGCACGGTTTGTTGGCGTCAGCGAGTCGTCTGCCCGCAAAGCTTGCGCACGCTTGAAGGCGCGCAACAAACCCTGTTCCGTTATTCAGCCGGGCTCTTAAAACCCAACCTTGAAGTTTGGAAGATTTAGCTCGATCATCAAGTCGCGCAATTCTTGGCGTGCTGCGATGTTGGACATTGATGATGGTAAGTGGGTTAGGGTGCTTGGGTCTGCGACTGTTAATCCCTTGGGAAACAGTTCCTTGAAAATTACGCGGTCCGAGAGGCCGGGAGCCAGACGAAATCCAATGCGTTTGGACAGATTTTCCAACGCTTCGCCAACTTTGCGTTTGTTGTGCATATTCGTGGCAGAGAGACGGTTTCGGGCGACGATCCAGTCGATTGGTTTTCCACCTGACAATGAACGCGCCTTGCGCGCATCCCAAACCATTTCAGAATAGATTGAAGGCCCCTTTACAGCATTGGTTTCTGGATCAATTCGCGCCAAAAGGTCGAAATCAATAAAGCTGTCGTTCATTGGGGTAATCAGTGTATCCGCATTGGCGTGGGCCAATTCACTGTATTTCGTCAATGCGCCTGGGCAATCAACGACAACAAAGTCGTTTTGCGTCATCAATTCTGTTGTTACGCTTTGAAACTCTTGATCTTCGCTGTTGTTTGAATCGGGATTGATGCTGCCAACATGTGCCATCGGTAGGTCGGGCGCGTGGTTTTCGGCGAAGCCAGTACGGTTTTCGAAAAACCGGCGTAAGGTCAACTGGCGCAAGTCCAAATCCAACACGCCAACCTTGGCACCGCTTTGCAGCAGTGCACAAGCAACGTGCATGGACAAGGTTGATTTTCCTGCCCCGCCTTTTTCGTTTCCGAATACCAATAATTTTGACATGATCTACCGCCCGTTTTTAGGCTAAGATATGGGCAAGTTTTGGAGCGTGCGCAATAAAAAACGCCGCTGAAAAGCGGCGTTTTAAGAATTCGTATGGTGGTTGGCTTAGAAGCCCAGACCAGCGTATTTGTTTTTGAACTTTGAAACGCGTCCGCCAGCATCCATCAATTTTTGGTTGCCGCCAGTCCAAGCTGGGTGCGCTGATGGATCGATGTCCAACGACAATACGTCGCCTTCTGAACCATATGTAGAGCGTGTTTCGTAAGTTGAACCATCTGTCAATTTAACAGTGATCATGTGGTAATCTGGGTGTAGTTCTTTTTTCATTTTGGGCTCCTAATGTTCGGCTAATCACGCAGCGGCTCTTCCGGTTGCCTGTCACCAAACTTGAATCTGATGGGCGCGTATAGACCAGAATCCCCTTTGCTCGCAAGCATTAGTTTACCCTTTTTTGCCGTGCGAGCCTTAGGGAGCGTAAATCTTGGTCGTCGAATTGATGGCCATACATTTGATGTTCGCGATCAATGTCGTTTTGTGCGGCGTCCTGCTTGTGCAAAGTGAAAAGTAGGGCGCATGCACTGAACCAAATGTTTTGAACAAAGATCAGTACCAGATATGCCGCTGACCAAATTATGATGATTGATAGCGGGATATTTACTTCGAGCGTATCAAGATCGACAAAGGGTGCCGCATTAAGCATTACATAGGACGTCAAGCCCAGTGTGATCGTCAAAATGACAGCATCCACGATCAATATTGTTAAAGTTAGGAAAAATGCTTTGAATTTGTAAGCGCCAAAGCCGAAAAAGGGATCTAATCCCCTGTGTTTCGTTCCAAGGTTTGCTGCAATCGCTGTAAATGGCACCATGTTTGAACTGAATGTAAATAAGAAGACCAGAAAAACAAAACCTAAAGAGAGTTGTAATACTGCGCTGGTGACGAGCTTTGGGGCAAGAAGCGTGATCAAAGTTATTGGGTCGCTCTCGGCTAATGTTAGATCAATATCGCCCAGAAATCCCAACTGAAAGACGAGCAGTAAAACGACCAAGGAAATTGCGAGTGGAACCGTTAAGACCACCCCCCAAAAACGGAACAATAGTTTTATGGAAGACATGATTTTTTCAACTTCCAGTGAACCTGTTTCGCCTAGGTTTAGTAAAACACCGCGAATCTGACTGAGAGGAAGAAAGATGAAACCAATTCCGATATAACCAAAAATCGCGAGCGCACCTTCGCCAATAAGTAAGCCTGCGCTATATGCTACCAGAAGGATGGCACCGATGAAAAATGTCCATTCAATCAGGCTGAACCAAAAAATACGTTTTGCGTGCAAAACGGAGTGTCTAAAAAGGCTGAACATAAAAAACTCTTAATAAAATATAGCCGGAAATTAAACCCTGAGTTGCGGTCGTGTCAAACCATAAAAACAAAAAAGGCGACCCGAGGGCCGCCTTTAAAATCTGAAATCCAAGAAGCTTATTTCTTTGGACGGTAGTTTGTTTTTTCTGCGATACGCGCAGACTTACCGCGACGATCACGCAAGTAGTACAATTTCGCGCGACGTACACGGCCACGACGTACAACTTCGATGCTGTCGATGTTTGTAGAGTACAATGGGAATACGCGTTCTACGCCTTCACCAAATGAGATTTTACGTACTGTGAATGACGCAGCGATTGTTGAACCGCCTTGACGTGCAATGCAAACGCCTTCGTAATTCTGAATACGAGAGCGCGTGCCCTCTGTTACTTTAAAGCCAACACGTACTGTGTCGCCTGCTTTGAAATCTGGTAGATCTTTGCCAAGAGCTGCAATTTGCTCTGCTTCGATTTGTGCAATCAAGTTCATAACGTTTTCCTTTATACCCTTTGGGGCATTTTGATTTTTCAATCTCAGAGCTCTTGGCCTTCACTCGGGTCGCCGCGGCACCCGCCAGAGTTTCAAATCGACGTTTCGGGTGGCTTTGGAATGCGGATCGCGATGGCGATGAATGCGAAATACTGGGACAGAAGAAATTCCCATATTGTGCACCCGAATTCTGTGGGCCCAAGGTACAAAGCGGAATCATACGAATCCTTTCCATACCAAGTGAGCGGGGTATAGGGCGCATCGCCCTATCAATCAAGCGCAGAATTGGGTGGTTACAGCATCGTTTGGATCAATTTGGCCAATCGTTTGATGCCGATTTCGATTTGTTTTGAACCTGCATTGGTGAAGTTTAGCCGTATGGTATTTGACCCCGAACCGTCAGCAAAAAATGCTTGTCCCGGGACGAACGCCACTCTTTGTGTTTTCAAACTGTCAGCTAACAAAATCGCGCCATCGATATGGTCGGGCAAGGTAAGCCAAATGAACATACCGCCTTCGGGGTGTGTCCATTCCACATTCTGTGGCATGTAAGTTTTCAATGCGTTTAACATATCATCGCGTCGCGCGTGATAGTGCGCGCGTACCTTGGCAACATGTTGGTCAAAACAATCACGTGCGACATGGTTCACAACCATCTGATTGATACTGGGTGAATGTAGATCGGACGCTTGTTTGATTAATACCATTTGCGCGATTACCGATTTCGCGGCGACAACCCAACCAACGCGTAACCCAGGAGATAGGGTTTTGGAAAAGCTGCCCGTAAAAACAGTACGGCATTTATCGATGTCGCCTTGTTGGGCCAGCTCCATCGCCAAAATCGGTGTTGTCGGTTCCCCATCATATCGCAACGCTTGGTATGCGGCGTCTTCGATGATTGCGATGTCCAAATCAGTTGCGAGTTGAAGAATATTAACGCGGTCTTGGGTGTCCAAGGTAACGCCTGTTGGGTTTGCAAAATCAACGGACATATAAGCAAACTTTACCCGACCTGTCGGTGCGGCAGCATCCGCGTAATCCTGTGCGGGGCGGTTGCTTTGGGGGTCCAATCGATCATATCGCGGTTCATATGCATTAAATGCGCCAAGTGCGCCCAGATATGATGGCCAACTAACCAAGGCTGTGTCGCCAGCATTTAAAAATAACTTTCCCAAATAATCTAGGGCTTGTTGGGAGCCTGATGTGATCATGATGTTGTCGATCCCGCAATCGGCACCAATCTTGGCCATTTCTGATTTGATCCATTCACGCAATGGTGGATACCCTTCGGACGGTGCGTATTGAAGGGCGGCATTGCTGGGATCGTTTTCCAATACGTGGGTATAGGCCGCTTGGATTTCAGTCTTTGGGAACAGGGCAGCGTCAGGAATGCCACCGGCAAAAGAAATGATGTCGGGCTGATCCAACAGTTTCAAAAGTTCGCGAATTTCAGATGCTTTCATCTGCGAATTGCGGTTGGCTAAAATATGTGTCCAATCCATAGCGACCTCTCCCATTTCTGAGATGATGTTCGTATGGATTTAATTATAAGTCAATAGTGCTGACTTATTTATTGTGAGCAATTTCCAACGCGCGTTTAGCGGCCATCATCGGTGATGATACGACTGGTATGCCCAAGTCCTGTAAGAATGGTTCAGCGACATGCATCGATGCTTGGGCCAAAACAATGCAATCAAAACTGTTATTGCACATTAAATGGTTTTGAATTGTCTGGGTGATTTGCGCGGCGAACAGATCGATTTCGCCAGCTTCGAAAAATGGCCACGCCGAATCGCACAACACAACGTCAGTGGAAATATCTTGATTAGTCTTCGCCGCGCATTCCGACAAAAGCGCCAAGGTTGAATTTCGTGTGCTTTCCAAACAGATTGCAACCAAAATATTTTCACCCTGTGCACAGGCATATTCCATCACAGGTCTATCAATGCGCAAAATATGTGTGCCTGTCATCCCATCCAACAGTGGCCCCAATGTAGAGCATGTGCAAACCACCGCATCCGCAGATGCGAGATCGGTTAAAATCCCGATTGTTTCGTCGCGAACAACATCCAACCCTTCGGCGCGTGCTTGTGCCAACAATTCAGGTGCAACATGATGTTGGAGCGTTACTGTAGGAGCGAGTGTTTGAAAAATAGCATCAAAGGTATTCACGTGAACCTGTGCAGTATGTAGGAATGAAATACGCATAAAATTGGTGCTTTCTGTAATTTAGCAACGGCAAAACCCGCGTTATGTGGCATCAAGACGTTGGTTCGACAGTCGCTCTTTCAGATTGGAAATCTTATCTGGCTGCTTTGCTAATTCTTTCAATGCCTTTTTAAACTGACGTTTATTTGCATCGGGTAACGCATTGGACGCATGATTGGCTGGTATATCAAGTACCAAAACAAACATAGCCAAAGCATGGATGCGAGAATTTTGCCGCATGTACCCGGCCCACCCCATCCCCTGAGCG
>DKMK01000072.1:4805-5411 GCA_002469545.1 Rhodobacterales bacterium UBA7416 | reverse complement strand
TTTCGCCCATCATCTGTCAGGGATATTCCACGTGCACGCCGTAAAAATAACGCAACACCCAATCGGCTTTCCAGTGATTTCACATGTTGACTTACAGCTGATTGGGTCATGCCAATTTCTTGGGCGGCGGCGGTAAAGCTAAGACATCGTGCCGACGCTTCGAAAGCACGAAACCAAGTGAGTGGGGGAAGTGATTTTGACAAGGTCAATCTATCCATTAGTTTTACTTATACCTTTGCCTGCGATTACATTGTTTGTCAAACCAAGCGATTTAAACGAAGGATATTAAATCAAATCAAGGAACGTGACGATGCAACCAGAAATCAGAAAAATAGTAACCTATGACGAAGAGGTTATGGTCGAAGGTTATCGCGCCGCCGAACGCCCATGGCGTATGTTCGCAGTAGCGGCAGTCGTGCGTAATCCTTGGGCCGGCCGGTTTGTAGAGGATTTGAAACCTGAGATTCAAGCTTATGGGCCTATTCTTGGTGAAATGATGACAAACCGCATGATTGCACTTGCCGGTTCCGGCGATGCGATCGAGGCATATGGCAAAGCCGCTGTTGTCGGGTTAAACGGTGAAATCGAACATGCTTCGGGCTTGAT
>DKMK01000072.1:4602-4794 GCA_002469545.1 Rhodobacterales bacterium UBA7416 | reverse complement strand
CACACCCTAAGATTTGGAAATCATTATCGCGAAGCAGTGGGCGCAAAATCATATTTGGCGTTCACAAACACGCGCGGCGGGGCAAACGCACCGATTATGGTGCCACTCATGGACAAGAATGATGCGGGGCGTCGTTCGCATTATTTAACCATACAATTTGCCATACCTGATGCGCCGCGCGACGACGAAATC
>DKMK01000072.1:0-4586 GCA_002469545.1 Rhodobacterales bacterium UBA7416 | reverse complement strand
CAAGATTTGAAGGATTTAGGTCATGACCTGGACAATCCGGCCTCGGTCTAAAATAGGCAACTTGGCTGCTATCACAGCTGGCGAAGGCCCGAACGTGTTGTTTATCCACGGCGTTGGCCTTCGTGCAGAGGCGTGGAGTGCTCAAATCGATGCACTTGCTCCAACCTGCCGCGTTGTCGCCGCAGACATGCCTGGGCATGGGAATAGCATGAGCTTGAATGCAGGCGCAGTTTTAACGGATTTTACAGATGCATTGGCATCTACATTAGATGGCCCCACAATTGTCATCGGCCACTCGTTTGGCGCAATGATCGCCTTAGATATGGCGACAAACTATCCCAATAAGGTCAGCGGTGTCGTCGCAATGAACGCGATATTCAAACGCGAGCCAAGCGCCAAGAGCGCCGTAATAGACCGCGCAGAAAGCCTTGATGGATTAACAATGGCTGACCCCACCAAAACATTAGAACGATGGTTTGGGAATAGCACCTCATCACAGCGAACCGCATGTGGCGAATGGCTAACATCGGTTGACCCAGCAGGTTATCGCAGTGCTTATCGTGTTTTTGCCAATGAAGATGGCCCATCTGAAACTGGGCTACAAAACATGAAATGCCCGCTTCTTTTCGTAACAGGTGACCAAGAGCCAAACTCTACACCCGATATGTCACAAAATATGGCAAAAATTGCCGGCGGCAGGGCCGAAATCATAACTAACGCGGCACATATGTTGCCAATGACACATGCAGACCAAGTAAATCTAATATTGACTGATTTCATAAGGGAGGTTTCAGATTGACCACAATTGATCCACTCGAATTACGAAATGCATTTGGCAGCTTTATGTCTGGGGTCACGGTGGTCACCGCTTTGCGCCCAGACGGCACGCCCGTTGGTTTCACAGCTAACTCTTTTTCGTCGGTATCGTTGGACCCACCAATGCTTTTGGTGTGTCCGGGCAAATTTTTGTCCAACTATGAAACATTCGCGGCATGTAAACATTTTGCCGTCAATATCCTGTCCGAAGGCCAAGAACAAATCTCAAACACGTTTGCTGGTTACAAAGGCGATCGATTTGCAAAGGTACCCCACCAATTTGACCTGCATGGCGTACCATTGATTGACGGGGCAACCGCACAGTTTTCGTGTACAACCCATCAGGCGAACGAAGTCGGTGATCATTGCATTTTAATCGGCCAAGTCGCACAATTTACAAGCAGTGGCCAAGCAGGGCTAGGCTATGTTGGTGGAAAATATTTCAGCCGTGGATTAGAGCGCGCGGCCTTTGATGAAACCGTGTCTGTGGCAACTTGTGGTGCCATCATAGAAGATGGGGAATCCGTTCTGCTTGAACAAACAAGCGACGGGCTACGCCCACCCTTGTGCGAACATACAGATCGCGGACGTCTTATCGCAGACTTGTGTGATACGCTAACTGCCAAAGGAATTTCGGCACATTTGGGACAGGCGTATTCCGTTTACGAGGATATCAAAACACGCGAACACCATACCTATTTTCTGGCTTTAGGACAAATTGCGCACACATCTGCCGACATTGTGGCTGTGCCAATATCCAGTTTGCCCCACCAAAAATACACAACACCCGCGATAGGGCGAATGATGACACGATTTGCGCTTGAATCGCGCACGCGTGATTTTGCGCTCTACCTTGGAGACACTGAAACGGGTGCCGTTCACGGATTACCAGAAAGGACATAACGATGGATTTTTCTCTCTTTGCTCATATGGAACGGATCGGCCCCGACAGTGATCACAGCGAATTACGCCGTGAATTGATTGCATTGGCGAAAATGGCAGATGATGGCGGTATGCGTGCTATTTGGACGGGCGAACATCACGGCATGGATTTCACGATCGCACCAAATCCGTTCCTAAGCCTTGTTGATTTAAGTTATCACACAAAGAACTTACAATTGGGCACGGGAACAATCGTTGCACCGTTTTGGCATCCTATCAAACTAGCAGGCGAAGCGGCCGCGGCGGATCTAATTACAGACGGTCGGATCGAACTGGGCATTGCGCGTGGCGCATATTCCTATGAATACGAACGCCTAATGCCAGGCATGGATGCTTGGGAAGCAGGGTTGCGAATGCGTGAAACCACACCATTATTGCGCCAATTGTGGGCAGGGGACTGCGCCCATGAAGGCGAATTCTATCAATTCCCATCGACAACATCTGCGCCAAAACCAGTACAAACCGACGGCCCACCGATTTGGATTGCTGCACGCGACCCAAACAGCCATGCCTTTGGCGTCGAAAATGGATTCAATATCCAAGTGACCCCGCTGTGGCAGGGGATAGAAGAAATCGAAAGCCTGATGGATAAATTCAATACCGCATGTGATGGCTACAGCGGGCCACGACCTAAAATCATGCTGCTGCATCACACCTATGTTGCGTCAGATGACCAAGATACAGCACTTGCCGCAAATGAACTCTCGCGTTTTTACAACTACTTTGGTGCGTGGTTTCAAAACAAAAGGCCGGTCAATCAAGGCTTGATTGAAACACTTACCCCAGAAGAGTTGGCGGCCAATAAAATGATGTCGTCGGAAAATATGCTGCGTGATCTAACAATGGGCACCGCAAAACAAGTTATTGACCAAATTAAACGATACGAAGATCTTGGGTATGATGAATACGCATTTTGGATCGACAGCGGAATGAGTTTTGCACGAAAACGCGATTCATTGGCGCGGTTCATAAATGATGTCATGCCAGCATTCACATGAGGACAAAAATGACAAAGCTTCCACATTACCAACTATTGATCGACGGCGCTTGGACCGAAGGCGACACAGGTCAAGTTATGGCCACACAAAACCCCGCCACAGGCCAGGACTGGGCAACATTCGCATGTGCCGCGCCACAAGATGTGGATCGCGCAATAAAGGCAGCGCGCCGTGTATTGGATGACCCAACGTGGCGCGACATGACGCAAACACAACGTGGCAAACTTTTGTATCGATTGGGTGATTTGATCGCTGAAAACGCTGAAAAATTAGGCCAACTTGAAACAACAGACAGCGGGAAATTATTGGCCGAAACAGCCGCCCAAACCAGTTATGTCGGGGATTACTATCGTTATTATGCTGGCCTCGCCGATAAAATAGAAGGCGCAGTGCTCCCGATTGATAAGCCGGACATGCATGTCTTTACGCGGCGTGAACCGATTGGCGTCGTGGTGGCAATTGTCCCATGGAATGCACAAATGTTTTTGACAGCAACCAAACTTGGACCGGCTTTGGCGGCAGGGTGCTCTATTGTCCTAAAGGCATCCGAAATAGCACCAGCACCAATGTTGGAATTTGCACGCTTAATCGAACAGGCCGGTTTCCCTGCCGGCGTTGTTTCTGTCATTACAGGCGATGCGGAAAACTGTGCAATTCCGTTAACACGCCACCCAGACGTTGATCGCATTGCCTTCACAGGTGGCCCTGAAACTGCGCGCCATGTTGTGCGGAATTCAGCGGAAAATTTTGCGGTGACGACGTTGGAACTAGGTGGAAAATCACCGATCCTTGTTTTTGAAGATGCCGATTTAGATGGGGCCGCGAACGGCCTCATTGCAGGAAACTTTGGCGCGTCTGGCCAAAGCTGTGTTGCAGGATCGCGTGGCTTGGTTCATCGTTCAATCCTCGAACCCTTGATTGCACGCATTAGCGAAGTCGCCGCTAACATTGTTGTCGGCGATCCACTCGATGCAAAAACGCATCTCGGCCCGCTTTGTACATCAGCGCAAATCAATCATATTGTTTCCACATTGGCAAAAGCCAAAGGGCAGGGCGCACAAATTCGTTTCGGTGGCGAACCTCTTGCTAAACCTGGGAACTTTATGGCTCCAACGCTGGTTCAATGTGAAAACCATGACATTGAAACTCTTAACGTGGAACTGTTTGGCCCCGTGATGTCCCTTATTCCTTTCGATACCGAAGAAGAGGCGATAGTGTTGGCAAACAGCACACCGTTTGGACTGGGTTCAGGAGTATTTACACAAAACCTTGCGCGCGCCCATCGCGTGTCTGCGCGGTTAAAGGCGGGTATCTGCTGGGTGAACACCTATCGCGCAATCTCACCTATTGCACCGTTTGGTGGCTATAATCATTCGGGCTACGGTCGCGAGGCAGGAATTGATGCGATCAACGATTTTACCCGTACAAAAACAACGTGGATCAACACATCAGATACGCCAATGTCGAACCCATTCGTGATGCGGTAAAGGCCACATAAACAACTGATTATAAGCGAATTCATACTTTGACTTCGTTTATAAAAGTGGTGAAACTTGTGAAATGATAAAAACACTTGGAATTTTTGTGACGGTCTTGGGGTGGTCAACGTTGGCCTGCTTTGGCGATATCGGCCATGATGCCGATGCCAAAAAAATCGAAGTCGAGATTTTTGAATTTTCTCCAATGGTGGATACAAAAAACTGGAAGGAATTAAAAAGCGAATTGTACAACCCATTGCCCGTCGCGGTGACCCTACGCGGTGTACGTGGCGAAGGTGGCGACGTTAAACTGGAACGCTCTGTGTCTGTGTTTGGCAACATCGTGTGGACA
>DKMK01000041.1 GCA_002469545.1 Rhodobacterales bacterium UBA7416 | reverse complement strand
GAAGATCAAGATTGAGAAAACCACAGCCACATCATTAATGCCAAACAACATAATTGCAGGCAAAAGATAGATGAAACTTGGGAAGGTTTGTGCTGTGTCACACAAAAGTAAAATCCGACCGGACCATTTTTCGCTGCGCGCGGCCCATATTGCCAGTGGCAATCCGATGAGCATTGCCAATAAAACCGCAGATATGACCGTATACAACGTGATTACAGAACGATCCCACCAACCGGTAGATGCCACAAAGCTAAAGAAAATGAAGGCATAAACAGCGGGTTTGCGGCCGCCCAACCACAATGAAAATGTGGTTATGAACAAAATGAAGGCGCTTGTCGGTATCCACAATAAGAAGTCGCGGAATGGAATCAAAACCTGTGTGATCAAGAACCAACGCAACCATCCAGTCACCGCTTGAACACCATCAATATCCAAAAAGCCTTTGATCAAACCATCAATTTCACGGCCCTTGGAAAAATGCTGTTTACGCCCAATGTGATCCGCAACTTGAACTTCAAGGCTGATCAACCAGAATGCGATAAAAGCCGCGAAAGATGCCAGCAGGAAAAAGTGCCGTTTCCACCATGGTGTATCGCGTTCAAAATGTACGGGTTGCTTGACGACCCACGCTTTGGATAACCGATCCAACATCACGGCCAACAAAACGATTGTAACCCCGATTTCAAATGAACGTCCCAATTTAAATGAGTTCATCATCGCCAACAATTTGGCACCCAAACCCGGCATGCCAATGAATGCCGTCAAAACAACCATCGCCAAACACAGCATGATCACTTGGTTTACGCCAACCAACAATTCAGTTCTTGCGGCAGGTAAGTAAACTTTGGCCAACATCTGCCAGCGTGTGCACCCTGCCATTTTGCCTGCCTCAACGATTTCTGGGCTTACTTTTCGCAGGCCAAGTGTCGTCATTAAAATCATAGGTGGAATTGCGTAAATGATTGTCGCCATTGCGCCAGCCGTTGGGCCAACCTTGAAGAAAATAACAGCGGGCAAAAGGTATGTGAAAAACGGTAAGGTTTGTAACACGGATAAAATTGGTTTCAATACCTTGTCAAACCTTGGGAATTTCCATGCCGCGATCCCCAATAACAGACCGACAACAAATGCAACCGGTGCCGCAACAACCAACACGGACAGGGTTTCCATGGCCAATTTCCATTGACCAATCAGCGCGGTCCAAATGAACGTACCACCACCCAATAATGACAGCTTCCAGCCGCCCAAGTAATAGCCAACGACAGCCGCCGTGGCTGCGATAGATGTCCATGGAAGTGGGCCTAGTTTATAACCGTTTAAAATTAATGCATAGATTGTCACAATTGCAAGAACGATGGCGGGGGCCAGCCATTCAAATTTATAGGCACCAAAGGCACATGCGATTGCCGCAGCCCCTAGGAACACCCACATCAACGTTTCTTGTGATCCTTCGCCAACGAAAAAAGTGAATACAATACCTGTAAATCCGACGAATAGCACCGTGGCTATTGCTGCAAGCCGGCCACTTAGAAAGTAAACAAACGCGCCAGCTGGCAACATTAAAGATAGCCAGTCAATTGGGTTGAAAAAGTGAACGCGTGCGCCGTAAAACAAATGCGCCATGACCTTTAGTTGAAATTCCAGCCTTTGTGAAAAGAACCGTGTTATGGTTGTCATCCAATCACGATTGTTATTGAACTTTTCATCCAAGACGGCGGCATAATCGGGCACCGACTCTGTTGGTACACGGTTTAAAAATTCGGGTAAGATGCCAATAGCTTTGGCCAGCGCCAAACAAATTGCCAAGCCCAACATCATGAGCAGCACAGTTTTTTTGGCAATGAAACTTTCTACTTTAGTGGAGGTCATTTGCATTATGCCTCTCCTAAAAGAACATCCAAGGCTTCTTGGCGATTCAAAATGCCGATCACTTGCCCCGTGTCATCTGCAACTGGAAAGTTTTTACGGGTATCATTTACCAAAACGCGCGCTAATTCTTGGATCGTTGCTTTCGCGTCTACTGTATCACCAGTAATTGAGCTTTTCCCTTTGGGCTTCATCAATGTTTTCGCGCGAACAACCCGCGCTGTATCAATTTCTTGGGTGAATTTTCTTACATATTCTGTAGCTGGATTCATCACAATCTTATCCGGTGTATCGCATTGTTCGATTGCACCATCTTTCATAATCGCAATGCGATCTGCCAGACGTAGGGCCTCGTCGAAATCATGTGTTACGAAGATAATTGTTTTACCCAACAAATCCTGAAGGCGCAGGAATTCATCCTGCATTTCACGTCGGATCAAAGGATCGAGTGCGGAAAACGGTTCATCTAGGAACCAAATGTCTGGTTCAATTGCTAACGAGCGGGCGATCCCAACACGTTGTTGTTGTCCACCAGAGAGTTCCCGCGGAAAGTAATCTTCGCGGCCTTCTAGTCCAACCAATTTAATAACTTCAAGGGCACGCTCACGACGGTCGTGTTTATTTTGCCCACGCATCTCTAAGGGAAACGCAACATTCTCTAGAACTGAACGATGAGGTAACAAGCCAAAGCTTTGAAACACCATCCCCATTTTAGAACGGCGCATCTCAATCAGGCCTTTTTCATCCAAATCCATAATACTTTGGCCATCAACTTCTATGACACCACCTGTGATGTCATGAAGGCGGCCCATGCAGCGCATCAATGTCGATTTACCAGAGCCAGACAACCCCATGATGACCAGCATTTCACCTTTGTGAACATCCACCGAAACGTCCTTGACCCCAGCGATGTAACCGTCGGCGTGAATATCCGCATAGCCATGATTTTCGGGAAGGTTTTTCAGGTATTTTTCGGGTGATGCCCCAAATAGTTTCCATACATTCTTACAAGAAATTACTGGCTTAGAAGTGGTCATTTTTATGCTCGCTTTATATTAAAAACCCCGCCCGAATGTACGGACGGGGTTGCAAGATTAATTCTTGATAAGTCGGAACTTAGTTTGTCCAAGCAGACCAGACATCTTTGTTGTTTTCCAACCACTCAGCTGCCGCTTCTTCTGGTTCCATATCGTCGATATCAACGAATTTTGCCATTTCAGCGATCTGTGGGTTCGTGAAGGAAATTTTGCCCAATGTTGCATACGCTGCTGGCCATTTTGCTTCCATACCATCCCATGCTGCCTTCTTGAGGTAACCTTTTGCTGGGTTGCCACAGTCGTACAATGCATTCGGGTTCACACCAACGGATGGATCTTTGTCACAACCTTCGACCCATTCTGGGAATTCAACGAATTCACCTGGCCATACAGCCTCAGCAAAGTTCGGTGTCCAGTTAAACACAACAACAGGGCGCTTGTCTTTTTCTGCGGAACCAATTTCGGCCCATAATGCAGCGGCAGAACCAGCATTAATCACTTGGAAGTTCATGTCCAAAGCTGCAACGCGCTCTGCGCCATGCTTCAACCAGTCAACTGGTCCATCAAGGTAACGACCTTTATCGCCAGTTTCTGCTGTTTTGAACAAATCAGCACATTCGTTCAACGCTTCCCATGATGGCAAACCTGGGCATGCATCTTTGGTCCACATTGGGTACCACCAGTCTTCGCGTGTTACAGCGTTGTGATCACCTGCATCATGCAAGCCGCCCTTTTCTAAGGCTGCGCGGAATGATGCGCCAAATGCGCCTTCCCATACTTCTAATTCCAACGCGACATCACCCAAACGAACTGATTCATATACGGCTTGGCTGTCTGTGGTTACGAATTCAACCGCGTTGCCCATGCCTTCGAAAATTTGGCCAACTACGTGGCTCATCACAATTTGAGACGACCAGTTGTGTACAGGGATTACGATTGGATCACTGCTGTCTTCAGCGAATGCGGCGAATGGCATTGTCATTAATGCAGTTGTTGCCAATGCAAATGTTAATTTCTTCATTTTATTCTCCAAGTTGGTTAGCGGTCGTTGCCGCGATCAATCTGGTGGTTGTCCACCATTATGTAAAAATATTACGACTCTTTGTCGCAGCATACTCTCATATTTTTCCTATCAATCAAGTTTTTTTATTCACAGGGGTGATTTTTTT
>DKMK01000105.1 GCA_002469545.1 Rhodobacterales bacterium UBA7416 | reverse complement strand
CCAAAGGTGCTGACGTTAGACACCTGAGTTCCACCAACGCAAGTATGATTCACGGTGTGATCCTGCCGGTCGACGGTGGTTGGACCGCGAATGGCTTTGTACTGAAGAGGTCGAAATGAGCGGAACATTGATCTTTTCCTGCGAGGGGCGGGACCACGAAATCGCCCTGATAGATGCGCCGGGCTCTGAAACTCTGCGTCAGTTGAAAGCATGGTTGCCTGCTGAGATTACAATTCACTGTGCCAAAATAGCAGGTTGCCACATCTATTGGCCAAGCCCGATCCTCGCTGCATTGGAGAGTGCAACGGATATTCACAAATTACCGCCGGGTTCATTCCTATACTATCCTGACCGGCAGTACCTTGAAATCGTCTATGATTCCCTGCAGGCTGAAACCGCAGCGGTAACCTATCTGGGCCAACTTCAGGGCCCAATTAATTGGCTTAAAAAATACGCCAGGCGCCAGCGAAAAGAGGCGGGATCGAAAGTATTCACCGCCAACCTGCGCCTGAAAAATACGACACCGGCAATTCCAGCACCGCTGCCAAAAGGAGATAACGCTTGGGCCCGGATTCAGTACACGCGGCGCGCGGTGTGGCAGGCAGAACCGGATGAAATTGCCCGGCTACTTGCCAACAAGGGCCACAACATTCCCTTTGGCCCGATGGCCACGGCGGACGGTTATTACCGCTGCGTTCAGGAAAGTCTATGGCAGCTCTGGATAAAGCCCGACCGTTTCAGCGACCAAGCCCGCCGAGCTGCTGCGATAAATGCACTGGAACTGGGGATCTCCCGGATCGGTCATTACTGCCACCTAAATGATAGTGAAATCTTTCTGCACGATGCCATCGCCTGTGTTGAAGCGGGCGAGGTTCCGCTGCAGGATTTATTCGCCGAAGTGATCCTATATTGCAGCCGGATGTCGAACTGGATCGATACACACATCCCTTGGTTTCCAGCAAATGAGTTGACCAAGAAAACACTTAACAAAGAGAACTGAAAAAGGACAACGATACAATGACAAAACGCATTAACATTTCCTCTGGGTCAAGCTTTGAAAAAGACTTTGGCTACAGCCGTGCCGTTAAAGTTGGCGAAACCGTCTACATTTCGGGCACAGTTGGCTTTAACTATGAGACCGGTTCGTGCGATGATGATCCGGTCGCTCAACTGCACCAGATTATACGTAACATCGAGCCCGCCTTAAAAGAGGCCGGAGCAACCTTGCAAGACGTGGTGCAAATCACAACCTACGTCACTTCGGCCGAAGTCTTTACCACAATCGGCCCGGTTTTGGGCGAAATCTTCGGCGACATCCTACCGGCCAACGCGGCCATCGTGGTGCAGTTCCCGGTACCAAATGTAAAGGTCGAGATATCCGCAACCGCAGTGGTTGGCTGTGGTGGCTAGGTCAGAGGCAATGAGATGAAACATTCAGCCCCGGATTTCACGGAAATCGACCGCAACGAGATTGCACCGTTGTGCCAAAATCTGGCAAGGCGGAATGCCCCATGGCATATCCACGCATTGCATCCCAACTGCCGTTTCAACCCAAAACCGGAAGGTTATTGCTTTGTCATCGAAGATACAGATGCTAAAAGGGTGTGGCAATGTTTTTCAAATAAATCGTACAGGGGGTGCATCGGTAAACGTGGCAAACAGAGGAGAGGCACGTGGATCTCGTGGATCTTGAGTATTTAGGTATTTCTCACGTAATTCACCGTATCGCTCGCTGACCAGAACACAATCTGATTTGCGATTTTCTGTCAAACTAGCCCCTTGGAAGGTGAAATCAGTCTGCGCTGCCAAAGCCACAATACAGGCAGGTTTTGGCAAATCGCGCTTAAGTATTTCTGCCAAAGCGGCCAAGATCAGATTCCCCCCCGCACTGTCGCCCATCAATGCAATATCCTTGCCTTCGTACCCTTGGTCTAGCAAAGCAGTATAGCAGTTCATCACGTCATTAAATCCAGCTGGGAATGGCTGTTCAGGGGCCAAGGCATAATCTGGGATAATCACTTGCAAACCCAGACGTGTCGATATTTTGACAACAAACCCTTTATACACGTCTGCGCTGCCAAAAACGAACCCACCCCCGTGGACATATAAAACCACCTGCGGTGTTGCGTCGTTCACCGCCAATGCAGACACAACATTTTTACCAAACCCGAGTTTCATAGTTTCAGTTTTTACACCGTGGCGGGAATGGTTGCTATATTTTGCAACTACATCCAGATACCTGCGCAACCATGGCACATTCTTGACCACGCGCATCGGGAATTTCATAAATATGCGTGATCCCAGACTGTAAAACCCAAAGCGCAGCGACATTAGAATTTGCTTTCGATCGCAATCCAGATTTTTTCAGCTACGTTAATGTTGTCAAAGCGTTCTAATTCTTGAATGCCTGTTGGGGATGTGACGTTGATTTCCGTCAAGTTGCCGCCAATCACGTCGATACCAACAAACACCTGACCCTTTTCTTTCAACAAGGGGCCAATTGCGGCGCAAATTTCCAAATCACGTTCATCCAAGGCCACCTTTTCGGGTCGGCCACCAACGTGCATGTTAGAACGTGTTTCGCCCTTGGCTGGAACGCGGTTGATTGCACCAACTGGTTCGCCGTCGATCAAAATAACACGCTTGTCGCCCTTGGATACATCGGGCAGAAATTTTTGGGCAATCAGTGGTTCGTTGTTAATGCCACAAAATAATTCGTGCAGAGAACTTAGGTTTTTATCATCTGGACCAAGACGGAAAACACCTGCTCCGCCATTGCCGTACAATGGCTTTAGAATGATGTCTTTGTGCTTTTCTTTGAATGCTTTGAGGATGTCGATATCGCGCGCGATGGTTGTTGGCGGTGTCAAATCAGGGAAATTTAAAACCAACAGTTTTTCTGGATAGTTACGCACCCATTGTGGATCGTTAACCACCAATGTGTCGGGATGAACCATATCCAGCAAATGCGTTGTGGTGATATATCCCATGTCAAATGGTGGATCTTGGCGAAGCCAGACAACATCCCAGTCAGCCAGCGCTATTTTGATCTTTTCGCCTTTGGTGAAGTGATTACCAACTTCGCGGCGAACAGTAACAGGCCAACCAATTGCAATTATTTGGCCGTCTTCGTAGGCCAGCTGATCTGGTGTATAATAGAAAAGCTCATGCCCACGCGCTTGCGCTTCTTCCATGATACGAAACGTGCTGTCTGCGTTGATATCAATTGGTTCAATCGGGTCCATTTGTATGGCGATTTTAAGGGGCATCGGTTTCTCCAAAACATAAGTGTTTTAGATACATGACCCATGGCCAGCATTGATGCAAGGGATGCTTAGCTCAATGAATGGCGTTTGGGATCACTTTTATGAAACCTTGGGCGTCAACCAAAGCCACATCGAAACGCATCTTTGTTTCCAAAGGCAGGCCCATTTTTTGCAGGTAACACAGCGATGCATTTTGAATACGCTTCATTTGGCGCGCACCCAGCGCATTAGCCGCACGATCAAACGTTTTGCTTTTTTTGACTTCGATGAAATATAATTTGTCATTATGGCGCGCGATTAAATCAATTTCGCCCATGGATGATTTAAACCGTTCCGCGACAATATCTAAACCACATCGCGTATATTTATCAGCAACACAATGTTCTGCCGCAAGCCCTGCATGATATGCTGTTAAAGACATTAATCACCATTCTTGATTTTAAGCGCCATTTCATAGGCACGTTTGCGTGGGATACCGAATTGTTCTGCTATTTGCGTCGCGGCATCTTTGATCCTGTATTCTTGCAGTGCAATGCTTAAGGCATTGTGAATATCGTCATCGCTTATCTCTTTTTTAATGGGTGGACCCAAAACGATGACGACTTCGCCTTTGAAACTGTTTCGAGTTTCAATTTCGCCAATGGCCTCAGTAATTGTTCCTCGAATGACTTCTTCGAATCTTTTGGTCAATTCGCGACAGACTGAAACTTTGCGATCAGATCCAAGCACCATAGCCATATCGGTCAGGGCCGCGATCGTGCGCTTAGGAGATTCATAGTAAACAAGCGTCGCACCAAGCGCAGCCACTTTTTCCAAGTTTTTCACACGTTGTGATGACTTTGATCCCAAAAAACCGCCAAAAAAGAAATTATCCGTTGGTTGTCCTGCCAAGCAAAGCGCGGTCAGTACCGCACTGGCACCAGGCGCTGCGTGAATGCGATAACCTTGTGCGATTGCTTCTTTGGTCAATGAAAACCCAGGATCGGCGATTAATGGTGTTCCCGCATCAGACGCATAGGCAACTGTTTTTCCCGCCGCCAAAAGCTCCATAATTCTGGGCCGCTGCGCATCACCGTTGTGATCGTGATATGGCATAATGCGCCGACCGTCCAAATCAATTCCGTGGATATCCATCAATTTACGCAGCACGCGCGTGTCTTCTGCGGCCAATGCGTCTGCGTCGCGCAAAATCTGTAACGCACGTAACGTAATGTCATTGGCAGTACCAATCGGTGTTGCCAAAATATGCAATCCTGCGTCCAGTTTTTTCGTAATCATGCGAATTTTTCCGCCCATGTCTTGGGCCGACCGTTGTAATTTGGCGACCTATCCCCTACCTTTTGACACAAGCGTTAGTGCAGTTACCAGTATTTTTGGGTGGGGAAGAGCAAATGAATTATAGGACTTCGATTTCAAGTGGGCGTCGCGCGATGCTGGGCGGGATTTTGGCGCTGTCGTTGGCGGCATGCGAACCCGTAACAAACACACAGTCTGGCGATGCGGCTGACGGACCACGGATCAATCCAAATGCCACTGTAAAAGTTGCACTGTTGGTGCCATCTGGATCTGGTGACGCCAACCAAGAGAATTTGGCAAACAATTTGATCCGCGCCGCGGAAATGGCAATTGCCGATCATCCAAATGCGAAAATAAATATGCGTGTTTACGCAACTGCTGGCAACCCAGCACAGGCAGCCACCGCTGCCCAAACGGCAATTTCTAATGGCGCAAAAATCATTATTGGCCCGCTGTTCGCAGAATCTGCCAATGCAGTTGGGAAAGTTGCGGCAGCCAAGAACATCAATGTTCTTAGCTTTTCAAACAATATCAGTGTCGCAGGTGGAAATGTTTTCGTTTTGGGGAATTCACCCCAAAACACAGCGAACCGAATTGTGGGATATGCATCCGCCAAAGGGTATAAATCTGTGGCTGTTGTGGCACCCCAAAACGCGGCGGGTACTGCGGCGGCAAATGCCGTTAAATCTGCGGCATCGCGCACAGGCGCACGTTTCGTAGGAACATATTCATATCCGTTTTCACCAGAAGGGATTTCCGGTTCGGCACCTGCAATTGCCGCAAAACTGGGCGAATCTGGTTCTACGGCTGTGGTTTTAACCGCTGACAGCGCATCTGGATTACCATTGTTGGCACAACGATTGCCTGCTGGTGGATTGGATATCGAAAACATCAAAGTGCTGGGTTTAGCACGTTGGGATATTCCACAATCAACATTAGGAGCAGCGGGACTTCGTGGTGGCTGGTTCGCAATTCCAGATGGGGCTGCAATCAGCGCGTTTAATGGCCGTTTTAATAACACATATGGAACAGCGCCACATCCGTTGGCTGGCATTGCGTATGACGGGATGAAAGCGTTCGCGGAATTGCTGAATAGCAAAAATGCAGGAGCCGCTCAACGCTCACAATTAACACGTAGCCAAGGGTTCCGCGGTGCCAGTGGCGCATTTCGCTTGTTGAATAATGGTTCTACACAACGCGCCCTTTCTGTGGCAGAAGCATCCGCAGGGGGCCTACGCGTTATTTCATCGGCTCCTACTAAATTTGGTGGCTCGGGATCATAAACACATGACTTCAACTGATGGTTTGTCTGAAACGGGTGCGCTAATATGCGCGCCCGATTTGCTTTTTGATAAGGAAAAATTGGACACTGCAGTGCAAAATGCGATCCAGACCGAAGGTACAGACACACTGCGCCAAGCGTTTGCCAAAATCATGAGTGAACAAAACCAACAAGGACGTGGCGCCATTGAAACCGCATTAGGTGCTGATCCGTTTCAATCGCCACGTGCGATTGCTTCCTATTCTTATCTTAAGGATCAGTTGATCACTTATGCGTTTAATTTTGTAGATACCATTTTGCATCCTTTGGAAGGCAGCCCACGCACAGACCGCATGGCTGTTGTTGCCGTTGGTGGTTACGGCCGACGCGAAATGGCACCCTTTTCAGATATTGATCTTTTGTTTTTGACGTTGTCAAAAATGACGCCACGGGTCGAAAATATAATCGAAAGCATGTTGTATACTCTGTGGGATATGCGCCTAAAGGTTGGACATTCCACGCGAAGCGCTGTCGAGTGCATACAGTTGGGAAAAACAGATCAAACGATTAAAACGGCCCTCATGGAATGTCGCCATTTATGTGGTGACCAAGGCCTGTACGACAATTTAAATAAACGGTTATGGCGCGACCTGTTTCAATCCACCGCCACCGAATATGTCGAAGAGAAGCTAGAAGAACGCGCTGCGCGACATGAACGCCAAGGCGGCCAACGTTACATGGTGGAACCCAACGTAAAAGAGGGCAAAGGCGGGTTGCGTGATTTGCAATCTTTGTTTTGGATCACCAAATATATTGCCCACGCACAAACCCATGATCAAATGATTGAACGGGGTTATTTTACCCAACAAGAATACGATAACTTCGTGGCGGCGCATGATTTTCTGTGGGCAGTTCGATGTCATCTGCACCTAAACGCGGGGCGCGCAACCGAACAGTTAACTTTTGATCATCAGGTCGATGTGGCCAAGCGGATGGGATACCAAGGTGGCAAAGGCATGCGCGGAGTGGAGCGGTTCATGCAAGACTATTTCACCCATGCAACCCATGCAGGTGAATTGACGCGCGTGTTCTTAACGGCACTGGAAGCACAACATGTAAAAGCGTCAATGTCATTGGGTGATCGATTACGCAATATGGTTTGGCGCCGTGGCAATACAGAAGAGGCCTTGAGTGAATTATTCCATTTAGACTTGGGGCGGATAGATTTGCGCGATCCAGACAGCTTTCTGGACGATCCAATTAACATTTTACGTCTTTTTGAAGAGGGTTTAAAAACCGGTTACTTAATTCACCAAGATGCGATGCGCGTTGTCACTGCGAACTTGGATTTAATCACCGACGAAGTCCGTCAATCACCAGAAACACAACGCATTTTCATGTCGTTGATGTTGGATTACGGCAATCCAGAACGTGCATTACGTCGTATGAACGAACTTGGTGTTTTGGGCGCGATCATTCCTGAATTCGAACGTATTATCGCCATGATGCAATTCAATTTTTACCACAGCTACACTGTGGATGAGCACACGATCCAGTGTATTTCGACACTGGCACGGATCGAACAAGGCAGCTTGCTTGAAGAATTACCTATGTCGTCTGGAATCTTAAAAAACGGCGTTGATCGCCGCGTTTTGTACATCGCCTTGTTACTGCATGACATTGGCAAAGGCCTGCCTGAAGATCATTCAATTGCGGGCGGGCGGCTGGCCGCACAAATCGCGCCAGAATTGGGTTTGTCAGAATCAGAGACAGAAACTGTTGTCTGGTTGGTTGAAAACCATTTGGTCATGTCAGATTTCGCCCAAAAACGAGACCTATCAGATCCAAAAACCGTCAGTAACTTTGCGGCAATCGTCAAAACGACAACGCGGTTGAACCTGCTGGCCGTCCTTACTGTTTGTGATATTCGTGGTGTTGCGCCGGGTGCATTGAATAATTGGAAAGCGCAATTGTTGCGTGATCTATATCATCATACACGGGCATTGATCCAAGACGGCATCGACACTCATGGTAAAAACAATCCTGCTAAAGTCGCCAAGGCCACGTTGGCCGAACAGCTATCTGATTGGGACCCCGTTGATATACAAACAGAGTTGGACCGTCATTACCCGCCTTATTGGCAAGGCCTAGACAGCGAGACCCAATTGATTTTCGCACAACTGCTTAAGGACGTAGCAACACAACCGATGGCGACCCATTTTGAAGTAGACAAGGATCGCGATGCGACGCGTGTTCAGTTCGTGATGCATGATCATCCAGGCATTTTTTCACGCATATCGGGTGCCTTGGCCATGGTGAACGCCAATGTTGTTGATGCACGCAGTTACACGTCTTCGGATGGATACGTAACCAAGGTATTTTGGATACAGGACGACGACGGCTTCCCCTTTGATGGCAGTCGTTTGGATCGATTGAAAAAGATGGTTGATCGAACGATGGCGGGCGATGTGATCGCGCGTGACGTTTTGAAGGGGCGCAATAAATTGAAAAAGCGCGAACGCAATTTCAAAGTTCCCACACAAATCACATTCGATAACGAAGGTTCCGATTTTTATACGATAATCGAAGTCGATACGCGTGATCGCCACAGCTTGCTGTTCGATTTGACCCGTACATTGGCGAATGCCAACATCCAAATCTCCAGCGCCGTCATTGCAACATATGGCGCACAAGCCGTTGATGTGTTTTATGTCAAAGACATGGTTGGCTTAAAAATTAGATCCGAAAGCAAACAACAAGCCATTCGTGAAAAATTACAACACGCAATCGAACTGGGTGTAGAGGCGTCAATGGCATGAGCAAGTCCGGCAAAATGGTAAAGTCATTTGTAACCGTTGGCGGCTGGACATTGATCAGTCGCTTTGCTGGGTTGTTTCGCGATTTGATGATGGCCGCCTATTTGGGGACGGGCGTCGTTGCCGAAGCCTTCCAAGCGGCATTTTCATTGCCCAATCTGTTTCGCCGTTTTTTCGCTGAAGGTGCATTCAATTTGGCCTTTGTGCCGCTGTACACCAAAAAGCTAGAAGCTGGTGAAGACCACGAAAAATTCGCCACACAGGCGTTATCTACACTGGCGGGTATGCTAATTTTGCTAACCGTAGTGGCACAGCTATTCATGCCTTATTTGGTCTATGCAATGGCAAGCGGCTTTATCGCAGACGGGCGTTTTGATCTGGCGGTTGACCTTTCACGTATTATTTTCCCATATGTTTTATTCATATCCTTGGCTGCATTATTCAGCGGAATATTGAATGCACACCGCCACTTTACCGCCGCCGCCGCCGCGCCTGTTTTATTAAACATCATTTTGGTTGCCACAATGTTCGTCGCGGCTAATCTAGAATGGGATATGGGGACCTCACTGTCTTGGGGCGTTGCTGTCGCAGGGATTGCACAGATGGGTTTGGTTTATATCGCGGTGCGACGCATGGGGGTGCGGTTGTCGTTCACCCTGCCCTCGTTTGGCCCCGACATGAAACGATTGTTTACACTAGCAGTTCCAGCAATCTTGACGGGGGGTGTCGTTCAAATCAACCTTTTGGTTGGCCGTCAAGTTGCCAGTTATTTCGAAGGCGCGTTCGCTTGGCTTTATTATGCGGATCGGCTGTACCAACTGCCTCTGGGCGTTGTTGGCATTGCAATTGGAATCGTTTTATTGCCCGAGCTGTCGCGAAAACTGCTGGCCAGTGATGATGCCGGGGGACGTGATGCCTTTAACCGAGCACTGGAATTTTCGCTGTTGCTAACAGTGCCATCAGCCGTGGCATTGGCAATTGTGCCTTATCCATTGATTTCGGTGATGTTTGAACGCGGTGCATTTGCCGCATCGGATTCATTGGCAACCGCAGCCGCATTGGCAATCTATGGGATTGGTTTGCCTGCGTTTGTTTTGCAAAAAGTTTTACAACCTTTGTACTTCGCCCGTGAAGACACCAAAACACCATTTCGTTTCGCACTTGCGGCAATGGTTTTAAACGTCGGTTTGGCAATTGGCCTGTCATGGAAGTTTGGCTTCCTTGCAGCAGCAATGGGAACAACGATGTCGTCTTGGGCCATGGTTATTTTGTTGTGGCGTGGTTGTGGCGCAATGGGTGATGCGGCGCGATTAGATGACCGCCTTAAATCCCGCCTACCTTATATTTTACTGGCCAGCATTGCGATGGGGGTCACGGTGTATCTGGTGCAAAAAATGATGGGGGATGCCTTTACCACCCCAAGACTGCGTTATGTCGCGCTGTTTGGGCTGATAATGTCGGGTATCATCAGCTATGGCGTCTTCCTAAAGGCATTTGGCGCAGTTTCACGCAAAGACGTCAAAGGGTTCATCAAGCGGGGCTAGCCATCCTTGGCGCCCGTATTGATCCAGTTCCAGCTGGTTGCGCACATGGCATCCATATCGCGGCAAACTTCGAACCCCAAAACCTGTTTGGCCTGTTCAACATCGGCGTACATCTGTGCGATATCACCCGCGCGGCGCGGCAAGATTTGATGCGGTAATTCACGCCCACATGCGCGGCTATAAGCATTCAAAACGTCCATCACGGAATATCCTTGACCACGCCCCAAATTGACCAAATGGCTTTCGCCTTTGTCTAACAGCGCATGAAGCGATGAAACATGGCCAGTGGCCAAATCATCCACATGAATGTAATCACGCACACCTGTGCCATCTGGCGTTGGGTAATCGTCCCCCCAAATACGCACGAACTCATATTCACCACTCGCAACGCGCGAAATATAGGGCATCAAATTGTTGGGAATATCTCGTGGATCTTCACCGATCAGGCCAGAACTGTGCGCGCCCGCTGGATTGAAATATCGCAAAATGCCCGTTTTCAATTCTGGGTTTGCATGGGTGGCCTGCGCCAAAATCTGTTCACAAACCAATTTTGTGTAACCGTATGGGTTTGTATAACCTGTTGGCATTCCCTCTTTTAGAGGCGAAACATTGGATACGTCGTACACGGTGGCTGACGACGAAAACACCAATGCATTCACGTTCGCGGTCTGCATTTCTTGCAATATATTCACAAGACCAGTGACATTAACCTGCATGTAATCCAGCGGTTTTTCGACGCTTTCGCCCACCGCCTTAAGCCCTGCGAAATGAATGACTGCGTCAAATGCATCCTTCGCGAATATTTGGGACAAGGCGGAACGATCCAAAATATCCGCTTGGATGAACGATGTTTCTTGGCCCGTGATTTTGGCCAAGCGGTCGCACACAGACAGTTTTGAATTGCTAAGGTTATCGACAATCACCACATCATAACCCGCCGCGATCAGTTCGACATAAGTATGCGATCCGATATAGCCTAAGCCGCCGGTCAGTAGAATTTTTTGTGTCATGATTTTACAGCTTTGTTTTTACTTCAATAAAGAACATGCGCCCAAAGACAATGCGCGCCGTTTCACCCAAGATTACCATATCCAACCGAAAAGACATACGGTTGATATACTCTAAATCCCAACGCAATTTACGCCCTGTTCCTGCAACATCGGACGTATATCCGTGGCGCAATTGTGCAAGCCCCGAAATTCCAGGACGCACGGCCAAACGGCGCGCGTAATTTGGGATCCGTTCCATATATTCAACCACGAATTTCGGGCGCTCTGGACGTGGGCCGATCAGGCTCATGTCACCGACGAAAACGTTCCAAATCTGCGGTAACTCATCTATGCGCGTGCGACGTAGAAATTCGCCAAAGCCAGTAATGCGGTTTTTCTCTTCATTTTGAAATCTTGCATCCGACAAACCGCCAACCATTGTTCTAAATTTGCGAATTTTAAAGACTTTGCCGTTTTGACCAATACGTTCTTGGACAAAAAATATGCGCCCTTTGTTAAAGAACGGGTTTAAAATAACCACCCAAAACAGTGAAAATAAGAAACAAGCAACCAAAGGCAAGCTTACGAGCAGGTCAAACGTCCGCTTGTACGGGGGGATATTCAACTCTTGCGAAAGCGCGGCCTGTGTGAGCATTTCTGCAACAAGCTCTGCTTCGCTAAGCATATGTTCGGCCGGATCAAGTGCCAAAATTTCGTCCTCGCTTTACTTTATAAGACATAAAAGCGTCACATGGCTAACCTAAGCAGTCAAAGCCCCAAAAACAATATGAAAACACGTATTTCTTTGGACTAGCGGATTCTGGCACATCGGGGATGTGTTTTCAGGGTAAATATCACCAATGCCATTTGAATCTGAGCTAATTTATGCCAAAAATTTATGCCACCGAATTACTTTGGGAATACATTGACGCTCTCACTTTATCCGAATATATGTGGATTAGATAACACACTTCGAACCTAACAACGGCCGAAATATCAAGAAACAAGTTGTATTCTGACCTTTTGATACTTAGGTTTCGGCTATCCTCATTAAGAGGTTAACCTATTTTTGGGAGCGCTCAAATGACTATTACTAAATTCGCTACAGCCACTTTGGTTGCTGTTACTTTCGCTTCAGCTTCATTCGCCGGCACTTTGACAGAGCCAGTTATCACAGAAGTTGAAGAAGCTGCTGCAGGTTCTTCTGCTGCATCTTCAGGCGGTGGCATCTTGTTACCTTTGTTGGGCTTGGTTCTACTTGGCGGCTTGATTGCTGCAGACGATTCCTAAGTTTCACAACTTAGACTATTAGATAAAAGGCAGACTTCGGTCTGCCTTTTATTTTGCTTTTTTGCTGGCTAAAACTTTACCATTTCCAAGTACATCATGATTTATTGTGACTTTTTATAGACTCTTGTTTATGGTTGGCACACATATAGTCTATTAAGAATCTTGGAGAGTATTATGAAAATTGTAAAACTTACAGCTGCAGCATTGGTTGCATCCTCATTGGCAGCAGCATCATTCGCTGGCACACCTGAAATGGCAAAAGACGACATGATGGTAGAAGAAGCAGCCGCTTCATCTGCTACGTCTTCTGGCGGTGGCATCTTATTGCCATTGTTGGGCTTACTACTTCTTGGTGGTTTAATCGCAGCAGACGACTCCTAATATAATACTGGAATTTGAGCGTTCCATAAGGCGGGCCATGGTCCGCCTTTACTATGTTCAACGCTGACGTAGCCGCAAAAACAATTCACGCAACATACCAAAACCACCTGGGCCAAATGCAATCGCCAAAGTAAATCCAGTACCAAACCCGAACAATTCCGCCAGCCAATCGTTATTCCCACCAAAGAATAGCTTATACGCCAACTGAATTGCCATAAAAAACCCAATCAGTCCAAAGGCACGCAGTCCAGATTTATTGTCCATCCGTTCGATCAAAAATTGAACCCACGTGAATCCCCCTAACAGCCCATACACTGCGGGATACCCACCAATTAACATACCGCTTTCGTCCAAGATCAGCCCATATGCCAACGCCCCGACGATCGCGCTGATGACATAAATCACCAGTACGGCCAAATCACCCAGCATCTCGGCTACAAATTTCCCAAATGCTGCGATAAAAATCAGAACAAACAATATATGTGTGCCCCCTGCATGAATGAATGCATAGGTTATAAACCGCACCAAACTTTTAAACCCATAATCTTGATTGACGCGCATCCATTCAAAAACACTGTCAAAAAAACCAAACTGTTGCGCCCATTGCAATCGCCAACCAATCGCCGTTGGCCCCCCGATCATCCCACGTTCCGCCAGCTGAAGCGCAATTTCCACACCACCAACCAAAACCAATAATAAGATCACCGACTTAGGTAGCGGGTTGATCGGTGAAGCATCTGCATCGGGATTATACATGAACGTGTTCCTTTGGTTGACCATGCTCGCATTTGCCGCGATAAGCACTGGCAGAAATCTAATCCAGACCCAAAGGAATTGCCATGTCTGAAACGAGTTTTAAACAACGTGTGTTTTCAGGGATTCAGCCATCGGGCAACCTGACACTTGGCAACTATTTAGGTGCCGTGAAACGTTTCGTCGAAATGCAAAACAGCGGCATTGAAACAATTTACTGTATGGTTGATCTGCACGCGATCACTGTCTGGCAGGACCCTGTTGCATTACGCAATCAAACACGTGAATTGGCCGCGGCCTACATTGCCTGTGGCTTAGACCCACAGAAATCCATTTTGTTCAACCAATCCCAAGTGTCCGCACATGCTGAACTGGGTTGGTTGTTAAGCTGTGTCGCCCGTCTGGGTTGGATGAACCGGATGACACAATTCAAAGACAAAGCAGGCAAAAACGCTGAAAAAATGTCTTTGGGGCTTTATGCCTATCCTGCGTTGATGGCAGCGGATATTTTGGCGTACCAAGCAACCCATGTTCCTGTTGGCGAAGACCAGAAACAACATGTTGAATTGACCCGTGATATTGCGGCCAAGTTCAACCATGATTTCGGCGTTGACCTGTTCCCAATGCCAGAACCAATCATCGAAGGCGCCGCAACACGTGTGATGTCCTTGCGCGATGGATCAAAAAAGATGTCAAAATCTGATCCATCTGACAAAAGCCGCATCAACATGACCGATGATGCCGACACAATCGCATCCAAAATTCGCAAGGCAAAAACAGACCCTGAACCGTTGCCCAGCGAATTGGATGGCCTACAAGGCCGCCCAGAAGCCCGCAATTTGGTGAATATTTATGCGGCCCTGTCAGGCGTCACACCAGACGCAGTCCTTGCAGAATTTGGCGGCCAACAATTTGGCACATTCAAACCTGCACTGGCCGAATTAGCCGTAAATCATTTGGCACCAATTTCTGGTGAAATGGCCCGCCTAATGGCTCAACCAGATGAAATCGATCGCATTCTGGGTGATGGTGCCATGCGTGCCGATGCAATCGCAGCACCCGTTTTGGCGCAGGTCAAAGAGGCCATAGGAATGATTTCATCACGTTAAAATAGGCGCGGTTATTTTTAACCGCGCTTTAATTTGATTTGAAACGATGTGCCTTGATCTGAACTGTCGATCATTTCCAGCGTTCCATTGTGATTAGCAATCAACTCTGCCGATATTGCCAACCCCAAACCAGTCCCACCAACACGCGCCGAACCTTCGAACGGCTTAAACATGTTTTCGCGCGCTCGGTTTGGCAGGCCGGGGCCGGTATCTGCAATGGTGATCATGCTGTTTTGATCATCCTCGGACGCACTGATGATGATGTCACCACCCGCTGGACGTGCCATCAAAACCTGACGGGCATTGCGTGTCAGATTGGAAATCACACGAAACAATTGCTCTTGGTCTGCGAACAGGTTCATTTTGGACGGGACCTGAACGGCGATTTTCACGTTGGCATCGCCAATCGCTAAACGTTCCGCTTCGGCCACGTCATCAATCAATTGCATTGCTGAAAAATTATCAAATATCGGCGCGGCCTCTTCAGCCTTACCAAACGACAACGTCCGTTCACACAGGTTCACGGCACGCGATAACGAGTTCACCAATTTGGGCGCAATACGTTGTACACGGGGGTCTTTGGACATTTCCATGCTGTCTGCCAATAATTGAGTCGTGGTCAGTATATTTCGTAAATCATGGCTGATTTTTGAAACAGCACCACCCAACGCCACCAAACGTTTGCGTTCCAACAACGCCGCATTCAACTGTGTTTCCATTTCCGCCAGCGCCGTTTCTGCCTTAAAAAATTCTGTCACGCCGGCCTGTGGTTCGATGATTTGACGGCTATCTTCAGGGGCCGATTGGAAATTTTGAATTTGACGCACAACACGGTTGATTGGCGTACCGATCAATCGACGAATGGCAAAGAACAGCATGCCAGCAATCGCCAACGACAAACCAAACGACAGCCACAAAATACGCTTGCCATAATCAACCATCGCCCAGCGCAGCGGCTTTTCTGCCATCGTCGCCTCGATCAACACCCCGCCGCCTTTGACGGGTTCACCGATGACCAAAATGACCCGATCTGATCCGTTGAACAATGTGTCAAACGCATCACGTGTCAGGCTCCATGCGGTATTTTTGCGTAGATCCACAACCAAGTCGACCGCGTGTGGCATCGGCGACGCCAAAACCAATTCTCGCATTTCATCACGGCGTAAAACGATGTTGTAAACATCTGCATTCGCCAACAATTCCTGACGCAGATCAGCCGCCACCATATCGTCTGGTGACGCCAGTAACGTCAGCGAGGCAATTTGCGAACGTTCCAATCGCTCGCGCAGATAGTCCTCGCGAAAGCGCGCGACAGAAGGGACAAGAATCATCACCTCTGCCAACATGACGAATATAATCGTCAATAATAAGAAACGCCCTGAAAGGGTTTTTAAAAACATGCGCTACGCCTAAGGCTGAAATCCCCCACAGCCTAGAACCTCTGTACGAAACGCACAACGCGTTTCACCATTGGGCTGTCGAATATTTTCGGTGTGAAATATGCGCTGGCGGCGCGTTTATTCACTTCACCCAATGTTGGATACGGTGCAACCATACCCGCCACAGCTGACATTTTTAGGTTATTCGCCAGCGCCAGCGCCCATATTTGGATCAACTCACCCGCCGATGCACCAACAATGGATGCGCCAATTGGGCGTCCTTTGACAACCATGACCTTAACCAAACCAGTCGTTGCCAATTCAGCCCGCGCACGATCATTGTCGGCGTATTGCGCCCGTACAACCGTTAAGGCGTCACCATATTTTTCCTGTGCTTGTGCCTCAGTCAGACCAACTTGTGCCATTTCGGGGTCAATATACGTCGCCCATGGAATATGCGCTGTTTTCTGTTTCGAAGGTAAACCAAACAAGGCGGATTTGATAATCACACCCGCATGATATCCCGCTACATGCGTAAATTGCAGACCCGCCGCAACATCACCAATCGCATAAACGCGTTTATTTGTGGTCTTCAAGGATGCATCAACTTTGATACCACCACGCGTTGGTTCAATGCCCGCCACATCTAAATTCAAACGATCCACGTTTGGCTTACGGCCCACTGCCATCAACAAATGCGTACCCTGATAGGTTGGCCCGTCCTTGGTATGAACAGCAATCGCACCCTCTTTGCCCGTAACTTCGCTGGCTAATGCGCCTTCGACAATTTCAATCCCTTCGCCGCGCAATCGCTCCAACGCAATTGCCGCCATTTCAGGATCATCGCGCCCCAATGCTTTCATACCTTCCAAAACGGTTACCTTAGACCCCAACCGCACATGCGCCTGCGCCAATTCCATACCAATCGGACCGCCACCAATGACGATCAAATGATCAGGGCGGGTTTTCAAATCAAAGATATCTTCGTTGGTGAAATACGGTGCCTTATCCAATCCAGGAATAGGCGGCACAAACGGCGAAGATCCCGTCGAAATCACAAAACGACGCGCTGTGATGATTGTTTCACCCGCTTGCACTTGAGTTGGCGAAATAAACGCGCCGTATTCAGATATCACCTGAACGCCCAAACTTTCGAATCGCTCCACACTGTCATGGGGTTCTATACCCGCTATCACAGATGCCACATGTTCCTTGGCCGCAGCATAATCCACAGTCGGCTTTACTGGTGTAACACCAAAAGCAGCACCAGTTGTCATTGCATGCGCGTGCTTCCCCGCCGCAATCAGGGCTTTGGATGGCACACAGCCGTAATTCAGGCAATCACCGCCCATTTTATGGCCTTCAAGCAAGACCACGGACGCGCCCATCTGCACGGCACCCGCCGCCACGGACAATCCGCCAGAACCGCCGCCAATAATGCAAATATCTGTTTTTATATGGTTCATGATTCTGCCCCTTTTTTGAATTTCTTTATAATGATTGGCACAGCAGCCAAAACAGCCAGACCAATGATTGGCCCCAAAATGTGTGGTTCAAATATGATCCCCAGATCGGGCGTTTCGCCGCGCGCAAATACTTCTCCCAGACCAGCCCCGATTGATGTGAAAACCACAGTGCCCGGCATGATGCCAAAAAACGTCGTAATGGCAAAAGCACGCAACTTTACTCCCAAAAACGCAGGCGCAAGGTTACACACAAAAAATGGCACCGCAGGGACAAGACGCAAAATCAGCAGATAGCTGATTTCATTCTCACGCAATTCAGCCTCCATCTTTTCCAAAATGCTTTCTTTACCGTCATCTGTTTGGATTTTGGCATACAGGATATCGCCCAGTGATGATTTTGCTGCCAGAAAAATCATGGTCGCACCAATTGTTGCTGCCAAAATATTAAACAACGCGCCCGGGAACGTCGCGAACAGAAAACCACCCGCCAATGTCATCACCGTGGCCCCCGGCAAAGAAAACGCAACGACAACGATATAAAGTGCGATAAACCCAAGCACCGCCGACAGATAATTACTATCACGCCACGCTAACAATGCTTCGCGATTGTCAGCCAGTGCATCAAAAGACAAATAATCCTTTAGAGTCATTGCCCCAATCACGGCAACACATGCGATAACCACTAACGGCAGCACGCGTTTGACGCTAAAACCCTTTTTCGAAACTTCACCGCTCATGGCGATCCCCTTAATATGTTTCATCCTACTTGGATCATTGTTGCGTGTTACGCCAGATACCTCACGGGTCATTGATCGTTTGTGTGGATATGTTTCAAAAATGGATGTAGTAAGCCCATAACATTTCAATATGGGGTCAAAAATTTGCGCCACATTGCAACAAAACTGTACAAAACTGAATTGACTACCCCCCCCATTACCCCTAAGAGCAACCACAGAACACTAAAGGGGCTTCGAATCCCTTGAGATTTGGCCCTAAGACGATCAGGAGATCGAAATGAAACGTACATACCAACCATCTAACTTGGTTCGCAAACGCCGCCACGGCTTTCGCTCACGCATGGCGACTAAGAATGGTCGCAAGATTCTAAACCGTCGTCGCGTTCAAGGCCGTAAGAGCCTTTCAGCGTAAACGATCCCGTCAGGGAATTGATTATGGAACCGCCGGAGGCGACATCAAGTACCCAACAGGGCGCTGGTGCAACGCCACCGGCGGTTTCCGTTTGTCTGGTGACCATCACTGAACGCGCCGATTTCATTGCCGCATCACGCGCCAAACGTTGGGGCGTCAAAGGATTCATGATCCAAGCACGCAATCGCATGGACGACACAGACACCATCCGCATCGGATACACCTGTTCGAAAAAAGTCGGCAACGCCGTTGCCCGCAACCGCGCCAAACGCCGCCTGCGCGAAATCGCACGACTGGGTTTAGGCACGCGCGCCCGCCCCGGTTGGGATTATGTGTTGATCGGCAAACGCGACGTGACCGCAACGCGGGAATTTACGGATTTACAGGGTGATCTAAAATATGCGCTGAAAAAGGTGCATGAATGACCCCCCTCGCCCATATCTGCGCCCTGCCCGTACGCGCGTATCGTTTAATCTTCAGCCCATGGGTTGGTTTCAACTGTCGCTATCACCCCACCTGTTCTGCCTATGCATTGGAAGCGTTGGAAAAACATGGCGCGATCAAAGGATCATGGCTTGCCGCGCGGCGCGTTGCGCGATGTCATCCGTGGGGTAAGTCGGGGATTGATAACGTTCCTGATTAAGTTATGATTTAGCTATGTATGAGAAAAAACCTTTATATCGCAAAGTGAACACCAAGGCGCGAGGCGTTCATCACAACTCTGGCGGTAAAGCCAAATGGGATCGCAAGGCCAAAGACCGCCGCACAAAAGGCGGCTCAAATGGCTCAATGCATGGACGTGAACAACGTGGTCTAGATTACACGCCATTATACAAATTCTTATTGTCACGCATTGGTCAAGATTGGAACGTAATACATTCAGAAGCCGTCTCAAGATTAGATAAGCAAGGTGCGAATGAAGCCATTTATACTATCGTTGCACAAAACGAATTGTATCAACGATCAACCTAAGCAAAAAATCGTGCCGCTCAAAACAAGCTTGGTGCCGTTTTTGAAGTAGCACCGAATCGAATTCTATGGCATTCAAATATCACAGACGATGGCGTCGTCTGATCTTCACTTTATGTCCTGAACGCCCGGACATTTCGTTGGGGATGTTCATGTATCCCCACTATCGGAGGATACGATGGAAACAACACTCTCTACCCGCGCGGACTTTTACACGTTTGAAAACGGTGAAAAACCACCCCTACAATTTGCCCAATCAGAATATGATGCACGCCTAAACGGCCTGCGTAAAATCATGGCTGACAAAGGTCTTGAAGCGGTCGTTCTGACATCCATGCATTGCGTGTCATACTACACAGGCTTCACATACTGCTCATTTGGTCGCCCTTACGCATGTGTTGTCACACATGACCGCGCATTCACAATTTCGGCTGGCATCGACGGCGGTCAACCTGCACGTCAATCGGCCACCGACAACGTCATCTATTCAGATTGGAAACGCGACAACTTCTGGCGCGCGGTGAAAAACTGTGTCGGTAACGCCGGCGCAATCGGCATGGAAGGCGACCATTTAACAATGGTTCAGCAAAACAAAATGACCGATTTCTTGGAACCTCTAAAAACAGAAGACATCGCCCCCGCATCCATGCAACAGCGCATGATTAAATCAAACGCCGAATTGGATTTGATCCGCGAAGGCGCGCGCGTGGCAGACGTTGGTGGCTTCGCCATCCGTGATGCCATCCGTGTCGGTGCGCGCGAAATCGATATCGCTATGGCGGGTCGTGACGCGATGGAATTGGAAATCGCAAAATCATTCCCAGACAGCGAATTGCGCGACACATGGGTCTGGTTCCAATCTGGCGTCAACACAGATGGCGCACACAATCCAGTCACATCGCGCAAATTGGTCAAAGGCGATATTTTATCGCTAAACACCTTCCCGATGATTTCTGGCTACTACACCGCCCTTGAACGCACATTGTTCATCGGTGAACCAAACAAAGAGAGCCTGCGCGTTTGGGAAGCAAACGTCGAAGCCCATGAATTGGGTATATCGCTGATCAAAGAAGGCGCCACATGTTCAGGCATCACCCATGAAATCAACGCCCTGTTTGAACGCCACAATCTGCTGCAATACCGCAGCTTTGGCTACGGCCACTCGTTTGGTGTGTTGTCACACTACTATGGTCGCGAAGCAGGTTTGGAACTGCGTGAAGACATCGACACAGAACTGACATCACACATGGTTGTTTCAATGGAGCCAATGGTAACATTACCAGACAGTGATCCAGCACGTGGTGGATATCGTGAACATGACATCTTGATCTTGCAGGACGGTAACGTCGAAAATATCACCAAATTCCCATACGGCCCAGAACACAACATTATCGGGGCTTGATTCTAAAAACCGACGCACCTTATTGTTGAACAACAATTGGGTGCGTCACATTTTATGTTGAAACTATTTAAAAAATCGCCTCTTGGTTGGGGCATCGGATTACTTGTCGTTGCGGTCTTGGCTGGCATTTCAATTTATATCCTATTCAACACCACACGCATCATCTTGACCCACGACGCACAAGATGCGGTCGTGACAGAATGCCATGGATCATGGGCAATTCGCACAGGTAAGCGCACAGGCCGTGATCAACGTTACGTCCACGTACCTGTTGCCCAAACTATCGGTGGGGAAACCGCACGCGGCTTCATACGTTTTTCCAACAAAGGCTGGTGCGAACGGTTAATCGGCACACAAACCACCATCTATGTGAACCCCGATCCCAAGGGCAAAAACACATACGGCGGGTTTATGGCCTTTTGGTTATTTCCGGCGATCATTCTTATTATTATCGGTTCTGTTTTGGGTCGCCGCTGGGGTAAATATATTGCGATGTGCGGGGTCGCCATATGTGTTGCCCTGTTGGCATATGAATTTTCAGCACTTGGCGTGAACGACAAGAAAGAAAGCCCATTGCTGACGCCCATTGGCAAATTTGACGCCTGCATCAATAAACACATGACCGACCAAGGTGTGACCCGCACCAGTGACCTAAAAAAGCTGATTTGCTACACACCCACTGATTTGGATGCACTGTGGGACATGTACAGCTTGGAAAGCTTACGCATTGTTGATGTGGACCTGACGAATTTGGATGGCTTGGCCAACTTGCCGAACCTAAAACACTTGTCATTGGCCCGCATTCCAAACCTTGCCGATTTCAGCGGCCTGTCAAAGTTCCCAAAGATGGAAAGCATGTTACTACATGATCTTTCGCTAAACAGCATCCGCGACATTCCCGATCTGCAATATCTGCAAGAATTGAAATTATGGTCTGCGGGATCGTTGATCGATTTGGATGGGCTTCAGCGATTTAAAAACCTGCGTGAACTGGAAATTGACCGTAATAAAATTGCGGATATTTCGGCACTAACAAACTTAAATAAACTTGAATATTTCATGGGTAAAAACGAACCATTCACAGACATCTCGCCCCTGTCAAACAAACCCGTAATGCGCACCGCCCGTTTCTCCAATACAAAGGTCACGGATTTCACACCGCTTCATGGCCTACCAAAACTGTACCATTCTGGTGCATCGGGCGCTGGCGTGCCCTGCGCACAAATGGAACTCTTGCGAAACAGTCTGGCCAAAAAGCCAAACCTTTGGTTACCCAAGCACTGTAAATAATAATCTACTGGCGCGCCAAAATGCGTTCACGCCATACGGTGAAAACACCCGTGGCAATAACAATTCCTGCGCCAATCAACGTCCACATATCGGGGCGTTCGTGAAACACGAAAAACCCAACAATCAACGAAAACAACAATCGCGCATAACGAAATGGCGTGACCACGGCGGCTTCGCCGATCCGTGTGGCCGCAACAATACAATAATATCCAGCAACGCCGAAAATAATACCGCCCACAACGTAAATCATATGCGCAGTCTCTAACGATTTCAGCGGTGTTCCTAACAGCGCGTTCATCAATGCACCCGCAACAATCAATGCTACAAATGCCTGAAATGACACTACCGTAGATGGCACATTCGCAGGTAATCCACGTGTAACCAAATCGCGAACGACCACAAAAATAACGGCGATCAAAATAAACCCAACATTTGGATCAAATGTATTCATCCCAGGTCGGATGATAATAAGAACCCCCATAAGCCCGACCAAAATCGCCACCCAACGACGCCAGCCAACGGCCTCTCCTAAAAACAACGCCGCTCCCATGGTGATCATCAATGGCGTTACCTGAAATACAGCCGCCACTGTCGAAATCGGGATTAATTTCAATGACAAAACAAATGCGACTGCTGCGATGCCTTCGGCTACGAATCGCAATATCATCCCGCGTGTCCAAAAATTGCGCGCTGTTAATCGGTGCCCTTTGAACTTGGCCATGACCGCAAACGCCAATCCGCTACCAATACCAAGCATCATCAATATCTGTCCCGTCGAAATATCTGCGGACAATTTCTTTACGAACAAATCTTCCATAGTAAAGCCAGCCATCGCGACCAGCATCAACAAGATGCCTCTAAAATTATTCATCACATATCTCTCTGAAGGGTGTTGAAATCACCTCAACGCTTTTCGGGGGCAACAAGCAACACAAATTTTCACTTTGTAAAATGTCCCCCACCTGCCCGCCACATGTCCGCCGCGTGTCCCACGCATAACCGACACCAAAAATCGACAGATTCATTGTCTGGTCAAAACCTATACTTCGCGCTATAGCGACCAACATGTTAGACGAAAAATCAGAAATCCATCCCTTGTTCGAAGGTGCGCCAAGCACAACCGAATTCAAGAAGTTGCGCAAACGCATCATCCGCCAAACCCGCGAAGCCGTGGAACAATACGGCATGATCGAGCGCGGCAAAAAATGGCTCGTCTGCCTCTCCGGCGGCAAAGATAGCTATACCCTGTTGGCCGCTTTGACAGAACTTCAATGGCGTGGCTTGTTACCAGTAGAGATTTTGGCCTGTAACCTTGATCAAGGCCAACCGAATTTCCCCGCTACTGTTTTACCCGAATTTCTTGAAAAAATGGGCGTCCCTAATCGGATCGAATACCAAGACACCTATTCCATCGTCATGGACAAAGTCCCCGAGGGGCGCACACTTTGCGCCATGTGTAGCCGCCTACGCCGTGGCAACCTGTACCGCGTCGCCCGCGAAGAAGGCTGTTCAGCAGTCGTTCTAGGACACCACCGCGACGACGTATTAGAAACGTTTTTCATGAACTTATTTCACGGTGGCCGCATGGCATCAATGCCACCAAAACTGGTCAACGACGAAGGCGATCTGTTCGTCTATCGCCCCCTTGCCCACGTGGCAGAAGCCGACTGCGAAAAGTTCGCGCGCGCCATGAAATATCCAATTATCCCTTGCGACCTATGCGGATCTCAAGACGGTTTACAGCGCCAACAAGTCAAAGCAATCTTGGACGGATGGGAAGCATCATCACCTGGACGGCGTCAAATTTTATTCAAAAGCTTGACCAACATTCGACCCAGCCATTTGCTGGACGAAAAGCTGTTTGATTTCGCTGGCCTTACGCGCCCAAATCCCGCCGAAGATTAGGAAGGGATAAATAGGCATTCCCCTTGACCTTTGGGCAAATTGTCTATTGAACCAACCCAGATAAAAATTCCTGTTATTTGGGCGAAAAAATGCAAGACGATAACAATAAAAACATGATTCTGGCCACTGTGCTGTCAATGCTGGTACTGCTGGCGTGGTTCTACTTCTTTCCACCAGAACAACCGCAATTACCTGCAACTGATCAGGTAGCACAGTCAGACACTGGCATTGCTTCTGTCCCAGCCGCAACCAGCGACACGGCCTTGGCACCGACCATTGCAACGACACCTACAGAAACACGTGATATTGCATTGGGTAAAACCACACGCCTGCCGATCAAAACAGATCGCGTCGAAGGTTCAATTTCTCTGACTGGTGCACGCATCGATGATTTGAAATTGCTGGATTACAATGTTCGTCTAAACGATCAATCTGAAAAAGTGACATTGCTGTCACCTGCTGGTGGCCCATCAGCATATTATATCTTGCACGGCTTTTCGCCTGCTGGTTCTCTGGGCTTTGAAGATGTTCCAACAGCCAACACAGTTTGGAACATTGAAAATGGTCAAACTCTGACAGAAAATACACCCGTTACCTTGAACTGGGATAACGGCAAAGGTTTGTTATTCCGCCGTACAATTAGCGTCGATGCGGATTATATGTTTTCCATCACACAAAGTGTTGAAAACAATTCGCCAAACGACATCGCATTGGCTCCATACGGCTTGATCGCGCAAAAAGGCCCAATCGCACGCGCCGCATACGGCCGCAAAGAAAGCTCTACCAGCGGTGTTTACATCCTTCACGAGGGTATCGTTTTGCAAGACGGTGAAACGCTTGAGGAAATCGATTACTCGGACATGCCTGACGAAACATATTCAGATGCAGAACGCGCAAACCTTAAAATCGTAGACAGCGCAAAAGACGGCTGGATCGGCTTTACTGGTAAATACTGGATGACAACACTGATCCCAGACAATGCTGCATTTAAAGCCGTTTCTAAATACACCGAAGGCGCGGATCGCTACCAAGCAGAAGCACGCCAAGGTATTATTGCGGTTCCAGCTGGTCAAACAATCGAAGTCAGCTCTCGCCTATTTGCGGGTGCTAAAGAATATGCAACAATCAAAGAGTACGGCAATTCCGCAGGTGTCACCGATTTCATCGACAGCATCGACTGGGGTTTGTTCTTCTTTATTACCAAACCGATGTTCGCATTGCTGCACTTCTTAAACGGCATCATCGGAAACATGGGTTGGGCAATTATTGCGCTAACATTCATCATCAAAGCGTTGTTGTTCCCATTGGCCTATAAATCATTCGTCTCTATGGCCCGCATGAAAGAGTTGCAGCCTGAAATGGAGAAAATGAAAGAAAAGCACGGCGACGATAAAGCTGCCATGCAAAAGGCAACGATGGAATTGTACCGCGCCAAAAAGGTAAATCCTGCCGCTGGTTGCTTGCCAATCTTGCTGCAAATTCCAATCTTCTTCTCTTTGTACAAAGTTATTTTTGTAACATTGGAATTGCGCCACGCACCGTTCATCGGTTGGTTGAAAGATTTGTCAGTGCCCGATCCGTCATCAATCTTGAACCTTTTCGGATTGTTGCCATGGAATGCACCAGATCCAAGCAGCTTTATTGCAATCCTTTCAATTGGCGTTTGGCCGATCTTGATGGGTATCACAATGTGGTTGCAACAAAAGTTAAACCCAGCACCAACGGACAAAACACAGGCGATGATCTTCGCTTGGATGCCATGGGTATTCATGTTCATGCTGGGTGGTTTCGCGTCTGGTTTGGTCATCTATTGGGTTGCCAACAACACGCTTACATTCTTGCAGCAATACACAATCATGCGGACACAGGGCGTCAAGCCTGACATCTTGGGCAACATGTTTAAGCGCTTCCAAAAAGAAGACGCTTAATGGGAACCGTCGCAAATTTGTGGCGTCACCCAATAAAAGGTGTCGGATGCGAAGAACTCGCATCCGTCAATTTGGAAACAGGTCGCTGCATGCCAATGGATCGCCATTGGGCAATCGCGCATGAAACGGCCAAGGTCGATTTTGACAACCCCGAATGGGCGCGTTGCATCAATTTTGCTCGCGGTGCACGTGGATATGAATTGATGGCTGTTACGTCAACATTTGACGACGCCACGGGGCTGATCACGTTGATGCACCCTAAACTAGACACGTTGATCGTGAACCCAGACACAGACGGCCCTGCATTGGTCGATTGGGTTGCCAAAATCAGCAATCCAGATCGTGCAATGCCCGCGCGCGTTTTTAAGGCCGGTCAAGGGATGACCGACAGCTCTTCACAATCACTTTCAATCTATGCAAATGCGTCACTTGACGATCTGGCCAAAACCATCGGGCAACCAATGGTACAGCGCCGGTTTCGCGGCAACATTTGGTTGGATGATATGCCCGCATGGGGTGAATTTGAATGGCTCGGCAAACACGTGCGTATCGGCACCGCTGAATTTGAGATTACTGAACCCGTTGAACGCTGCATGGCCACAACCGTAAATCCTGACACAGGTATTTCTGACGCCGACACACTGGGTGTGTTGAACGGACACTATGGGCATCAAAATTTTGGCGTGTTTGGCGTCGTTACAAAATCAGGCGTCGTGAAAACCGGCGACACAGCAAGGCTGATCTAATGGAAATTCATTACACAATCGCACCAGATGCCACCCCAGAAGAGGCCGAAGCAGGTCGTCTTTTATTTGCGCAACCAACCGACTTTCTTAAAGGTGTGGTTGCCATGGACGGTATGCCACCCGCTGATCGTATGGAAATCTGCTTTGCAGGACGTTCGAACGTCGGGAAATCCAGCCTGATCAATGCACTGACCGGTCGTAAATCACTGGCACGTACGTCTAACACACCAGGGCGCACCCAAGAGATCAACTTTTTCACACTGGACGAAAGTCACTATTTGGTCGACGTTCCAGGATATGGTTTTGCAAACGCGCCACTGCCGGTTGTGAAAAAATGGCAAGCATTACTTAAGGCATATTTGTCAGGCCGTGCATCATTGCGCCGCGTTTTCTTGCTGATCGACAGCCGCCATGGCGTAAAGCCAGTGGACGAAGAAATCATGGATTTGTTGGGCCGTTCTGCTGTTACTTTTCAAGTCGTGTTAACCAAGGCTGACAAAATGAAGCAGGTGGATCTGGACAAGGTAATCGAAGCCACGGGCAAAGCTGTGTCAAAATACCCTGCCGCTTATCCTGAATTCATCCTGACATCGTCCGAAAAAGGCGAAGGCATCGCAACACTGCGCCATATCATCCGCACATTGGTTTAGGCCCCTTGGCGAACCTCGCTTTCCACGCTAAAACCAACCCAACACCAAAGGGGGTCGGATGATGGAGAAATCACAGGCTATGAAACGCGATTCTATTTCCACAGCACGGATGCTGTCAGAAGCATTGCCACACATCCAACGTCACGACGGTTCGATTATTGTGATCAAGTTGGGCGGCCATGCTATGTCCAGCGATGAGGCCATGCAAAGCTTTGCACGTGACATCGTGTTGATGCACCAATGCAACCTGAAACCCGTGATAGTTCACGGCGGCGGCCCTATGATCAATGCAATGCTGGAAAAGCTAGAAATCCCCACAGAATTCAAAGACGGCAAACGTATCAGCACCCCTGAAACGGTCGAAGTTGTTGAAATGGTGCTGTCTGGCAAGGTCAATAAAACCATCGTCCAAGCAATCAACGGTCAAGGCGGCAAAGCGGTTGGTTTGTCCGGCAAAGACGCCGATCTGTTGATCTGCAAACAAGCCGACGGTGGTTTGGGCATGGTCGGTGATCCAATCGCCGTAAATGCAGAAGTCGTTCATTCCCTTATCGAAAACGGGTTCATCCCCGTCATTGCTCCACTGGGTGCAGGCGAACAGGGCGAAACATTTAACGTCAACGGCGATACCGCTGCGGGCGCAATTGCAGGCGGGCTTCAAGCGGATCGCTTGTTGCTACTGACCGATGTCGAAGGCGTCAAAGATGGCGAGGGCGATGTTTTAACGAACCTTTCGGCCGATCAGGTCAATACCATGACCGACAGCGGCGTCATTGCTGGTGGTATGATTCCCAAAACACAAACCGCGCTGGATGCCATTAATTCTGGTGTTCGCGCAGTTGTGATTATGGATGGGCGTGCACCTAATGCATGTTTGTTGGAACTTTTCACAGACCACGGCGCAGGATCAATGATTCGCGCCTAAAGGACACACATGAACGAAGCAACCATCAGACTAACCTTTTTTCTGGGCATTCTTGCCGTTCTCATCATCGCCGAATTTTTGCTCCCGCGCAAACAACGCGTGCACCCACGTCAGGGTCGTTGGATCACCAATGGCATAATGACGGTGTTAAACACACTGACGATGAATGTGATGAGCATCGCGATGCCACTGTTGGCTGTCGGCGCGGCAATAGACGCAGACACCAAAGGTTGGGGTCTGTTCAACATCATCGATTTACCGCTGTGGCTGGATATCATTCTGACCGTCTTAATCTTGGATTTCGTGGTTTGGTTCCAACATCTGCTCAGCCATAAAATTCCATTTCTGTGGCGCTTCCACCGCGTGCATCACTCTGATCGCGACTTGGATGTCACATCTGCGGTTCGGTTTCACCCCATCGAAATCGCCTATTCCATGTTGTTAAAAATTGCAGTGGTATACCTTTTGGGCCCTGCTGCCGTTGCCGTCGTCGCGTTCGAAATTATCCTAAACGGTACAGCCATGTTTAATCATGCGAACCTAAAGCTTTCCAAAAGCATTGATGCTATTTTGCGCAAATTATTAGTCACCCCCGATATGCACCGCGTCCACCATTCGATCTACCGCGATGAACACGATACAAACTATGGTTTCGCCCTGTCGATTTGGGACCGCATTTTTGGTACCTATATTGCGCAACCACGTGATGAGCATGCCGATATGAAACTGGGTTTGCAATGGCAGGATGATCGCCCAACCAAGATCGCATGGTCGTTGCTCTTACCGTTTCGCAGAAAATGATGTTGGATCAGATTTCTGATACTATCGCGCCACATGGCTTGGCTGTTTCAGGTGCGTTTCTCCCTGTATCGTCAGATGTTAAAACGTTGGTGTTGCTGAGCCCTAGCACCGCATTTTGGAGCGTTTTTACAGACAGTCCGGAAAACGCAGACGGTTTGGCAAACCCAATTGATCGTTGGTCAACGCGGGTAATAACCGCATTGGCCGATGATATGTCTGCCCGCCCAAAATTTCCCTTTGGTGGTCCACCGTACGAACCATTTTTGGACTGGGCCAAACAGTCGGGACGCGCCTTTGCGTCGCCACTGGGCATGTTAGTGCATGACACATACGGCATGATGATCAGCTATCGCGGTGCGCTTGTCTTTGATCAGATTATTGACCTGCCAGATCAGACAAAACCATCCCCCTGTGAAACATGTATAGATCAGCCGTGCTTAACCGCCTGCCCTGTTTCCGCCATCACAAAAGAAAACGGTTACGACGTTGCGACCTGCCACGCTTATTTGGACAGCACGGCAGGCGCGGCTTGTATGACACAGGCATGCCAGATTCGCACATCTTGCCCCGTTTCAGTTGCACCAAAACGCGAAGCATCGCATAACATGTTGCACATGCGCGCGTTCAAAGGGGAAACATGAAACGTCTTATTCTGACACGTCACCAGAAATCCAGTTGGGATAGCTTGAACAGTACCGATCACGACCGCAGCTTGTGCGATCGTGGGCGCGAAGGATGCGAACTAATCGGTGCTTGGTTGCTGGAACAAAATTTCATTCCTGACCAAGTCCTTTCATCCACAGCAAAGCGCTGTATCGAAACATGGGCCGGTCTGGCCGACGCCCTGAATTGCAACGCCCCCGTCAGCTACGAAAGTGGCCTGTACCACAGCTCTCCTGAACAGATACTAACATTCCTGTCGAAAGCCACCGGCGACACTGTTTTGTTAACTGCACACAACCCCGGTATCGGCGAGTTCGCAGAACGTATTTGCGAAACATCGCCTGAACACCTACGCTTTTTTGGATACCCGTCAGGGGCGACCACCGTTGTAGATTTCGATATCAAAAATTGGGATGAGGTCACATTTGGAATCGGCAATTGCCGCGCCTTTGCAATTCCAAGTGAGCTTAAATAGAAGTAATTATCACTCTTTCGCTAAATATTCTTCTTGATTTAAACAAAATTAAGTAACAACCTAAAAGTGTATTAACTTTTGGGGGATTAAATGAAACGTCTAATTTCAATTGGTGTGACATGTACAATGTTGACCAGCGCGGCAGTTGCGCAGAATTTTCAAGTAGAGCCAATCATTGGTTTTCCAGATTTTGGCTATATGGAAGATCCGGGAACAGGAGATGGGCAATATACCGGCCCTGTTTTTGTCCTTGCAGATCAATATCCAACGACAATGCCTGCCTTGGATCAAGGCGCTCAAGACATCTTACAAATGGATTTCATGGGTGATTCCATCAACTATGCGGTCGCCGTACGTGATTACATTTTCGAAGGCAACATTCGCGGTGGTGACGTTGAGCGTGACTTCGATCTACACCTGAATACGAATAATCGTGATTGGTATCATGCACCTTGGCAACATTGGGGATCATTGGGCCGCGAAGGTTATCATGGTTTAACCCGCGAAGGCCCGCTATCGGCGAACGTTTTGGATAAGACACAAACAGACTCCTCTTATGCTTATGCGGTTGGTTTCTATAACGGCCCGGGTGGTCTGACTTTTGGCAAAGTATGGCCAAGTGCTGATCAAGGTCCCGATTTAAGCAGCCTGATCGCTGGCGAAGGTTTCCCAGAAGGCACGATCGTGGGTAAATTTTTGTTCACAGTGCTGGACGATACACAGGTTGGATATTTAACGAACCCACTGCAGTGGAATGCCTACATGTACAATTGCGATGTACCTTCATCTCCTTCGTACCTTAAATGCTCAACAGATAAGACCCGTTCAACGCAGAAAATCAACCTGCTGCAAATGGACATTATGGTCAAAGATAGCCGCGCAGTTGATTCTGCGGGCTGGGTCTTTGGTACGTTTGCCTATAACGGTAATTTGCCCGCGAAACATGATTACTCAGCAGCCTGTGAACAATATGCTGGCGATGGGAAAAAATGGTGCAACTTGGTGCCGGTTGGCGTCATGTGGGGCAACGATCCTGATAACAACATCGGCTATCTGAACGAAACGCCCAGCGTTGACAGCCCGACGTTCTTTAACAAAACACTGACACAAACGGTTATCAATCCTTCGCCTGATTTGCCAGCACAACACCTTGGCTGGGCTGGTCGTTTGGATGGACCTGCTGATAATCCGGGTTCCAGCTGTATGTCTTGCCACTCAACGGGACAATACCCCGCTGTGTCGCCTATTATGCTAACGTTCAACCCTGCTGAAATGCCCCAAAATGGCGAAAAAGCGGACGAAGAATGGATGCGGTATTTCCGTAACTTCAAAGACGGCGAAGCATTTGATCCCGGTCGCGCAGTGTCCACCGACTTTTCTATGCAAATGTTGAAGTCCATACAGAACTATGTGGAATGGCGTTCGCAATCCCAAGACGGCAAATATGCTGTGCAATATTGGACCGACAACAACGTCAACGCCGTTACGCGCGGCTCCGTTTTCGAATAAAATACAAAAACACTTAAAACGGGCGCAACGTAGCGCCCGTTTTTGCTTTTATTCCTATCTCGCACAGGGTTTAGTGCGTCCAAATGGGAATGCACAAAATGACACAAAAATCGATACTCATTACTGGATGTTCTTCTGGCATCGGATATGACGCGGCTCATACGCTTGCAAAACGTGGATGGCGCGTTTTTGCAACCTGTCGCGCACAATCCGATTGTGATCGCCTGATCGGCGAAGGTTTAGAAAGTTTCCCCCTTGATTACGAAGACGAAGCATCAATAAAATCCGCTGTTGCAGAAACCCTTAAGCGTACAGGCGGTACATTAGATGCCCTTTACAACAACGGCGCTTACGGCATTCCAGGTTTGGTCCAAGACGTTCCGCGTGACGCATTTCGGGCAATATTCGAGGCCAATTTATTTGGCTACTTTGACCTTATCAACCAACTGTTGCCAACTATGCTGGCGCAGGGGCATGGCCGTGTTATCAACTGTTCATCCGTTTTAGGGATCGGCGCATTACGCGCACGTGGTGCATATAATGCTACGAAATTCGCGATGGAAGGTTTGACCGATACCTTACGAATGGAACTGCGCGCACAGCCCATCGATATCATCTTGATTGAACCGGGTCCGATTACCACAGACATTCGCAAAAAATCACAGCCACATTTCGAACGCTGGATCGACTGGAAAAACTCACCGCGCAAATCGTATTACGAAAAAGCATTCATGCCTCGCCTTTATGCACAGGCAGGTGATCCAGACCCCGGTGAACTCCCGCCATCAGCTGTCACTAAAAAGTTGATCCATGCATTGGAATCTCGTCGTCCCCGTCCGCGTTATTACGTGACCATTCCAACTCACGTCGTTGGTGTGCTGAAACGCCTGTTGACCACGCGCGCATTGGACAGAATACTAAGCCGACTCTAACAAAGGAGCCATTGATATGGACCCGCTATACTTACTCGTCGTCGTTGCAATTTTGGCCGTAGTGATCGTTTTGATGATCGGCCTTGGTGGATTTGCCACAGGCGGTGAATTCAACAAAAAATATGCCAACAAATTGATGCGCTGGCGGATCGGCCTACAGGCCGTAGCCATCGTTTTGATTTTGTTGTTCATCGCATTGCGCGGGGGCTAAATCGATGGTCACACTAAACAAAATCTACACACGTACAGGTGACGCTGGGCAAACCGCACTGGGTAACGGCGAACGCGTTGGCAAACAATCCACACGCGTTAACGCCTACGGTACAGTGGATGAAACCAACGCCACGGTCGGTTTGGCGCGTTTACATGCAACAGACGACATGGATGCGGCGCTGGCCATGATCCAAAATGACTTGTTTGATCTGGGCGCTGATCTTTGCCGCCCGAACATGGCCAAGGACGCTGATTCCGAATATCCACCATTGCGCATCGTCGCGTCCCAAGTGGATCGCTTAGAATCTGAAATCGACACGATGAATGCCAACCTTTCCACATTGAAAAGTTTCATTCTGCCAGGTGGAACAGCCTTGGCCGCACACATGCATCTGTGCCGTACAGTATCGCGGCGCGCAGAACGCTTGTGTGTCGATTTGGCTGGCGTCGAAGACGTAAATCCTGACGCCGTTAAATACCTAAACCGTCTCTCAGATTGGTTCTTCGTCGCGGGCCGTGTTGCCAACGACAACGGCGCCGATGATGTACTTTGGGTGCCCGGTGCAAACAGATAGTTTCTGAAAAGTCGTTTTCAAAAAACAGAAAAAAATCTTGATTGCGAAAATGCATGGAACTTTTGCACTGACGCGGCGTATTAAGCATATAAACTGTCTACTTTACACTTTTCGGAGGTTTATAAGACAGTTACAAGAATCATAGGAATTCCCGCGGGTCAATCCCCCGCATATCTAGGAGAACGCAAATGAAGGTTTTAGTACCTGTCAAACGCGTGATTGATTATAACGTGAAAGTACGCGTAAAAGCGGACGGAAGCGGTGTTGATCTCGCCAATGTTAAAATGTCGATGAACCCATTCGACGAAATCGCAGTAGAACAAGCGATTCGCCTGAAAGAAGCTGGTAAAGCTGATGAAATCGTCGCTGTATCCATCGGTGTGAAACAGTCCCAAGAGACATTGCGTACAGCATTGGCTATGGGCGCAGACCGCGCAATCCTGATCGAAGCAACTGATGACGTTCACAACGACATCGAACCGTTGGCAGTTGCAAAATTGCTAAAAGCAGTGATCGACGAAGAACAACCAGGTTTGGTTCTTGCGGGTAAACAAGCAATCGATAACGACATGAACGCCACTGGCCAAATGTTGTCAGCCCTTCTGGGTTGGTCACAAGCAACATATGCATCTGAATTAGAAGTTGACGGTGACAGCGCAACAGTAACACGCGAAGTCGACGGCGGTCTTCAAACGATCAAGGTGAAAATGCCAGCGATCGTAACTGTTGATTTGCGTTTGAACGAACCACGTTACGCATCATTGCCAAACATTATGAAAGCCAAGAAAAAGCCGATGGATATCAAATCCGCCGCTGATCTGGGCGTTGATGTAACACCTCGTTTGACTGTTGTTTCAACAACAGAACCTGCTGAGCGCGCCGCTGGCGTTAAAGTGGCTGATGTTGCTGAATTGATCGCGAAACTTAAAGACGAAGCAGGAGTAATCTAATGGCTGTATTACTATTAGCAGAAATCATTGGTGGCGAAATCTCAATGGACCAAACAGGCAAAGCATTGAATGCTGTTGCTGGTTTGGGTGATGTAACTGTTCTTTGTGCATCTGCTGGATGTGGCGATGCCGCTAAGGCCGCTGCTACACTAGACGGTGTTGCCAAGGTACTTTGTGCAGACGATGCCGCATACGGCAACGGATTGGCTGAACCAACGGCTGATCTGATCGTGTCATTGGCTGGTGATTACGATCACATCGCGGCCCCTGCCACATCAAGCGCAAAAAACATCCTGCCACGCGTGGCAGCATTGTTGGACGCCATGGTGATCACAGACGTAACAGGCGTTGTTGACGCCGACACGTTTGAACGCCCAATCTACGCGGGTAACGCAATCCAAACCGTTAAATCAAGCGACGCTAAGAAAGTTCTTTCTGTGCGGACTGCTGGTTTTGACGCGGCTGGTGAAACAGGTTCTGCATCTGTGGAATCAATCGCAGCTGTTGCAAACCCGGGTCTTTCCGAATGGGTTGAAGACAAGGTTCAAACATCAGATCGTCCAGAACTGACATCAGCGAAAATCGTTGTATCAGGTGGCCGTGGCGTTGGTTCCGAAGAAAGCTTCAAAATCATCGAAGCATTGGCCGACAAATTGAACGCCGCAGTCGGCGCATCACGCGCGGCCGTGGATTCAGGCTACGCACCGAATGATTGGCAAGTGGGTCAAACAGGCAAAGTTGTTGCCCCTGACCTATACATCGCCTGCGGCATCTCTGGCGCCATCCAACACTTGGCTGGCATGAAAGATTCCAAAGTGATCGT
>DKMK01000074.1 GCA_002469545.1 Rhodobacterales bacterium UBA7416 | reverse complement strand
GCGGATGGGCCGCACAGTTATTTGCTGTCGAAGTACAGTGTTGCAGGCGTTATGCGTCCACCAGAGCGGCTTAAGCCAAGTACACAAAAGAAGTTGTGGAAAATGGTTAAGCAGGGGCATTATTTGGATCAAAGTGCGACACTGGAAGTGGCAATGCCGATGTTTGAGCAAGGTGCAAATAAGCGGTTGCCGATTGTGACTTTGGGGCTGGAAGGTGAGGCGCCGAAATTATGCGGGGCGTTGTATTATGTGGACGCTTTGCGCACATACAGCCAAGCGTTATCCGACACGTCGAAAGAGGAACATTAAAGCGGTGCGCAGGCCGTGTGTAACCATGCGCGTGCATCGGTGCTGACCAGATCGGACAACCGTGTCAGGACAGTATTGTGATAGCTGTTCAACCAATCGCGTTCATTGTCTGACAATAATGTTTGATCTATCATGGCGCGATCAATTGGCGCCAGTGTGAGCGTTTCAAACTGAAGCATTTCACGATCATCACCGCCTGCGATTGCATCAGCTTGTTTAACATAAATCAGGTTTTCAATGCGTATGCCAAATGCGCCTTGGGCGTAATAGCCCGGTTCATTGGATACGATCATGCCTGGCATAAATGGTGTTTCTGCGCGACGTGAAATGCCTTGGGGGCCTTCGTGTACGGATAAGAAAACACCAACGCCGTGCCCAGTGCCGTGGTCGAAATCAAGTCCCGCTGACCACAGCGCATGCCGTGCGATTGCATCAATGTCGCGCCCCGCCAAACCGACGGGAAAGCGCAAGCAAGAGATTGCGATCATACCTTTTAGAACCAAGGTATTTGCGCGCATTGCGGTGGTTGATACATTCCCAATTGCGATCGTGCGCGTGATGTCTGTGGTGCCGTCCATGTACTGTCCGCCGCTGTCGACCAACAGGACATCGCCTGATTGAACTGCGCGATCTGTATCGGTGTTTACGCGGTAATGGACGATGGCCCCGTTCGGGCCAGATCCACAAATCGTATCGAAGGAAATATTGCGCAATTTTCCGGTGTCACGGCGGCATTTTTCAAGATGCTTTACCAGTTCAATTTCGCTGATGTTTGGTGTGTCGCCAAGGTTTGAAACATAAGACAAAAATTCGACCATCGCGGCGCCATCACGAACGTGGGCGGCTGTGGTACCTGCAAGTTCGGTTGGATTTTTACAGGCCTTTGGAATGACAGTGGGATCGTCACCCGCAACAACAGTGATATTTTGTTGTGCTAAGATGTTTTGCACAGCAATTGGCGCTGTCTTTTGATCAATGCGGACGGTGCCTGTCAGGTTTTCGAGACCTTCGTTCAGGGACGTAATGTCCTGGATTGTTATGTTTTTTCCAAGATGCGTGCGCAATTCATCGTCCACTTTGTCAGGCGCGATGAACAAGGTTACGGTTTCATCAACACTGACGATTGCAAAGCATAGTGCAACGGGTGTTTGTCCCAAATCTGTGCCACGCGTGTTGAGCAACCAAGCGATGCTGTCGGGTTGCGTCAGAACGGTGAACGCGTGGTTTGATGCGCGTAAGTCGGCACAGATTTGAGCCAATTTATCGCCGTGCGTTTGCCCTGCAAATTCGATGGCGTGTGGCACCATTAAATCCAGTGGTTGATTTGGTTGGTCATGCCAAATGTCGTCGATTAAATTAGGTACTTCGATCAACGTTAAATCGCTTCGTTTTTTGTCCTGCATGCTTGTGATCTGCGCGGCTGTATGTAGCCATGGATCATATGCAAATTTTGCGTCTTGGGGCAGGGTGATGTTTAGCCAATCGACCAGTTTATCCGATGGTATATTGCGAATTTCAAACGCTGTTGTATCGACTTGGTCTGCGGCTTGAAGTGTGTATCGACCATCGACGAAAACAGCCGCTTGGTCAGTCGTGACTGCGCAAAAACCTGCGCTGCCGGTAAAGCTGGTGAGCCATGCCAATCGTTGATCACGTGGTGTTACATATTCGCCCATGTGTGCATCGGAACGTGGGATCAAAAAGCCATCAACGCCGTGCTGCACCATCGCGGCGCGCAACGCCGCTAATCTGCGTTTCCCCGTTTCAGGTGTTGTTGTCGCTGCGAATTTTTGAAACATTATTTTGCCCGTCGTTTGGCCGCACGTGGATCATTGTCAAATAACCCAGCCAGCTGTTCAGTAATGGCACCCGCCAATTGTTCGGCATCGGTAATAGTGACCGCACGCTCATAGTATCGCGTTACATCGTGCCCGATACCAATTGCCGTGAGTTCCACCGCGCGGCGTTTTTCGATCATGGCGATAACATCGCGAAGGTGCTTTTCCAAATAGGATGCAGAGTTCACAGATAGCGTGCTGTCATCCACAGGTGCGCCGTCCGAAATGACCATTAAAATGCGGCGCGCTTCGGGGCGGGCCATCATGCGTTTGTGCGCCCATTCCAGTGCTTCGCCGTCGATGTTTTCTTTTAGCAATCCCTCTTTCATCATCAGGCCCAAGTTGGGGCGCGAACGCCGCCATGGGGCGTCTGCAGATTTATAGATGATGTGACGTAAATCATTTAGGCGACCCGGTGCTTCGGGGCGGCCATTTTGAAGCCAATCTTCACGGCTTTGGCCACCTTTCCATGCGCGGGTGGTAAAGCCCAAAATTTCGCATTTTACCTGACAGCGTTCCAAGGTGCGTGCCAAAACATCGGCGCAGATGGCGGCGATGGAAATTGGGCGACCACGCATCGAGCCAGAGTTATCGAGCAGGATTGTGACGACTGTGTCGCGGAATTCGGTGTCTTGTTCGACCTTGAATGACAGCGGCGTTGTTGGGTTTGAAATCACGCGCGCTAAACGGCCGGCGTCCAATAATCCCTCTTCCATGTCGAACGACCATGAACGGTTTTGTTGGGCTTGCAGGCGGCGTTGTAGTTTGTTGGCTAAACGTGACACTGCACCCTTAAGTGGTTCGAGTTGTTGATCAAGATATGCACGCAGGCGTTCAAGTTCGGCGGGTTCTGCCAAATCTTCGGCGAGCACTTCTTCGTCGAAAGCGGTTGTGAATACTTCGTAGTTTGGGTCAGCGTCAGAGATCGGCGGCACGGGCGGTTGCAAAGGTGGTTCACCATCTGGTGACTCCGCCTCTTGGGCTTCTTCGCTCTCTTCTGAATCGTCCATGGAAACCTGCGCTTGTTGCTGGTCCATGGATTGTTCGCTGTCTTCGGGTTGCTGATCTTCGCCGTCTTCTTGGTCGGCGGTATCGCCTGTATCCGTGTCAGGATCGGTTTGTTCTTGTTCGTCTTGTTCGGCGTCTTCACCGGAATCGTCTGGATCCATATCATCGGGATCTTCGCCCAGCTGATCGCCGTAACCGAGGTCGTCGATCAGTTGGCGTGCGAATTTGGCGAAATCGGCCTGATCAGACATTTTTTCACCAATGTTATCGAATGTGTCGCCAGAGCGCTCTTCGATCATTGTTTTCCACTGTTCCATCGCGTGATTGACAGCGGGTGGCATGTCGCGGCCTGTTGCGACGTGGCGCAGGTAGTATGACAGAGCCGTGGCCATTGGCACTTCTTTGAATGATTGTACTTGGTCGTAACCAAGGGCCAATGCTTCGGCTTCTAGTTTTGCCTCGATGTTGCCTGCTGTGCCGGGCATGGCGCGTGCGCCGACGGCTTCGCAGCGTGCGGTGGCCATGACTTCGTAAATTTCGCGGGCTTCGTGGCCTGTCGGCATATAGCGGTTGTGTACGGTTTCGTTGTGGAAACGTGTGCGCAGGGCGTAAGCGTCGGCGGTGCCGCGTGCCAACAGAACCTCTTGGCGGGTCATGCGGCGGCTTACTTGGGGTAGGCGTGCAGTGTCGTTGGACAAGCCCGGGGGGTCGATGGAATAGGCGATGGCGAGTTCGCCATCGGCCGCCATGGCGCGGGTTGCTTCGGCCAGTGCCTTTTTGAATGGATCAGCTGGGTTGTCGTTTGGTTTGTTCATAGCTTCAAATGCTTTGTTTCAGGATACTCAGGAGCAATTCTTAAACACTCTGAAGTGGCATCGGGTACACCCTCATTTATTAACATACTAATACCTTGGTCAAAGTCTGCAACGTCAACCGGTTCGCCGATTAACCGCAATGCTAAGAGTTTGAACGCTTCACTTGCTCTTGGGTTACTATCGTTATAGTTCGCCGTGCAAATAGTGCTTAGGAGCCTGATATCCTCGGATTTTTCAGTGATGGCGACTGTTACTATCTCATTGTTGGGTGCGCATGCACTCAACAATGCCAAGAAGATAAGAACTCTAGGTGGCCTGTTTTCACCCAAGGCTCATACTCGCCGCGCTCTCTGGTAATTCCTCATCGAACAAGCGCTGATAAAACTCTGCAACTGTTTCGCGTTCCAACTCGTCACATTTGTTCAAGAATGTTAGGCGGAAGGCGAAGCCAACGTTGTTGAAGATGTTGGTGTTTTGCGCCCATGCGATGACTGTACGCGGTGACATCACGGTGGAGATGTCGCCGTTCATGAATGCGTTGCGGGTCAATTCCGCCACTGTCACCATGCGGCCGATTAATTCTGGATCGGTTCCTGGGTTTTTTGCGGCAACAATTGCGGATTCCTGTGCGTGTGGCAGGTAGTTCAATGTGGACACGATTGACCAGCGGTCCATTTGGCCCTGATTGATCTGTTGTGTGCCGTGGTACAGGCCCGTTGTATCACCCAAGCCGACGGTGTTTGCCGTGGCGAACAAGCGGAATGATGGGTGAGGCGAGATGACTTTGTTTTGGTCAAGTAGTGTGAGTTTTCCGTCCACTTCCAACACACGTTGGATCACGAACATTACGTCCGCGCGGCCTGCGTCGTATTCATCAAATACGATTGCAACAGGGTTGCGCAGGGCCCAAGGCAAGATGCCTTCTTGGAATTGAGTGACTTGTTTGCCGTCGACCAGTTTGATCGCATCCTTACCGATCAAATCGATGCGCGAAATGTGGCTGTCTAAGTTGACGCGTACAGTTGGCCAATTTAGGCGGGCGCCGACTTGTTCGATGTGGGTTGATTTACCTGTGCCGTGATAACCTTGGATCATCACGCGACGGTTATAGGCGTAACCTGCAAGGATCGCCAACGTGGTGTCGTGGTCGAATTTATACGTGCTGTCGATGTCAGGAACACGATCAGATGCATCCGCAAAGCCCATGATTTCCATGTCACTGTCGATGCCGAACAGGTCGCGTACTGAATATTTTACGGTCGGTTGTCCGATGTCCAAAGTGCCGTCAGCCATGAGTTTATTCCTTTTTATGGTCTGATCTCACATCAGACAGTTCGTACATGCAAGTTAATAGGTGTGTTTGCAAGTGAAAGTCGATTTGCGACTGTGGCGTCGCAAATCGTATTAATCTTTGAAATTAGAGCTGTTTTTAACCTGATCCCAAGCCCAAACGACCTTTTGTAAGAACTCTTCTTGGCTGCGGTCGCCGCCGTTCAAGTCAGGGTGCAATTCTTTGATCAAAGTTTTGTATTTCTTACGCAGCTCAGTCTTGGTCCAATTGTCCTTGGCTTCCAATGTATCGATCGCCTTGCGCTCGTCTGCTGGTAGGCGTTTTGCGCCGCCCAAGCCATCACCCTTGCCTGGATTCAACGTGGCGTTTTCGCCCAGAACTTGGTGCGGGTCTTCGATGCCCAAGCGTGCCCATGCACGTTGTTCGGCGGTTTGTTTACCCATAGGTTCGGTTGGGCGTTCCCAAACGCGATCAGCGGCGAATTGTTTTTGCAGATCTTCTTCGGAATGGGTTTCAAAGAAATTCCATTTTTGGTTAAACTGGCGGATGTGCGTCAGACAGAACCAACGGAACTCTTCTAAGTTATCGGGATTCAATGGTGCGCGGTATTTTCCGGCCTCTGTGCAATCTGGATGTTGGCACGTCATTTTCGACGTTTCAGATGCACCAGACATGCCACGGCGCGTACGCGCACGTTTCTTTTTGTCGGCAGAAACCGAAATGTCGAAATTAAAATCCATAGGGGGACGTTCAGCCATAATTTAGTCCTTTATTCGCTTGCTCGAGTCAGCGTTGAAATACTACTGTATTCCTGACTGATGCCAAGGGGCAAAAGAGAGGAAAATGCAATGGAAGCCAGAATAATTGCCGCTTTGCGCGCTGCGTTCGATCCAGCGGAATTAATTGTTGATGATGACAGCGAAGCACACCGCGGTCATGGCGGGTACCGTGAGGGTGGGGGAACGCATTTTAATGTGAAAATACGTGCGACTGCATTTGATGGATTATCGCGTGTTGCGGCGCAACGTGCGGTTATGGCCGAATTGAAATCAGAGTTTGCAGATGGATTGCATGCGTTGTCGTTGGACGTGGCCGCACCTTAGTCTGCGGGTTTTGAGGGGAGCTTTTTGCGCTCTTCTGCTTTGATGGCCTCTTTTTCTGGCTTTTTCACATCATCAACCACGGCTTTGGGCGTCTTTTCGACGATTGGTTCTGGTTCGCTGGTGACTTGAACGTCAGCGCCGGCCACGACGGGTGGCGTTTTTGATCCGAACCGTTTGAACGGATTAAAGCCATCTTTTTGATTTATGTCTTCGCTGATTGGTTCTGCGTCAGAGCCACGGCGAAACACCAACACGTTTTGATATGCTTCGTGACGTCGGCGCAGCAATCCTTTGCGTTCGACTGAGGGTAAGCTTTCGGCGCGTACATATTCCCAGCCTGCGCTGGCGTGTTCATTAATTGCTTCTGAAAGAGCATTGGCAAAACGGCCATCTGAACCCTTAACGCCTTTTGCGCGTTTTCCGCTAAAAGGGGCTGGGATAACTTTGTATTCGTAAATGGCCATTTATAAATCTCAAATTACTGTTGTTTAACCTTCAAGATATATGACGTTGATGACGATGTATTTCAAGTGTGCATATAGATTGGGTTTTCACTGATCTGCTATTGATTTCACGCATTGGCTGGGCGACAAACGGTTATTGGGCAAAGAAATGGTTTGAACTGAAACGACAAAACAACGAAATCCAACCGGTACAAAAGGCAATAATGTTCGCATGAAAAAGCAAAAGAAAAAGAATCCTGATCGCACTTTGATGCTGGCGTGCTTGGTTGTCTTTATCGCGGTTGCGGCTGTTGGGTTGTATGTAAATGCTGGAAAAATGACAGGATTGCCTGGGATAAGTGGTGGTTCTGCTGAACGTGCGAAAATGTCCGAAGATGCAATTGCAGCGCAGCGTAAGGCCATTATGGACAGCGATATTAGCGATGAACTTAAGGCCGTAAAGTTACAGCGTTTGTCCCAGCAGTAGTAAAATACACTGATTGCTGCCTGTGTGAAAAAGTCAACAAATTGTTAAAACTTAAAGTTTTTACGACTATTTATTGGTTGTTATTGATGATTTCTGTTAGCGGTACAACCTATGGGGTTGTAAGCGGGGCACTTGCAGCGCTGTTTTAGGCAAGGACAAGATAACATGGATAGACAACAGGATTTCAACACGCGCCTAGAGCGTATTGAGAAAAGCGTACGTCGGCCCGTTTCACGGGCTGAGACAAACGATCCTGTTTTGGCCAAAGGTTTTGGCGCTAAGAAACGTGCAAAATTACAGAGTAAAACCGAAGTGAAGTCAAAGCCGTATTGGCGTGTTTTGGGTTTTAAAATCCTATTGATTTCGATTTTCGCACTGTTTTCGTTTCGCGTTTTGGCGCATGTTCAGGGTGTGGATATGGTTAAGCATCGCGATACATTGGCCGCGGGTGACGCAAATGACAAAGTTGCCGCAGCGATCATTGGGTTTTCAATGATCCCTGATTCATTATATCTGAAAAAGCCCGAAGAATGATGGCGACAGGCATTTCTGCCTGTGCCAAATGATTTCTTAAGAAATCAATTTTTTCGCGATGATTTCGTTCACAGCCTTGGGGTTGGCTTTGCCACCCGTTGCTTTCATCACCTGACCAACAAACCAACCGGCAAGTTTTGGATTCGCCTGTGCTTTGGCAACTTGATCTGGGTTATCGGTCATGATTTGATCCAAGGCCGCTTCGATTGCGCCGGTATCAGTGACCTGTTTCATGCCACGGCTTTCGACGATTTCGGCGGGGTTGCCGCCTTCGGTCCAAACGATTTCGAACAGGTCTTTGGCAATTTTACCGGAAATATCGCCTTTGGCGATCAAATCCAAAATGCCACCCAATTGTTCAGCGGAAATTGGGCTGTCGTTAATTGTCAGATCAGCCTTGTTTAAACGACCAAACAATTCATTGATCACCCAGTTCGCTGCTTGTTTACCATCGCGATTTTGGGCGACTGCTTCGAAATAGTTGGCGTCAGATAGGTCTGCCGTAAGAACGCTGGCGTCATATTCGGTAACACCAAATTCTGTTATGAAACGTGCCTTTTTGGCGTCTGGTAATTCAGGCAAGCCGGCAGCAATTTCATCGACCCATGACTGTTCGATTTCCAATGGCAACAAATCTGGGTCAGGGAAGTAACGGTAATCATGTGCTTCTTCTTTTGACCGCATGGAACGTGTTTCGTTCTTTTCGTTGTCATAAAGGCGCGTTTCTTGGGTGATGGTTCCGCCATCTTCCAGAATTGCGATTTGACGTTTTGCTTCGAAATCGATCGCCATTTGGATAAACCGCATCGAGTTCATGTTTTTCAATTCGCACCGTGTACCAAGGTGTGAGAAATCACCGGTTGCGCGGAACTTTTCGTATTGGCCAGCAGGACAGACGGATACGTTCACATCGGCGCGCATGTTGCCGTTTTGCATGTTGCCATCACAGGTTCCCAAATAGCGCAAGATTTGGCGCAGTTTGGTAACATATGCGGCGGCCTCTTCGGGGCTGCGAATGTCGGGCATGGAAACGATTTCCATCAAGGCAACGCCTGTACGGTTCAAATCAACGAATGACATGTTTGGATCCATGTCATGCACGGATTTGCCCGCATCTTGTTCCAGATGAATACGTTCAACGCGCACATTGCGTGCGATACCTGGTTCCAAGTCGACCAAGATTTCGCCTTCGCCAACAATGGGATGGTAAAGTTGGCTGATTTGATAGCCTTGTGGCAAATCGGGATAAAAGTAGTTTTTGCGATCAAATGCGGAATACAGATTGATTTGTGCCTTCAATCCCAGACCCGTGCGTACAGCCTGTTCAATGCAGAATTCGTTAATTACTGGCAACATGCCGGGCATTGCCGCATCAACCATTGATACGTTTGAGTTCGGCTCGTTACCAAATTGCGTAGACGCGCCAGAAAATAATTTGGATTTTGATGCCACTTGGGCATGTACTTCCAACCCGATCACCAGTTCCCAGTCGCCTTTGGCTCCTGCGTAAATTTTCGGTTTAGGTTCTGTGTATGTTAGGTCTAGCATGGCATTGCTCTTGTCAGTTGTTCGCGTTCAGTTCTAGGCCACAGTGCCTGCAGTCGCAAGAGGGGGAAGCCGTCTTTATACCTTTAATGCACGCGAAATATCCTGCAGGGCATCTGCCTGACGTGGCGACGGTGTTTCACCATTTGTTTCTAATGTATCACTGATCAGGGACATCAAATCGTCCAATGAATCGGCTTTGTTCAATTTATACTGTCTACGGGCCAAACGCGTGATGGCCGCCATTGGGCTGGCGCATTGTGCAGAGAGCCAACGCGCAAGGATCATCATCTCTTCGGCGTCGGACAAGTTGATGTTAAAACGTGACTGCATTTTGACCATCAATGTGCGGTGTGTTTCGGCATTTGGCAAACTATCGAGTTCAAAAAACGTTGCAGCGATGGCGGTGGCAACAACATCTGGATCATCAACGCCTTCGACAGGGTGCAGGTTTCCTTGGCGGCGAAAACCAAAGCGTCGCGCGGCCAAGCGCACATCGTTTGCCATGTCCATAACATCATGTGCGGCATCGGCGGCGTTACGCGCCCGCATCATCCAAAAATATAAAACGCCTGCGGCGGAAATTAGTGCAATTAGAAATGGCATAAAAAATGACCTTAAAAAGTTTATGCCGATACTTCTATGACGAAAAAGTTATCCCGTCAAAGTATACTTGTCGTATCCAATTTCGCCCGTCCAGCGCCATGCCGCGATAAATGGGTGAGCGTCTGTGACGCTGACGTGGGGGGCCATCGATGGGTGATGGATATAAGCGCCAGACGTTTGTTTTTGCAATGGGCCGTTATTCACGCTCCATAATCCTTCGCCACAGAGCATAATAAATGTTTCTTCGGCGGCATGTTCGCGGGTGACGTAATCTAGATTAGCGGCTTGCATAAATAATCCAACACGCACCGTGTCATGAAAGATCATGCCATTTGGCCCGATCAATTCCGCAGTAGCCATCCGTTTGGCAATCTCGGGGCGGATGCGCCCATCTGCCAACCCAGAATAATGCCAATCAATCAAAGGCATTGCCTGATCAATGTGCTCGCAAATCGGTAACGGATCGATATCCAGCGCCGCCTGTTCCACATCGGGCATTAAATCATGTCCCTTGGGCAGGGGGAGGTGACTTTTGGATGTGATCGAACGTAATGCCGCGGCGGCGGCGTCACCCCCAAGGCTTTTTTCGACGTCAAACAATACTGCCAGATCATCCAGCATTTGATAGAACGCTTTGTGTTGTGTCATGCGAACCTCCTAATATGGATACATTCAGGCTACACCCAAAAATGATTCCTGCATAGCCTGTGCGATGTTCGCGTGATTATCCTAAGATTTTACCAACAATTTCTGAGGCATCTTTTGACAAACCATCGGTTGTTTGAATGCGGCGCAATTGAGTGGTCATTAGGGTTTGGCGGTTTTTGTCGTAGCGTTTCCATGTTTCAAATACACCGCACATGCGGGCGGAGGTTTGGGGATTGATGGCATCCAGTCGGATCAACCAGTCGGCGACGAATTCATAACCTGAGCCATCCGACGCATGGAACGCGGCAGGTGACATCGCGAATGGGCCGATCAAGCTGCGGAAGCGGTTTGGGTTTTTCCATTTAAAATCAAGATGGACAGACAATGATTGTGCGACTTCAAGCGCCACATCTGGTGTTGCTGCCGCCACTTGAATTGCGAACCATTTGTCCATGACCAAGGTATCTGATTTCCACTGTTTGTAGAATTCAGCAGATGCATCATCGCCAACACCAGCAGAAATAGCCAATGCAAGCGCCGAAAGTTGTTCGGTCATATTGTCGGCATCTGCAAATTGCAGCAACGCGGCCTCGCCGCCGTCCAATTTCGTCAATAATCCTAGGGCCGTTGCGCGCAGTGCGCGTTTGCCAGCGGCCTGAGCGTCAGGGCTGTATGGGCCGTCGACGGCCATATCGTGGTACAAAGCGGGTAATTTTTCTTCCAACTCTAGCGCGATTTCATATCCCAAATCTTCGCGGGTATCATAGATGACATCAGGGTCTGGAATGCCGCCTGCGTCAACGATGGCTTGGGCGATTGCTTCTTGTGAGGGCAGGGATAGCAGTAGCGCGCGGTAGGCGGGGTCAAGGGTTTCGTCGATGGCCAGAGCGGCCAAGGATTCGATGTAGCTGTCGGCATCAACATCCTGATCCATCGCGGCAGAAGCCAAGATGGTCATGGCAATGTCGCGCCCTGCTTCCCATTTGTTGAACGTGTCAGCGTCGTTGGCGAACAAGAATGCGCGGGTTTCGGGGGCTATGTCACGTTCCAAGATAACAGGGGCAGAGAAGCCGCGTAGCAAAGATAGTGTTGGGCGCTCAGTCACGTTGAATGTGAATGTTTGGGTGGCTTCGCGAAGTTCTAAAACCGTTTCGGGCAATATTTCAGTGCCGTCAGCGCCGATAAAGCCAGTGCGCACAGGGATAACCTGTGGTAATTTGCCTTCGCGATTTACGCTTGGGTTGGCGTCTTGGGTCAATGTGACGTTAAAAACGCCATCGGCATAAGTTTCAGAAACGGTCACTTTGGGTGTGCCTGATTGGCTGTACCATAATTTAAATTGGGTCAGGTCAATGTCACAGGCGTCTTGGAAAACGCCAATCCAGTGTTCAATTGTACACGCTTGTCCGTCGTGGCGGTCAAAATATAAGGCCAGCGCTTTGTCGTAACCAGCGTCGCCGACCAATAGTTTCAGCATGCCAATAACTTCGGCACCTTTTTCATACACAGTGGACGTGTAGAAATTGTTGATTTCGATGTATTCTTCTGGACGACATGGGTGGGCTAATGGGCCTGCATCCTCGCGGAATTGACGCGCGCGGAGTTGGAGAACATCATCGATACGTTTTACCGCGTGGGACCGTTGGTCACCACTGAAATGTTGGTCGCGAAAAACGGTTAAGCCCTCTTTTAGGCACAGCTGGAACCAATCGCGACAGGTGATGCGGTTGCCTGTCCAGTTGTGGAAGTATTCATGCGCGATGATGCCTTCGATCAGTTCGAAATCACGATCTGTGGCTGTTTCAGGGCTGGCCAACACGTATTTGGAATTAAAGATGTTCAAACCTTTGTTTTCCATGGCACCCATGTTGAAATCATCCACGGCAACAATCATGAACAAGTCCAGATCATATTCGCGACCGTAAACCTCTTCGTCCCATGTCATAGAACGTTTCAACGCATCCATTGCATAGGTACATTTATCTTGGTCACCATCGCGTACAAAAATTTGTAAATCTACGTGGCGGCCCGACATGGTGGTGAAGGTGTCGTCGTATGAAACCAAATCACCAGCAACCAGCGCGAACAAGTATGCGGGTTTGACCCATGGATCTTGCCATTGCCCGTGGGCGATTTTGTTACCATTGGACAGCAAAACAGGCGCATCGCCATCGATTGTAACGTTAAATATTGCCATCACATCAGGGCGGTCGGGGTAATATGTGATTTTGCGGAAACCTTGAGCCTCGCATTGGGTGCAATACATGCTGTTGGACATATATAATCCTTCCAGCGCGGTATTTCCGGCGGGGTTGATTTCAACCTCTGCGTTCCAAATGAATCCGTCTTGGGGGATCAAGTCGGCGGGGATGCTTAACCCTTCGGCGTCCAACAGGATTTCATCCGTCTTTAGGGTTTTGCCATCAACGCTGGCAGAGATTAGTTTCAGCATCCGACCATCAAGGCGCAGATCATGTGGCCCGTCTGTACAGGTTTTGTTTGCGGTGAATTTGATTGTGGATTTCACGCGCGTTGCGTTTGGATTCAGTGTGAAATGCAAATCAACCGTTTCGACCCAAAATGCAGGTTCTTGGTAGTCAGACAACAAAATTGTAGGGGCTTGAGTTGGGCGCATTTTGGCTCTCCGTAAACGTTTCGCCAAATAGGATGGAATTAAAAGGTGAGCGCAAGAGGAAAACTTGCATACAACGGTATACATTATTGGAGGCGGGTGGTATGTTTCCGAAAGGAAACGTAAGATCGCCAAGGAATCGCTAAACGCGCATTGGTTAAATGGAGAACGTCATGACACGCACAGAGAAATTTGGACTACAGGTAGACGACCAACTGGTTGGTTTTCTGGAGGGTACGGCACTGCCGGGGACCGATGTTTCGGCCAATCAATTTTGGCGTGGTTTGGCGTATATCGTGGAAAACATGGGGCCGCGTAACAAGGCATTGTTGGCCAAACGTGCAGATCTTAAGGCGCAAATAGATGCATGGCATATCGAAAACCGTGGCAAAACGTTTAATGCCAAAGAGTACAAAGCGTTTTTATATTCTATCGGGTATTTAATCGAACCGGGCCGCGATTTTGAAATTGAAACCAAAAACGTTGATCCTGAAATTGCGACAATAGCTGGTCCACAGTTGGTTGTACCAATTACAAATGCGCGGTTTGCATTGAATGCGGCGAATGCGCGTTATGGTTCTTTGTATGACACGGTTTACGGAACCGATGTGCTGGGCAGCGTGCCAACAGGCAAGGGTTATGATCCTGAACGTGGTGCACAAGTTATCGCCTATGCCAAAGCATTTTTGGATGAAACATTCCCGATTGATGGAATGTCTCATGCGGATGCCAGCAGTTATGCCGTCGTGGATGGTGCATTGGTGATTGATGGTAAAGCATTGAAAACACCAAGCCAGTTCGCGGGGTATCGCAATGATCCTGCAGCGCCCGAAGGTATTTTGTTGAAAAACAACAATCTTCACGTTGAAATCTATTTCAATGCGGAAACACCAATTGGGAAATCAGACAAAGCAGGCATTTCTGATGTCATTCTAGAAAGCGCAATGTCAGCAATCATGGATTGCGAAGACAGTGTTGCAGCGGTGGACGCAGAAGACAAGGTTTTGGCCTATTCCAACTGGTTGGGATTGATGAAGCGCGATTTGACGACCAGCTTTGAAAAGGGTGGTAAAACATTGCGTCGCCGTTTGTTACCAGATCGTAATTACACCGCACCCGATGGTTCTGCGCTGCGCTTAAAAGGGCGCGCATTGATGTTGATCCGTAACGTTGGTCATTTGATGACCAATCCCGCGATTTTGGACAAAGACGGTAATGAAATCGGCGAAGGCTTGATGGACGCGATGTTCACAGTTGCCATTGCCATGCATGATTTGGATCGCCGTTCAGGCAATTCTGATATGGGTTCCGTTTACATCGTTAAACCTAAAATGCACGGCCCTGATGAAGTTGCATTCACGGATGAGATTTTCAGCGCTGTTGAACAGGCACTTGGGTTACCACAATACACGGTGAAAATCGGTATCATGGACGAAGAGCGCCGCACGACCGTAAACCTAAAGGAATGCATCCGTGCCGCGAAGAAACGTGTAGCCTTTATTAACACTGGTTTCTTGGATCGCACGGGCGACGAAATCCATACATCAATGGAAGCGGGACCATTCCTGCGCAAAGATGATATCAAAGCAGAACCTTGGATCGGCGCATACGAAGATCAAAACGTTGATGTTGGTTTGGCGTGTGGTTTGCAGGGCAAAGCACAGATCGGCAAAGGCATGTGGGCCATTCCTGACAATATGAAAGACATGATTGACCAAAAAATCGGCCACCCAATGGCCGGTGCCAACTGTGCATGGGTGCCATCGCCAACTGCTGCGACGTTGCACGCAATGCATTATCACAAGGTTGATGTTTTCGCCCGCCAAGATGAAATCAAAGCGGGTGGCGCACGTTCGTCCGTGGACACAATCTTGCAATTCCCAGTGGCGCAGGGCCAAAATTGGTCCAACGAAGAAATCACCAAAGAGGTGGAAAACAATGCCCAAGGTATTTTGGGTTATGTTGTGCGTTGGGTTGACCAAGGCGTTGGCTGTTCCAAAGTTCCAGACATCAATGATGTTGGCTTGATGGAAGATCGCGCAACTTGTCGTATTTCTTCACAACATATCGCAAATTGGCTTCACCATGGTGTCGTATCTGAAGTAGAAGTCATGGAAATCATGAAACGCATGGCTGCGGTTGTTGATGGTCAAAATGCCTATGATGCGGCGTATACGCCGATGGCTCCCGACTTTACTTCTATCGCCTTCCAAGCGGCTTGTGATTTGGTATTTCAGGGCGCGGTTCAACCATCTGGCTATACAGAACCAGTACTGCACGCGCGTCGTTTAGAGCTTAAAGGGCATAAATAATATATGACGACAATTTCACGTGAAAGCGCAAGGACGATCATTGCGCAGGCACTGGCAACAGGAACTGATGCGGGAATGAAGCCGCTGTCGGTTGCTGTTGTAGATGCGGGTGGTAACCTGATTGCGTTTGAACGCGGCGATGGTGCGCCTGGAGGTCGATTTGAATTGGCTGATGGTAAGGCGAATGCCTGCATCATGATGGGCATTCCAACATCCGCAATCATGGCGCGCGCAGAACAACAACCTTATTTTGTGAACGCGCTTAGCGTCGCGTATAAGGGGCGGTTCGTGCCCGTGACAGGCGGCGTTTTGGTGACAGACAACAATGGTGATATTATCGGTGCGGTTGGTGTGACGGGCGATATATCTGACAATGATGCGGCGGCGGCGATTGCTGGTATCAAGGCGGCTGGATTCAACTCAATCGCTTAATATCCAAGACAATGCGCCGTCATCGCGGCGCATTTGTATTGTGACTTTGCCTTAATGAAAAAATCGCATACAACGGCGATAACACAACATTTCAAATAGGTTATCTCATGACACGCCCAATTGTTGGCATTATCTCTAATTCTCATCTGCTAGAGGAAACATATCCGGTCCAATTGGCCGGAACGTCAAATATCGAAGCCGTGGCCGACGTGACCAAAGCCATGCCGATTATTTTTCCAGCGTTACCTCAAATTGCAGATATTGATGAAATTTGCACGCGTTTCGACGGTATCTTATTGACTGGCGCACGTCCGAATATTCATCCCAGCGAATACGGCGAAGAAGAAACAGAAGCGCATGGTTTTTTTGACCGAGACCGCGATGCCGTTGCATTGCCCCTGATCCGCGCCTGTGTTGAACGTGGTGTGCCAATTTTGGGCATTTGCCGCGGCTTTCAAGAGTTTAACGTGGCTTACGGCGGGTCGTTGTATCCTGAAATTCGCGACCTGCCGGGCCGCATGAACCACCGTATGCCGCCCGAAGGTACCCAAGAGGAAAAATTCGCGATGCGCCACGATGTAAATCTGACGCCAGACGGACATTTCGCACAAATTTTCGGATCGGACACGGTTGTCACCAATTCGTTGCACGGCCAAGGCATTAAACAAGCAGGCGATCGCATCATCGTCGAAGGATACGCAACCGACGGAACCCCCGAAGCCATCCGTGTGGAAGGCGCCCAAAGTTTCGCATATGCCGTGCAATGGCATCCCGAATGGAATGCGCAACACGACAGCGTATCCAGACCGCTGTTCGAGGCATTCGGCACGGCGATGCGTGGGTGATGAGCGGCGTTTAAGTTTCCATCAGTCAGATGCAAATGTCAGCTGTGCGGACAATCAACCAATTCGTAAAAGCCTGTCACCGACGTCAAAAAAACCGCTAACAAAAGAAGGCAAGTAGGCAGCGAATGCTCGCCCATTGAGAATTCAGGAACGTCATTGCAGATTGCGGCAACTCATTTTATTTCGCAGGCAATATCGTGCCCGTGCAATCACCAAAGCCAATTTTGAAATCACTGCCTTTGGCAAATCCTTGAAGCGTTAATGTGTCATAGTCCTCGATAAAACTGCGGGTTTCGCCGCTGTCGAGTGTGAATGGTTCTTTACCACCCCAGCTTAATTCTAGGAATGATCCACGGCTATCTTTGGTTGCACCAGAAATGGTGCCTGAGCCCAATAAATCACCCACCCGCATCGGGCAACCTGAAGACGTGTGATGTGCCAATTGTTGTGCGGCCGAGTAATACATTTCCTTGTAATTGGTGCGAATGACCTCGGTAGCATCGGATCCTTTTGGTGCGATCGTAACGCCTAGATCAATACCATACAGCATTGGTCCAGTGTCTTTCAGGTGCGCCAAGAGTTCGAAATCACGCGTGGGTGTTTCACAGCGAAATGGTTCCAATGCAGCTTTGGTTACAATCCATGGGCTGATGGTTGTTGCTGTTGCTTTGGATTGAAACGGGCCAAGGGGTTGGTATTCCCATGCTTGGATATCACGCGCAGACCAGTCATTCAAAATCACATAGCCAAAGATCATGTCATCTGCTTGATCCACAGAAACGCGATCAGATGATGGGCGTCCAACAATTGCACCCATTTCCAATTCAATATCGAACCGTTTGGACGGTGCAAACCTTGGTAAGGCGTCATCAGGCCCTTTCAACTGCCCTGAAGGTCGATGAATGTCGGTGCCAGAAACCACAACAGAAGATGCGCGACCGTTGTAACCAATTGGAATGTGTAGCCAGTTTGGCGGAAGCGCATTTTCTGCGCCGCGAAACATCGTGCCTACATTGGTGGCATGGTGTTTGCCAGCATAGAAATCGGTAAATTCTGAAACCGTGAATGGCATCAATAACTGCACATCCGTCAACGGATATAATGCGGCTTCAACTGCATTCTGATCTGCGCTGCCATCAGACAATAAAGTGATTAATCGGGCACGAAGTTGACCCCAAATATCAGACCCAGCGTCCATCACTGGGTTCCAGGCAGCTGACTGTAATAATGGCTGCCCCAAGTCGATCAGGCCTTGTTTTTCCAACGCGGCAACATCCAAAACAAAGTCACCGATTGCAACGCCACATCGTTTCAGGTCGCCTTGCAAAAATACGCCGTAAGGCAGATTGTTTAGAGGAAATTGTGTTTCGCTTGAGTTGGCAGATGCAACGAAGGCGTTTAAACGTTTTGTCATGGTGTTTCCGAATTCGGTTGGTTGTTAGGGTGTGCTTTTTGGAAGGCGTCCGTCATGAGACAAGCCTGTTCAATTTCAACTAATCGCTTAAACGGCGATAAATCTACGCCCCAGCGATGTGCATTATAAAGTTGTGGAACAAGGCAAATATCTGCGAGCGTTAGGTCATCGCCGAAACTATATCGCCCTTTGGGTTCGATCAGCTTTTGATAGGCCATAAGCCCTTGGTTCATCCAGTCAATCATCCACTCTATACCATCCGCCCCAAGTGATTTCATCCGGCTAACGACTTTCAGATTGTTTACGGGGTGAATGTCACATGCGATGACATTTGCCGCAGCCGCAATCAGCGCCGATTTGATGGGGTCACTTGGCAGCATTGCAGGCACTGGATGGACTTGTTCAAGATAAGACAAAATTGTCATGCTTTGGGTCAAGGTGACATCGTCGTTGATTTGTAATGCTGGCACACCCATGCTGGGGTTGATTTTTTCATAATTTGACGAACATTGTTCACCGTCGGCCAAGTTGATCGAACGTGTTGTAAACGGAACGCCTTTTAAATGAAGCGCAACCCGTACACGATAAGATGTAGTTGAACGCCAATATGAATACAGGATCATGAAGGGTTCTTTTTGCCGTTGAAATGTTTCACCATATCTTTCCAGCAATCCACATAGTCGTCTTGCAAGGGCGCCTCGTTGGCGGCAAATTCTGTCAGGTGTTGTGGGAACCGTGTTTCGAACATGAAGGACATGGTATTCGCCAAAAAGTTGGGGACCATCGGTTCATTACTTGCGCCCTCAAATGCGTTTTTGTCGGGGCCATGTGGCAACATCATATTGTGCAAGCTAATGCCACCGGGAACAAATCCCTTGGGCTTGGCATCATATATGCCATGAATATTGCCCATCAATTCAGACATGATATTTTTATGGTACCATGGTGGGCGGAACGTGTTTTCGGCCACCAACCAGCGATCGCGGAATAAAACAAAATCAATATTTGCCGTACCTTCGGTATGTGTAGGCGCGGTTAGAACCGTGAAAATTGAAGGATCAGGATGGTCAAACAAGATTGCGCCGACAGGGCTGAATGTCCGCAGGTCATATTTGCAGGGTGCGTAATTACCATGCCATGCCACGACATCCAGTGGTGATTGTTCGATGTTCGAGACATGGAATTGACCACACCATTTCACGGTGATGGTTGACGGAACCTCGCGATCTTCAAAGGCGGCCACTGGGGTTTTGAAATCGCGCGGATTGGCCAAACAGTTTGCACCAATTGGCCCACGACCCGGCAGGTCAAATTTCTGTCCATAGTTTTCACAAACAAACCCACGCGCGGGACCATCGATCAGTTCGACGCGGTAAACTAAACCACGCGGAATGATTGCGATCTCTTGGGGCTCAATATCGATGATGCCAAGCTCTGTATAAAAGCGTAACCGACCTTCTTGTGGCACAACCAACAGCTCACTGTCCGCTGAATAAAAGTAGTCATCGACCATCGATTTTGTAACGAGGTAGGCATGCGTAGCCATGCCTTCTTGAATATTCACATCACCAGCAGTCGTAAAGGTGCGCATGCCTGTGACAAACGTCAGTTCTGCGTCCGTGTGTGGAATTGGATCCCATCGATATTGACCCAGCGAAATTACATCGTCGATCACATTTGGCGCAGATTTCCAGTAGGGAAGGTCGATCTTCTTACTCTTGCCGATATGCTTTACGGATGGGCGGATGCGATAACACCATGTGCGTTCATTGTGGCCGCGTGGTGCAGTGAATGGCGTACCAGAAAGTTGTTCTGCGTACAGTCCATAGGCACATTTTTGAGGGCTATTTTGCCCCTGAGGCAATGCATCTTCTAGTGCTTCGGTTTCAAAATCATTCCCAAAACCTGGGGCGTAACCAACATGCGGCCCGGGGATTGAGGGGGCGATTGTCATTCTGTTTTCGCTGCTATTTGTCATCTCTACCTCAAGTTCATTGGCTGCAAGTCATATTAAGAATCGCACTGGCTTCACATTTAGTTTCATTTGATGCCACTTAAAGAAAGAAGTTTCAACTGAAACTAAAAACAGGTAATGTCGTGAAACGAAACCAAAATTGGATGCGTACTAAGTGACAACAGAAAACAACAAAGATCGCGAATTTGAGCTGCATAGCTTTTTCCCGTATTTGGTCCGGGACTTTTATGCCGAAGTGACCCGTGCCGTGCAATCTGCCTATCGGCTGGATTACGATATGTCTCCTGCAGAGTGGCGCTGTATGGCGATCTTGGGAAAAGATCAGACGTTAGCGGCGAATGAAATTGTGACCTTATCCAGCATGGGCAAAGTCACCGTCAGTCGCGCAGTGAAACGTATGCAAGAACGCGACTGGCTGGTCGCAAGTTCCAATTCCGACGACGGGCGCAGCAAGATGCTTTCTTTGACGAACGCTGGCGTGACCACCTATCTTGAAATTGTTCCAAAAGTGCTTGAAATCGAAAATAAGCTTCTTGCAAATATCAGCGAAAAACAGAAAAAAGACTTCCTTGATATGATTGATAAAGTGAAGAAAAATAGAAATATACACGACCTTTAGGTGGTTATATTTGGTAGCTGCCAAGCTACGCAGGAAGTAGTCTGCAACAATATTGGATTTACGACTTCTAAGTTAAATAGCTCCAAATGGGCGCTTTAACCGCTCGTGATTAATAACCATGAATACCAATTCATCCTGCAAATGTGATTGTGCCGGTTCCTTGGGCATCGCCGAAATTAGGTCTGTACTTGTCAATTTTCCGGCTTCGACTTGGAACTTAATATTATCCAAAACAACTGATATTTCAAAAGGTTAAGTTGAGATACCATTTTTAAAATAAGACACCTGCGATGCCCATTCGTCTCCATATACGCTGATTTAGCTTGTTTGGAGGTGATTAGAAATATAAACGTGAGATCGAACACGCGTAAGTCACTGATCTAAAAGAGAAAAAAATGAGTATAAACAGAGTCTTAAGTGTTGCACCCATGATGGATTGGACGGACCGTCATTGCCGGTATTTGCATCGGCTGATTTCGTCGCAAACTCTGTTGTATACCGAAATGGTGACGGCACCTGCGTTGATCCACGGTGACGCTGATCGCTTGTTGGCGTTTAACGTTGCTGAACATCCCGTGGCTTTGCAAATTGGTGGGTCTGATCCCGATCAATTGGCAACCGCAACGCGCATGGGATGCGACGCTGGTTATGACGAAGTAAATATCAACATTGGCTGCCCATCTGATCGTGTGCAATCGGGACGTTTTGGCGCTTGTTTAATGCAGGAACCCGAACTGGTCGCGGACTGTGTCAGTGCGATGATGGATGCCAGTACGGGTGCTGAAATCACAGTGAAATGCCGTATTGGTGTGGATGACCAAGACCCGCATCAGGTGTTGCCGAAATTTATCGAAACCGTTTCTGCGCGCGGTATAAAATCCTTTGCTGTCCATGCACGCAAGGCGTGGTTGCAAGGGCTGTCACCCAAACAAAACCGCGATGTGCCACCGTTGGATTACGATTTGGTCCATCAAATCAAACGCGATCGTCCTGATTTAGAAATTGTAATTAACGGCGGCTTGCAAACCTTTGATGCAGCGCGCAAAGAAATTGATGCAGGTTTGGATGGAGCTATGATTGGGCGTGTTGCATATCATAACCCGATGGAAATTCTGGCCCATGCGGATGCGTTGTTTGGTGTGGACAGCCCTGTGAAAACGCCTGAGCAAGTTATTCGCGGAATGTTTCCCTATATTCAAAATCATCTGGATCATGGTGGGCGTGTGAACCAAATTACGCGCCACATGCTGGGGCTGTTTGCAGGGCAAGTGGGCGCACGTATTTGGAAACGCACCTTGTCCGACCAAGCGCATGTCGCCGGCGCTGGGGTTGAGGTGTTGGAAACCGCGCTGAATGCCACATTGGAATTGCAACGCAGGGCGCTTGCGGATTAAGCTCGCTTAAACAGCGGAGCATTCCATGCCAGAAATTTCAACATTACTGCCAACATTATTTATGCTGTTGGCCATCGGGGCCTTTGCAGGCGTTTTGGCGGGCCTTCTGGGTGTCGGCGGTGGCATCGTTTTGGTGCCAGCGTTTTATTATGCATTTAGCGGTCTTGGCTATGACAATGCGCAACTGATGCAGATTTGCGTAGCGACGTCATTGGCGACCATCGTATTTACATCGGTACGATCAGTGATGAGCCATAATAAAAAGGGATCAGTCGACTGGCATATCCTGAAAACTTGGGCACCTGGTATAATGATTGGCGCGGTCGTTGGCGTGTTGATCGCGGCGAAATTGCCGTCGAATACATTGACGATGATCTTTGGTGTGCTGGGAATTTGTGTCGGTTTTTACATGGCATTTGGCCGTAGTGATTGGCATCTGGGTGAGGCGATGCCGACGGGGATCATTCGTGCCTCTGTCAGTTCAGTGATTGGATTTTTATCGGTTCTGATGGGGATCGGTGGTGGCAGTTTCGCAGTGCCGACCATGACCCTGCACCGCATTCCAATTCACAAGGCTGTTGCCACGGCGGCGGGATTTGGCGTGGCGATTGCATTGCCCAGTGCGATTGGGTTTTTGATCGCTCAACCACCCGTGGCAGGCAAGCCACCGATGACAGTCGGATATGTGAATATTGCCGCGTTCTTGGTGGTGATTTCGATGACAATGATTACCGCGCCTATGGGGGCCACCTTGGCGCATAAGCTGAATGTAAAAACCCTGAAACGTGTGTTTGCGTTTTTCTTGATTATCGTAGCATCAAATATGCTGCGCGAGGCTTTCTTTGGGTGATTTTGCACACACGGGCTGGGTTAAGTTTCCATATGACGTAGCTGTCGCGCAATGGGCGGATCACGTGGCAGATCGTGCCAAGGATGTCGCGCAAGATCCCGTTCACTGTGCGAATTGGTTACGCTCTGGTGGTACATGGTTTGTGGGCGCAGACGTGTTAGGCAATGATGCACAAGGGCGGGTCAATGGTTCTGCAAAATTGTCAGGGCAGGGTGCGGACTTTTGCGCCAATCAAATGGGCGGTATTGATGATTGGGGAGTGGGGCAAATTTCGATTTGTTATCCGAATTATCCATTACAAGATGCGGATGAACCCGATGCATCATTTCGGTATCGTGTAAAACGTGACACAGCGCATTTGGATGGGCTAAAGCCGATTGGTGCGGATAAACGGCGGTTTTATCAGGAATTTCACGGTGTGATTTTGGGCATCCCATTATCGGATACACCGCCCGATGCGGCACCGTTCGTCATTTGGGAAGGATCGCATTTGATTTTCCAAGATATGTTGGAGCAGGCGTTTAATGATCTACATCCCGATGTTTGGGCGGATCAGGATTTAACTGCGATTTATCAGGAAACCCGGGCGCGGATCTTTGAGACCTGTGAGCGGGTCGAGATTACGGCGAAGAAGGGCGAATGTTATGTGGCCCATCGCATGGCATTGCATGGGATGGGGCCGTGGCGGGCGTCGGCGGAACATTCCGAGCGAGCGATTGCGTATTTACGACCTTATTGGCGGGGTGATGATTTGTTGAATTGGTTGCATGCGCCGTAATGGGGCTTTGCGAGGTGTCCACGTGTGGGTATGGGGTTAAGTATTTGAATTGTATTTATAATCTCAATCTAACTAACTGTTAACTTCGATTTCCAACACCACCACCCGCATTTTGAAACTGTAAAAACCAGCGGATGCCGTTAGGGCTATTAGGATGGCGATGCCTTCTGGAGTCAGTATTGAATTACGCAGTGTATCGAGAATGCTGGTATCAGATGGGCGCGTGAACAGTTGAGTTGTCAGCTCAAACAGCACAAACCCGACGATTGGTGTGACGCATGTTGTGATCCACGGGTTGCGCCAAATTTTGTCGTGAAAGATGTATGCTAAGATACCTGCGATAACGACAAGGGGCAGTGTGAATAGGGTTGCGGATAACAGTAGGAATAGAGTGCCCATAATAAATGTTACGACGACCTTCAGCGCGGTTGATGTTTCTAAAGACATGTCGATGCCCATCGTGAATATGACGCCCATCAGAATGGCGACGACCAATACGCCAACCACCCATGCTTTGAGCAACAGCCAGATAACGTGGTCGAATTTGGGGCTTATGACGGTTGGGTCAGTCATCTTTAGGTTGGCCTTGGATGCTTAGGTTTAATGCACGCAACTTGAAGGTGAAATATACGGCGGATACCGCAAAAGCTATGTGTAGGAAAGCTGACTCTTTATTGAAAAACGGGTTGATATAATCGTACCAATGGCTGGTAGAATTTGGGCTAAAGGTTATTGATATATATAAGGTCGATAAAGGTACTCCAACAAGTGATGTTGCTATTGTCGTTACCCAAGGATGACGTGCCAACTTACTAGCAATAAAAACCGCAAAAATTCCGGCCAATATGAAGATTGGTACACTGATTAAAGCGCCAATGACGAAGCTAAGGAAAAGCATCGATAATCCACCAAAAAAGCTTTCTGATAAATCAGAGACTGTTCCATTCGTGAAGATAAACGAAATAAATAAAGGAATACTGTAAGTGAGAGCTACTATAATTAAGGCGATAGCCCATGCTTGAAGAAGTAACCATATTACTAGAGAAAATTTGGGGTTTAAGTCTGTAGCATCATCCATGTCACCGTCGACGTCCACCACGTCGTGCACCCTTAACCATAGGCGCGCGTTCGGGCAGTAGCAACATCCGCTCACTGCGTTCAGCATCGCTCATCCGTGACCAGCCCGCAATTTCATGGCGGGTACGGTAACACCCCATGCACAATCCGCTTTCTTCGTGGATGATGCACAGCTTTACACAGGGGCTTTCGACTTCTTCACGTTTCCAGACTTCGTCAAAGTTATCCATCATGGCAGGTTCCCCATGCGATCTAATGCGCCTTGCAGGATATAGCTGGCGGCAACGTGGTCGATGGCAACAGCGCGTTTGGCGCGGCTCATGTCGGCCTCTAGCATGGCACGTTCTGCGGCGACAGATGACAGGCGTTCATCCCAGTACCCGATTGGCAGATCACATCGTGCGGCCAGATTGCGCACGAATGCGCGCGTTGCTTGGCAACGTGGGCCTTCACTTCCGTCCATGTTCATGGGTAATCCCAAAACAATTCCACCTGCGTTTGTGCTTTTTATGATCACATCCAATGCGTCTGCGTCCAATCCAAACTTCTTACGTTTGATGGTGACGCGCGGTGTAGCAATCGACCACAAAGTGTCTGAAACCGCCACACCGATGGTTTTTGTACCCAAATCCAACCCCAAAATGGATTGGTATCGTGGTACTGCGGCAGCGAACTCAATGAAGTCGTCGTAATAGCTCAATTCGCAACCTCTGCCGCTTGGGCCGCTGCGTGTAGGGTGGCCAATGCGTCTTGCTTGCCTGCAAAAACGCCTTGGGCCTCTTTCCAGATTGCGGATGCGCGACCTGTTTCGCCCAACACACCCAGTGCGCGGATCAAACGCGCCCATTCATCGGCACTGCCGCCTTCGGTGGCCAGACGTTCGCCCAAACCTTCAACCATGCCACGGATCATATCCTGACGGTCGGTGTCTGACATATCTGCCGCCGCGGCGACATCTGCGGCATCGGGGCCAGGGGCGGTTTCAATACCTGCCGCACGTGCCACATCACCGATTTGCGCGTTGATCAATGGTATCCACGGTGCGCTTGCAGGGCCTTCTGCCAACAAGCCTGACCACAAACGATGCGCCACATCGGCACGACCGTTTTGAATCAACGCCAGACCAGAATAATACCGCGAACGCCCATCTGTTGGATCGGCTTTTAATGCGCGGCTTAACGCCAGCTCGGCCTGCGGTGAAACATAGCCGTTGGCGGCGACAATCATGACCTCTGCGAAATCTGAATAATCTTTGGCGATGGCATTATCGCCCACCAATTCCATAATTTTACCCTGCGCTTTGCGTGCGGCGCTGTATTTTCCCAAACGAAATTCGTGCAAGGCCAACAAACGCAACCCTTTTTCGTCATTTGGATTTTGAGCCACGGCGCCGCGCAACTGTTCAACCAGTTTTACGTATTCAGGCGCCACATCAACAGCCACATCACCAACGCGCTCTTCTGCTTGGTCTTGGTTGGGGCGGTTTGCGCGCGCTGCTTTTAATTCTGACAATCGCATAACCAAGGGGCGATCGGGCATGTAAGGCTGTCCAAGGGACGCGTAAACACCCAAACTACCACCCAGTACTGTGATGGCCACTAATCCTGCCAATATCTGATTTGCACGCTTTGGCGCGATTGCGCCGCCATCTTCTGCTTGGGCGCGTTTATCTGCGGCCAAAATGCGGCGTGAAATTTCCAAACGCGCCGCGCCAGCGTCGTCGTCGCTTAATACACCACGTGCTAAATCGCTTTCGACTTCTCGGAGCTGATCTTTGTACAACGCCAAGTCCTTGGCACCTGCGCCTATCTCCACGTTTTTGGGCGCCAAAATGGGTCGCACAATGACAACTATCGAAATTAAACAGGCAACTGCGCCGATGATCCAAACCATACCAAAATCCTCTTCACGCAATAACTAACTGTCAGGCGATCCAAAGGGTAGCGTTAATTACGCCGCACCCCATCACTTTACTTTGTGCAAATATCCAAATCTTAGCCTGCAAAAAACGACGAATGTCGTGATTTGGCGCAGGATTGCCGCTGGACTCCTTGGTAAAATTTGTGAAATTGGCGAAAAGGTTCCATTCGCTTGTTAAAGGTAAACCCACATGAAACGCTATTCCGCTTTTGCCATCGCTAAAAATGCACTGACATATCATCAGGGCTGGGAGCGCGCATGGGCCAAACCAGAGATGAAAAAAGAATACGATGTTGTGATCGTCGGTGCCGGTGGGCATGGATTGGCAACGGCGTATTATCTGGGCAAAAATTTCGGCATCACCAATGTGGCGATCATCGAAAAAGGTTGGCTGGGCGGTGGTAACACGGGGCGTAATACAACGATTATCCGTTCCAATTATTTGCAAGACCCATCGGCGGCGATTTATGAAAAAGCGCGTGGATTGTATGAAACGATGTCACAAGATTTGAACTACAATGTTATGTTCAGCCCACGCGGCGTGATGATGTTGGCCCAAACAGAAGCTGAAATTCGTGGCTACAAACGCACTGCGCACGCAAATGCGTTGCAGGGCGTTAAAACAGAATACATCGGCCCACAACGCGTCAAAGAATTATGCCCAATCATCGAATTGTCTGGCCCACGTTACCCTGTATTGGGTGCTTTGTGGCAATCACGCGCGGGGACTGCACGCCATGATGCGGTTGCTTGGGGCTATGCGCGTGCATGTTCCGACATGGGCATGGATATCATTCAGCAATGCGAAGTGACTGGTGTAAAACAGTCGCGTGGCAAGGTGACGGGTGTTCAGACATCCAAGGGCGATATCAAGTGTAAGAAGTTGGGCATTTTGGTTGCGGGTAATTCTGGGCATCTGGCCGAAATGGCTGGTTTCCGTTTGCCGATGGAATCAGTGGCCTTACAAGCTTTGGTTTCCGAACCGAT
>DKMK01000113.1 GCA_002469545.1 Rhodobacterales bacterium UBA7416 | reverse complement strand
ATGATAATCCCACTCATTCCGATCATGCCAACAATAGAAAACATCGACAACGGAACCTCCATGACCCAATGGCCGAAAATCATACCGATGGCCCCAAATGGAATAACCGACATCACAACAATCGGACGTGTCCAGCTTGAAAAAATCCACGTCAGCGCCAGATAAATCCCCAACAAACACAGCATATAGCCAACAATGGCATCGTTAAAAAACGCCTGCTCTTGCTCGGCCAAACCAGACAGGCGGTACTCAATGCCAAAATCGCGCGCAATTTTTGGCAGCACTGCATTTTGCAATGTATCAACAATTTGCGTGGCACGCGTTGGATCATCTTCTGGAATTTCGCCCGTGACCGACATCAACCGCAATCCGTTTTCACGCAGCACAGTCGAAAACCCTAAGGTTCGCGTCACGGTGACAATATCGGCCAGCGGCACGAAATGCCCCTTTGACGATCGCAATTGCGTCCGCTCTAGAAAATCCGCTGATAACTCTGCTTCAGGAATACGCACAATCACTTCGGATGTGCGAACGCCAATCGGGAAACTGGCCGCCTCGATCCCATTCAAACGATCACGCAATTCGCGCCCAATCGCATCGATGGTAAACCCCAATGCCTGCCCTTGCGGCGTTAATTCCAAAACCAACTCTTCTTTGTCATATGGCAGGTCATCCTCGACGGACGTGACTTCTGGGAACTGACTTTCAATTTGCGCCTGCAACTCGATCGATGCGGCCTTTAATGTTTCGCTGTCAGGACCCAACAGCTGCACATCCAAACTGTCACCACCTGGGCCAAACCGAAAACCGCGAAAGCTGATTGTTTCTAACAATGGATGACGGCGCACCGCATCTTGCAGCTCACCCAAAAATACAAACGACGAATAAGGCCGCGCATCAGCATCAATCAATTCAACCGCTACTGATCCCTTCAGATCACCGTCCTTGTTGCCAGCGCCCGCCAAACCACGCCCAGTATTCCCACCCACTTCGGTCAATGAAAACGTTACAGGATTGGTGCCATATTTCTCTTCAAATTTTTGCGCAGTATCATCAACGGCGCGTTGCAATTCGTCCACCATCGCCTTCGTGTCGGCACGCGTCGCACCTTCCAGCATTGCAATATTACCCGACAACGATGACCGTTCAGGCGCATTGAAAAAGCGGAAATTAACTTCACCTGATTTGAACAAAGCAACATTCAGCATCAGCAATAAAACCGCCAACGCCACGACTGGATAACGAAACGTCAACACGACACGCATAACAGGGCGAAAAACCGTTTGGCGAAACCAATTAAATCCACGATTAAAATGATGGCTCGGCAGATCGTACCACTTAACTGTGCCACCTGCCGTTAATGAATGGCTCATGTGGTTTGGCAAAATCAGAAAACATTCCACAAGGGATGCTAATAAAACCACAATTACCGTAAATGGGATATCTGCAATCAAGCTACCGAAACGACCACCAATCAGGGTCAAACCCCAAAATGCGATCACGGTTGTTATTGTTGCAGAAAACACTGGCGGTGCCATGCGACGGGCGGCGTTTTCCGACGCCGTGACGGGATCTTCACCCATACGTCGTGCACGAAAATCCGCGTGCTCGCCGACAACAATGGCATCATCCACAACAATGCCAAGGGTGATAATCAACCCAAACAACGACACCATGTTTAATGTTAAGCCCCATGCGTACATCAATCCAACTGCGGCAAACATCGCCACTGGTATTCCCGCGGCCACCCAAAATGCTGTGCGCGCCGACAAGAATAAAAACAACAAGCCCACAACCAACATCAACCCGATCAACCCGTTATCCACCAACAGGCCTAGACGGTCTTGAATGGCTTGCGCACGCGTGCGTATCAATTCGATTTTCACACCTTGGGGCAATGTAAATTGCATCTCATCCGCAACAGATTGAACAGTGGCTTGCATACGAATGGCATCGCCCTGATCTGATCGATCAACCCGAATGGATACCGCTGGATGCCCAGCCACAAAATAAGATCGTTTTGCATCGGTGCCTGACACCGATATGTTCGCGACATCACCGACACGTAATTTCGATCCATCTGCATTTGATCGCACGGCAATGCCTTCGATCTCTTCCGCTGTACGCTTTGCAACCCCTGTGCGCACGCGCGCTGAACCACCTGCGACATCTCCTGCCGGATCAGCTTCGGCCTCTTGCCCGATGATATCGGCAATTTCCGATAACGAAATATCATTCTGAATCAAGCTCGCTTCGCTCACTTCAACCGATATTTCTGGTGCCGATACGCCGCGAATTGAAACCCGCGTTACGCCATTTAAAAATAAACGCGCCGAAAATTCGTCCGCAAACCGCGATAGCTGATCCGTGGAAACTGGGCCGGAAATAATCACATCCGTCACCCGATCACGCCACGCGCCACGCCGTATCACTGGATCATCCGCCCCTTCAGGCAATCCAGACACAGCGTCCACAGCAACTTTTACATCATCAGCGGCCCTTGCCATATCCCAGTTCGCTTGGAAATCAAGATTGATCGACGCACGCCCCTCTCGGGCATTTGATGATGTGCTCTCGATGCCCTCAACGTTCAACAACGCGGGCTCCAACAGCGCAATAATTGCGTTATCCACATCTTCTGGCCCAGCGCCATCCCAGCGTACCGATACAGATACATTGTCAATGATGACGTCAGGAAAAAATTGAGACCGTATCTTGCCACTTGCGGCAATCCCCAACACCAACATCGTCACCAAAATCAAATTCGAAGCCGTGCGATGCCGCGTGAAATACGACAAAATACCACCAGCAGACTGTGGAAGCTTACGCATAACTTACGCTCCCATCCTGTCGCTGATACGATCAAACATCTTTTGCGAAATGGTGCCGGTTTCGATTGATTTCAACATACGTTGCTTAACGGCATCCGGCATTTGACTGTCACTCACAAAAGAGGTCATTTTAACTTGCTGTTCAGACGTCAGATCAACATCTTTTGCCGCCTCTTCCAAAACCGGTTTCTCATTTTCTGCGCGTGGTTCAATTAAAATGCCGTCGCCCAATTGCGGTGCGCGTTGCTTTACAATGCGCTCCCCCGCAATGTGTTCCGCACGTACAATCAGGTCATCACCTTGCTTGCGCAAAATTTTGACCGTGGCGGTACGCAGCCGGTTATCAGAACCAACTACCAGAACTTCTCCTGACGAACTTGCGGCCGTCGACGGAATTTTCGACACGCCCTGTAGGGCCGGTTCAGCCACAGTTACCTTCACAAAATCGCCTGCACGAACGGACGCCACTTGATCACCCGTTAATCGCGCAAATATTTCACGCCCCGTTAGACCTTCGCCCACGGCCGCACTGGATCGTTCAACTTTCGCAGGAATTGGCACAGACAGGCCCGTGAAATGTACATCAACTTTTGCGGCCTTAATCCCACCGTCAGCACCCGAAAGATTTGCAAACTGTTCGGACGAAATTCGAAACGCTACTTCCAGCGCATTGGGATCAATCAATTCCGCTAACCGTTCATTCCCATTCGCCAATCCGCCTAAAACACCCGACACATTGGCCAAAACGCCGTCAAAGCCAGCGCGTACCGTCAATTCATCTAATTTTCGCGCAGCCTCTGCCACGTTAATTTTACGTCGCACTAATCCTGTTTCAGCGCGGTTAATCCGTGCCTTCGCATTCGCCACCAATTGACGCTTACCCAAGGCCGCCGTTTCCGCACTGGACGCAGACAACTCCGCCGTTTCAAGCGCGGCCTCTGTTCCAACACCGCTTTTGCGTAATGATTTCTGACGATCAGCCGCTTGCATGCGCAACGCGAATTGACGCTCCGATGCCTTCAATTCGTCATTGGACAAAACCAATGCCTCACGTGCTTCGGACAACTCTGCCTCTGCCTCGCGCAGGTCCGTTTCAGCCAATGCCAAATTGGCAGATGCACTTGACGGGTCTGTGGCAAATAACAATTCGCCCTTCGTTACGGCACCACCTTCGCGAAAACTGTCGGACATTTCTACCAATGCACCACTGGCCGCCGCACGCAATTCCAACGTGCGCCCAGACACAACTTCACCAAAGGCCGTCAATTCAGGAGAGATGATGCCAACCTCAATAGGTAACACATTCACGGTAAAGCTGCGTTCACGAACCGTGTTGCCACGTTTGCGCCCATCACGTTCATTTTGCGCATTTTGAAAAACATAAACGCTGGCAATCAACAACCCAGCCGTCAATGCCGTTAAGAAAAGCCCAAAAAGCCCACGTCTGAAAAAGCGCATATGCGTTGTCCTAAATATTGCTCACCAAAGGTGATACGGTGCAATCCTAACATTCCGTCGCTACAGCGCAAATTCATTTCGCGCATGCAGATGTTCAAGAATTAGTGACGCGGAATCAACAAAATCAAACCGCTTGAATTGACGATAGTTGATAAACGCAAAACCCGCACCTTCACCAACTGTCACATCAGGTACATTCACGTCGCGGTTCAATCGGTAATAATAATGATAGGCCTGCAATCCGTTCGTCGGCACAAGGCGCGCAAACGGCGTATATTCATCCACACTGGATATGATCCCCGTCTCTTCTTGCAACTCACGCGGGGCCGCATTGGGGATATCTTCGCCTGGGTCAACATGCCCCCCAAAAAGCGTCCACAAACCCTGCGAAGACACATGATCAAAATCGTCACGCAATTGAATGCACGCACGCCTCAATTCATCCTGAATAACAATTCCCACAACCGCATATTCGCACTTGGGCCAATCTGTCAGTAATGGAAAATCAGCATCATTTATCATTTGCGTTTTTGATGTTCATCCAAGCGCGGCATGATTTCCACTAAATTACAGGGCTTGTGACGGTAATCCAATTGATGTTGCAGGATTTCATCCCAACCATCTTTGCACGCCCCTGGGCTACCTGGCAAAGCGAACATATATGTACCCCGTGCAACGCCAGCTGTGGCACGTGATTGCACTGCAGACGTGCCGATCTTCTTCATAGAGATAATCGTGAACACAGTGCCAAATGCATCAATTTCTTTTTCATAAACATCGCGGTGCGCTTCGACAGTCACATCGCGCCCCGTCAAACCTGTGCCCCCTGTGGAAATAACAACATCCACATCTTCACGTCCACACCACTCTTGCAGCTGCCCCGAAATCAACATGCGCTCGTCTGCAACGATTTTACGCTCGGTCAAAATATGGCCTGCCTGCGCAATGCGATCGACCAACACATCGCCAGAACGATCATCATCCGCTGTACGCGTATCAGACACCGTCAACACGGCAATACGCACCGGTAAAAAATCGCGCTCACTCATTGCTTCATGCGTCCTTTTAATGTCAACAAATCTGCCCATGCATCGCGTTTACGCATTGGGTCACGGATTAATGCACGTGGATGTAACATTGGCAAACATGGCTTACCAAATGCCTCGGCCCACTGGCCTCGAAAACGGCTAATGCCAACTTTGTTCAGCCCAGCAGAACATGCGATATTGCCCAACAAAACAACAAAATCGGGATCAACTAATTCCACATGTCGCTGAACGAAAGGTAACATCATTGCAATTTCATCTGCGTTTGGTTCACGATCTTGGGGTGGGCGCCACGGTAAAACCATTGAAATGTGAATGCCGTCGCCACGTTCAGTCGCAGTGCGCGACAAACCAATGGCTTCAAACATTTTATCAACCAAAACGCCCTCAACACCGACAAAAGGTTTCCCCTCTTTGTCCTCATCACGATTGGGCGCTTCGCCAATCACCATTACGCGGGCCTGTTCTGGGCCATCCGCAAACACCATATTGCGAGCACCTTGTTTCAATGCGCATAAATCAAACACGCCCATTGCATCACGCAACGCAGCCAAATCATTGCACTTTGCGGCCAAAATTTTGGCCACATCAGGGGCTGCATCCTGCACGGGCATAATATTTGGGATAATATCAATTGGTGCGATATTGGACGACGCGCCGATTTTCAATTTTGGCTTAACTGCGGGTTCGTCGAATCGATTAATCGGCATTTCGCCAATCGTTTCATCCACACCCATCTCGAATTGCCATTCAAGTGCGGCTTTGGTGGCGTAATAATCGTATGACAAGCTCATGAACCGCTCCTTTATTCCATGCTATTGGGCGGCGTGGGATTCGTAAACCTCTTGCTTGCACAGATTCCCCTGATATAACACCAAAAATCAGCAAGGATCTGCGCATATGGCTTTTTCGCCCAAGCACCTGTTAGGCATCGAACACCTTTCACCTACTGACATCACTGCTATTCTGGATTTAGCCGAGACTTATGTCGATTTGAACCGCAAGGAACAAAAGCAAGGCGGCGCCTTGGCTGGCATGACGCAAGTCAATATGTTCTTCGAAAATTCCACCCGTACACAAGCATCGTTTGAATTGGCGGGAAAACGGCTGGGCGCGGATGTTTTGAATTTGGCAATGGGTGCATCCAGCATCAAAAAGGGCGAAACCCTGATTGATACGGCAATGACCCTGAACGCCATGAACCCAGATATGTTGGTGGTGCGCCATCCCCATTCTGGTGCAGTCGATCTGCTGTCACAAAAGGTAAAATGCGCTGTGCTGAATGCAGGTGACGGACGCCACGAACACCCAACACAGGCCCTGCTAGACGCCCTAACAATCCGCCGCGCCAAAGGCCGCATTCACCGCCTGAACATCGCAATTTGCGGCGATATCGCCCACTCGCGGGTCGCTCGCTCAAACATCTTCCTGCTGAACAAAATGGAAAACCGCATCCGCTTGGTCGGCCCGCAAACATTAATGCCCAGCGGCATCGATAAATTTGGCGTCGAAGTGTACGACGACATGAACGAAGGCCTCAAAGACGTCGACGTCGTCATGATGCTCCGCCTGCAACGCGAACGCATGGACGGTGCTTTCATCCCATCAGAACGCGAATATTATTACCGCTGGGGCCTAACCCGCGAAAAATTGGCCAACGCCAAAGACGACGCAATCGTCATGCACCCCGGCCCCATGAACCGTGGCGTTGAAATCGACGGCGATATCGCCGACGACATCAACCGGTCCGTAATCCAAGAACAGGTCGAAATGGGCGTCGCCGTCCGCATGGCCGCAATGGATTTACTGGCCCAAGGATTACGCGCCCGCCGCCGCGAGGCGGTCAGCGTATGAACAAACAGATCGACGATATGTTCGACGAAGTCATCGTCTTAACCCCATCAACCGACTGGCCACCCGTATTGGGCACAGACGAACAAACCCGCTTCCAAGGCAGCTTCAATCGCGCGATCTGGCTTCGCAAAAACGTCGCATTCACCTTCGTCGCATTTTGGGTAATTGCCCTGATCGCCTACCTAGCAAACAGCCCGATCAGCCGCGAAGGCATGGCATTCGTCGCCGCCCTTTCCCTGATTGGCGGCGCAATCACATATCTGATGTACAACCGCCAACAATGGATCATCACCAACCGCGCCGTATACGTAAATCGGGGCCGCCCGATGTTGCTTTCATCCGCACGTAAAATCGTGGGCTTTGGGTCAACCGTCCGCCTAACTGGGCGCTGGGGTGTTGGCATCACATTACTAGGCGTCGCAAACGCCGCAGAAATTCGTGCAACCTTGCAAGGAAGAGCCTCATGAGAATTCTTTTCGAAAACGCACGGATCATTGATCCAGAAGCAGGCACAGATACACTTGGCGCGGCTCTGATCGAACAGGGCAAACTCGCCGGCATCTACACAGGCAACCCAAACCTGGATTTCACCCCCGATCAAACCATCGACTGTCAGGGCAAATGCCTCGCCCCCGGCATCATCGACATCGGCGTCAAAATCGGCGAACCAGGCGAACGCCACAAAGAGAGCTTTCGCTCCGCAGGTACAGCCGCCGCATGTGGCGGTGTCACCACAATGGTCATCCGCCCCGATACGGAACCCGCGATCGACAGCCCTGAAACATTACAATTTGTCTATCGCCGCGCCGTCAGCGATGCCGCGGTCAAGGTATTGCCAATGGCCGCCCTGACCAAAGGGCGCAATGGCACCGAAATGGCCGAAATCAGTTTTCTTCAGGATGCAGGCGCAGTTGCGTTCACCGATTGCGACCACGTCGTCCAAGACAACAAAGTATTCGCCCGTTGCCTAACATACGCCAAAGGCCTGAACGCTTTGGTCATCGCACACCCCCAAGAACCAATGTTTTCACGCGGCGCATGTGCAACCAGCGGTGCATTGGCCACCAAATTGGGCTTACCAGCAGTATCACCAATGGCCGAACGCATGCAATTGGCACGCGACTTGGCATTGGTTGAAATGACAGGCGCTCGCGTGCATTTCGACCAACTCTCATGTGACGCAGGCCTCCAAGTACTACAACGTGCCAAGGAAAATGGATTGCCCGTAACGGCGGGCGCATCCATCCACCACCTCACGCTGAATGAAATGGACATCGAGGGATACCCAACCTTCTTCAAGGTAAAACCACCACTTCGCAATGAAACTGACCGCGTCGCCTTGGTCCAAGCCGTCGCATCAGGCCTGATTGATATCATCTCTTCAATGCACACCCCCCAAGACGAAGAAAGCAAACGCCTCCCCTTCGAAGAGGCCGCTTCAGGTGCCGTCGCCTTGGAAACATTACTGCCAGCGGCGATGCAATTGGTACACGGCGAATATATGGACATGCCGACACTATGGCGCGCGTTATCTCTGAACCCTGCAAAACTGCTGGGCTTGGATACGGGCCGCATGGCAATTGGCGCACCCGCTGATTTAGTATTATTTGACCCAGACAAACCCTTCGTTTTAGATCGCACAGAACTCCACTCAAAATCAAAAAACACGCCCTACGATGGGCGCCGCATGCAAGGTCGCGTCATGCGCACCTTCGTTGCCGGAACAGAGGTATACTGCGGATGACCCCCCTATTTGATCTTTCAATCATCAATGCAATTTGCGTTGCAATAACCGCATACCTTTTGGGTTCAATTCCATTTGGAATGGTTTTGGCGCGCCTCATGGGCTTGGGAAATTTACGCGACATCGGTTCTGGCAATATTGGCGCCACCAATGTTTTACGCACCGGCAATAAAACCGCCGCAGTCTTAACCTTGGTTTTTGACGCTGGCAAAGGCGCCGTTGCCGTTCTGGTTGCACGCGCCATGTTTGGCGAAGCTGCCGCACAAATCGCGGCACTGGCCTCATTCGCAGGTCACTGCTTCCCCGTTTGGCTAAACTTCAAAGGCGGCAAAGGCGTCGCCACATTTCTTGGCATCCTTTTGGCCCTCTTTTGGCCCGCTGGCATCGCCGCGTGCCTAACATGGCTTGTCACAGCCATCATCGGCCGCATTTCCTCACTCTCTGCACTGGTATCCACAGCCGCATCAATCGCATGGGTTTGGGTGCTTGGCATGCCCAGCGCGGTGGCCTTAATGGTCATTCTCGCTACATTAATCTGGTGGCGTCACAGCGAAAATATCAAACGGATACTGGCAGGCACCGAAAGTAAAATTGGCAAATAGAGAACAGCCCTTTGACCTACGGCCTAGGTTGCGCAACAATGCCCGCATATTAATATCCAAATGGAAAAAACAGAGCAGAGTAATTCCAATGAATATGATAGAATCCATAAAGACGTGTTTATCAAAATACGCAACATTCAGCGGTCGCGCGAAGCCTTCCGAATTTTGGTGGTGGGCACTCGTTTTTACTGTTCTATCACAGGCAACCCTAGCACTAATGCTTCCCGTGATACTGTATTTTGCGCTTACCGACTACACAGTCTTACCTGCAATACTCCCCATTGCTATCGTAACAGCGTGTTGTATCTTCCTTTTGCTTTTGCTCATCCCAACCTTGGCTGTTGGTTCACGCCGCCTGCATGACACAGGGAAATCTGGATTGTGGCAACTGTTGTGGCTATCATATCTTTTAAATCTAATATTCCCATACATTTCCATCATCGCAGTTTTAGTTCTAATCTACTTTTGGGTGCAAAAGTCCCAAGAAGGCGAAAACAAATACAGTTAGTTGCGAATTAAATATTGAATGTCCGCCCACTGTGGCGGCCTTTTTTATTGCGCATACTCATTTGGCCCGAACCCGCGCGCGCACCTCTTCTCGGTAAATTTCAAACTTGCGCTCTTCTTCTTTGGCGGCTTTGACATCCGCTTGCGCCATTTCCGCGATCGAAATCTCGCCGCTGGTCACGCCACAATAATACATCCGCAAAATCTTGTTCATACGTGATTGATACCCTGGCCCCAGTTTGCGAAACCAACGCACCATGTCCGTATCCAACCGCATCGTCACGCGGGTCTTATGTGGCTCGATTGGATCATTTTCGACATCCTGCCACCCCATGGGAATATGCCCCATCAGATGCAGTTCTTTTAAATCGGATTCAGTGTCCTGTAACGTGCGTTTGAACAGGGCGGTGTTTTTTGCTTTTGGTGTCATGCCAGACAATAAAACGCAAAAATCCTAAGATTTTAAAATCTAACCGCGCGGTGCACGCCCTGTGTACGGATTGTGTACAAGGCGTGCATCGTTGGTTTCGGTATCTTTGCTTAGTAGCTGAACTCTGGATAAATCCGTTTCAGATCACCATTCCAGTCACCATGATACATATCCAACAGCTCATCCGCTGGTGTTTTTCCTGTATCAATACTCTCTTGCAACGCATTCAAGAAATGGGTTTCGTCTTGGATCATACCACCCGCACCTTCACGTCCACGCGCGGCCAATCCGGCCTGCGACAGCTTCAGAACTTGCGATGCCAAATCAATCATTTTGATCCCATTAGTCTCAGCCTGCAATCCATGCACAGACGCATCAATGCGCATTTGTTCACGGGTTTCCAGATCCCAATTTTTACACAGATCCCACGCCGCATCCAATGCAGATGCGTCATACATCAACCCAACCCAGAACGCAGGCAACGCACAAATACGGCGCCACGGGCCACCATCAGCGCCGCGCATTTCCATGAATTGCTTGATCCGCGCTTC
>DKMK01000032.1:9392-11934 GCA_002469545.1 Rhodobacterales bacterium UBA7416 | reverse complement strand
AGGCGATGCATCTGTGCGTTTGGGTGGGGCGAATGTGGAGAGTTTCAAGGACATGCTGCGCAGTGCGATGGTCGAGCATCCAGGTGTGAAGATTTTAGTAAAAGTGCATCCCGAAACGCGGGCAGGCAAACGATCAGGGTATTTTAAGACGACCGATTTTGGTGATATCGTCACGCGTTATGACAAAGCGGTTTCGCCTTGGCGATTGATGAAAAACGCGCGTGCCGTTTATTGTGTGACATCGCAATTGGGGTTAGAGGCCATTTTTGCCTGACACAGACCAATTGTATTTGGGCAACCGTTTTATGCGGGTTGGGGTTTGAGCGATGATCGCCATCCCGATATGAAGCAAAAAGGGTGGCGAAAGCCTGAGCATTTGTTTTGGGCGGCATATTTGAAATACGCGCTGTGGTATGATCCATTTTTTGAACGCCGCAGCAGTTTTTATAAGACTGTGGATGTTTTGGTGGCGCAGGCCAAAAATTGGCGTGACGGATCACGCGGTGCGGTGATGCTGGGCATGCGGATGTGGAAGCGTGGGTTTTTACGTGCGATGTTGCGCGGCGCTGGACAGCGTATTCAGTTTGTTGGCTCTGATGAGAAGGCACTGACACTTGCGCGCAAAAGGAACGCTCCACTGTATGTTTGGGGCCAAAAGGGTGGTGAAAAGCTGGCGGCAATGGCCCAAGCGCGAGATGTTGACATAATTACGGTCGAAGATGGATTTATCAGGTCCAAAGGTTTGGGTGCGCAATTGGTACGCCCTTGTTCGCTGGTTTTTGACAATGTTGGAATTTATTACGATCCTAATCGTCCAAGTGCGTTGGAAGCATTCGTTGAGGCGTCATGCGATTTACCATTGCGCGAGGTGGAGCGTGCGGGCGCATTGCGTCGTCAGTTTTGTCGCGCCGACCTTTCGAAATATAATATTGGCGGCGCTGCGCGTAAGTTGGCAGCGAAAGAAGGCCAGCAAACTGTTTGGTTGTTGGGCAAGTTGAAGACGATGCATCTGTCGCGTTGGGGTGTGATATCGTGGCAAGCAACAAAGATTTATTATGGGCGGCGCGACAGGCATTCCCCAAAGCCTATCTGATTTATAAGCCGCATCCTGATGTTGAAGCGGGGCTTCGTGATGGTGTTGTCGGCGCGGAAACATTGCGGGCAACGGCGGATGGGATCGCACGTAACAGTGATATTACGGCGTTGATTAAATCAAGCGATGTGGTTTGCACGATGACATCGTTGGCGGGGTTTGAGGCACTGTTGCATGGCAAACAGGTGGTTTGTTTTGGTGTTCCGTTTTACGCAGGTTGGGGGCTGACGGATGATCGTGGTGATGTACCTGATCGCCGTATTGCGCGGCCAACTTTGGACCAATTGGTACACGCATGTTTAATTGATTATCCGCGTTATTGGGATCCCGTCAGTGGTGAACCTTGTCCTGCGGAAACGGTTTTTGAGCGTTTCGAGAGAGGGCAATTTGGCCCTGCTGTTACAGGTACGACGAAGGTATTGGCGAAATTACAGGGCGTATTTGCAAGTTACGCGCATTTGTGGCGTTAGGGTTTTGCCCAAACGCTGATTGTGTCGGCACCGATTTGGCGGACGTTTTGTAAATCGAAATGCGCTGCATCTTTTAAAACAGTATTGCCCATCGCACCAAGTGAGGGCGTGCCGTCTGCGCCAATCGCGACGCCTGCTTGCATAATGATAAGTTGATCCACCAATCCAGCCTGAATGAGTGCGCCGGCCAAGGTTCCACCGCCTTCGCAGAAGATGCGTGTCAGGCCTGCATTTGCCAGTTGGGTCATTGCATCAGAAATATCAACGCGACCATCCGCTGATGCACAAGGTATGCTGATGGCGCCTGTATCTGACCACGCGTCAAAACTGGCTGATTTTGTGTGGCAAAACCAGACTGGGATATCTTTGGCGGTGGATGCCAAGTTGCCAACGGCGGGCGATTTCATTTGGCTGTCCATAACAATGCGCACTGGCTGACGCCCGTGTTCTTTGATTCCACGTACATTCAGGCTTGGGTTATCTGCGATTACGGTGCCGCGACCAACCATAACGGCATCATGGGTCGCGCGTAAGAAATGCACGTATTTTCGTGATGCGTCACCCGTGATCCATTGGCTGTCGCCAGTGGATGTCGCGATACGTCCGTCAAGGCTGATTGCGAGTTTGAGGGTCACAAATGGCCGATTTTCAACAATGCGGGAAAAGAAACCTGCGTGGGCTTGGTCTGCTTGTTTTTTTAAAACGTCTAAGGTCACGTTTATGCCTGCATCGCGCAGCATTTGGGTGCCTTTGCCTGCAACGCGGGCGTCTGGGTCGGTGGTTGCGATCACAACGCGCGAGATGCCAGCATCAATCAATGCGTTGGCGCAGGGTGGTGTTTTGCCTGTGTGGGCGCATGGTTCCAGAGTGACATAGGCTGTGGCGCCGTGTGTTTTCTTGCCAGCTTGGCGCAATGCCATGACTTCGGCGTGGGGACGTCCGCCTGATTGGGTATAGCCGCGCCCAAGGACGCGGTTAT
>DKMK01000032.1:0-9332 GCA_002469545.1 Rhodobacterales bacterium UBA7416 | reverse complement strand
GGCATTAGTCTTCGGTAGCTTCGGGTGGACGCAATTGATGTACGAAATCTTCGAAATCATCGGCATCTTGGAAGTTTTTGTAAACAGATGCAAAACGTACATAAGCAACCGTATCAATGCGTGCCAATGTATCCATGACGATTGCACCAATCTTGTCGCTGTCGATGTCTGCTTCGCCCATGCTTTCAAGACGACGTACTATGCCGGATATCAATTGTTCGATACGATCGGATTCGACTGGGCGCTTTTGCAAAGCCATACGGATGGACCGTGCCAGTTTTTCGCGATCGAAGTCTTCGCGTTTTCCGTTCTTTTTGATTACCACTAAATCGCGCAGTTGAACGCGTTCATAGGTGGTAAAGCGCCCGCCGCATGATGGGCAAAACCGTCTGCGACGGATTGCAACATGATCTTCGGCGGGGCGGCTGTCTTTTACTTGGGTATCTGTGTTACCGCAAAATGGGCATCTCATGACCTGATCCTTGGGTATTACTTGGGGTTTTAGGTGTTATTCCGCCCTGTTTATACACAGCTCAGCTAGATTTGGGTAGAGTCTTGTTGGCAACACTATATGCGGTGCTGCCAAACAGGTTTAGTGCGCAAAAGAGGCGGTGCGCGACGCGCCGCCTTGCAATACACGCCGTGTTGCGATTGCACCGATTGTGATGAATGCCAGCGCGAGTAACGCGGCGAATGACAGGGTTGGAATGCCGCCCAAACCAGCGCCCACAGTACAACCACCGGCCAAAACGCCACCAAGGCCCATCAACATAGCGCCAGCAAGGTAGCGACGCGTTTGTGCGGGGTCTTCAAATGACTGCCATTTGAATTCACCCTTTGCTAAGGCCGTTAACGCGGAGCCTGCGATGACACCACCAATTAAACCAACGCCAAAGCCAGCCGGGATTGCAGTGGATGCAACGGCCCAAAATAAGACGTCCGCGCTGGGGGATGTGAAAGATAGTGATTGCATGGCAATTGGGTCAAATTCGTCGAACAATATAAACCCAGTGCCTGCCCATGATAGTGGAACCAACAGACCAAGAATGACCGCCAATGCCAGATGTGTGTGTTTTGCGCCAGATTTATATGCCAGCGATAAAGCGGCCGCTGACAACAGGATTGACCACAACGTCGCGCCACCAGGGAGTTGGGCAAATGAAACAGTATCGCCAAAGTCCACGGAGAATGATCCAGCCCAGACGCGTAGGGGTGCAAAGACACCCTTGAGTGCCGCATGTGCGGTAATTGCAAACACGATCAAAACGATCAACGCGCGTGTATTTCCTGTGCCTGTCAGGACTGTCAGGCGGGAAATACAGCCGCGTGTCAATACCATACCTGCACCAAATAACAGTCCGCCAAGTGCGATGGCGACGACTGGGATGTCAGAGATGAAAAAACGGTGGTCCGCAAAGGATATGACGTCCATTGCAACCAAAATCTGTGTGCCGATAATTGCGGCGGCAAGTGCGGTAAACCAAACTCCGCGCGCTGATTTACGTTCAGATGCGTCACCCACGATGCCACGGCGGAAACAGAATTGCGTGTGTTGACCGATTGCGCCAAAGATAACGCCAATAATCAGTGCGAATATAATGGATGCGGTGACAGGGGTGAGGGTTTCAAAACCAAGTTCTTCAAACATAGCGGCGCCTTTGCGTAATACTGTGATCAAAGGGTCTGTGAACGGTTTTTTGGATTCGTGCAAATGCGCAAAACGGGTTTAAATTCTGTTAAATGTATGGGATGCAGAATATACGAATTGAAAGCGGCACATGGTAGGAAGCTATACGCGTTGATAGCTTTGTCGTGGAATTATTTCCTTGAATCGACGTATTCATATATCAGAATACAGTACGTTGTTCTGTTTAAGGTTCAAAACCTGCCAAAAGTTGGCGAATTGCAACGATACAGCCCAAAACAATCGCCAACAGAGTGACGGGGCCGCTGAAGGCCAATGTGGAAAAGGCGCTGACGCCTTGGCCAACGGAACAGCCCAATGCGACGACGCCGCCAAAGCCCATCAAGATTGCGCCAAAGATTTGACGCCCTAGTTCGCGTGGATCGTCGCAGGGTTCCCAGCGAAAGTGACCTTTGATCATTGAACCGATGAAAGCACCCAAAAGGACACCGGCCACGGATCCAATTGGAAAGCCAAGGCCGCCGCTGGATGATGTCATCATGTAAAGTAATGTGGCACCAAGGGGCGCTGTGAAAGTGTGGCCTTGGATTGCGACTTGTTCAAAGCTGGTTTCATTTAGATATGTTGTGCCCCAAAATGCGCCTGCCACCGATAGGCCAGCCATAACGCCCCAGAACATCATCACGGGTTCGTCGCGTAGCGGTGTGTGGGCCAAGGCCCATACAATCAGGGCGATGGCGATTATTACAGCCACGATCAGTGGCGAAATGCCCAATAAGGAATGACCGAGTTGGGCAAAACCTTGGGGCCCTTCGGCGGGTGTCATTGGGAAAATTGAAACGCGTAAGCTGGCCAACGGGCCAGACAACATGAAATAACCAGAAATGGCGATCATCAAGACGACGACAAAGGCGCGTAAATCACCGCCGCCAAGGCGCGCGAGCGAGCCAAAGCCGCAATTGCCTGCAAGTCCCATGCCATAACCGAAAACGAGGCCGCCTAGAATGCTGGCGAGTGGGTTCCATTGAACCGATTGGTAAAGGGTGCGGGACACATCCATGTGACCCATTGCATCCAAGGTATAGATAGAAAGGATGGCGACACCCAAAACGATGCCCCACAATCGCATGCGGCGTTGATCGCGCCCCATATAGGCGCTTTCGATTGCGCCAAATGTGCAAAATTGTCCAAGTCGCGCCGCGAGCCCTAAAATGCAACCACCTGCCAAACCCAAAAGGGCCGCCAAAGTCATTTCATCCATGTCGCATGCCCCTTTGAATTAGTCTGTCGCGCAAAACTCTGTGTAAAGTAGGTTGATAAGTTTCAGCACTTTTTCATCTTTGATCGCGTAATAAATTGCTTTGCCTTCGCGACGAAAGCTGACGATGCCTTCTATCCGAAGGCGGGCCAGTTGTTGGCTGACTGCTGCTTGGCGAGACGAGAGAAGGTTTTCCAGCTCTGTTACTGACTTTTCGCCTTGAACAAGATGACACAGGATCATCAAACGACCTTCGTGCGCCATTGCCTTTAGGAAATTGGCGGCGTTCTGACCTTTGTCGAACATCTCGTCGATGTCGAAGTCTTCTTGGAAATTTTCAGCCATGCTCATTGTTAAAACCCTAACAATTCATCCTCGATTGCCGCGATACCCGCGCGGGCACATTCATCATCGATATCTGCCCCTGGTGCGCCTGATACGCCAATTCCTGCAACAATACTACCCTCTGCTTCGATTGGGACGCCACCACCCAAAGGTAGGGGTTTTGACAGGAAGCGGATGCCGAATGCATCGGAGTCAGGACCTGTTGATCCATCCAGTGCCAAGGTTGGTGTGCGAAAGCTGACTGATGTCCATGCTTTACGTTGTGCCGTTTCTTGGACGTGTAGGCCGGCATAGCGTGATTTGATGTATGCTTGGGTCAAACCGAAGCGATCAACGACAGCAACGCCGACTTGATAACCGCCGTCTTCGCAATGTTTCATCGCGGCGATTGCCGCTTTGATAGCGATTTCTGGTTTGATGACTTTGAATTCAACAAATGCGTCGTCTTCGCCAGCGAATGCAGGGGCGGTACACAAAAGGGCGGCGATAAGTAGTTTTTTCATGATGCGTTCTTTTCTTGAATATACTCGGGTGTGGTTTCAAGGATCTGATTTAACAAACCCCAAAAGAAATCTTCGCCAGGGTAGCCTTCGATCCGGCCAATTTCTATGCCCGCACGGACAACAACAAAGGTTGGTGTGTATTGTGGACGTGATTTCAATTTTGCGTCGGATGGAATGCCATTGCGCAGTTGGATGCGTTCCAAAGGTGCGGTGCGGCCTTCGGCAGTTTTAGGGTAAATGTCGCCAATTTGGGCATTCCATTTACCGCACCAGTAACAACCTGGTTCTTCGAACATCAGCAAACGCATATCTTCTGCGTGTGCTGCGATTGCAGACAGGGATAAAGAGAGAGCGAATAGGATTGACTTCATCGCGTAGACTTTCATAACATATATGAAAAACGTAATATGTTTTAATCTAAAGGACAAGCACAGAGATGTTGGATATCACATTTGGCGGTGCAATCGTCGCTGGTTTATTAAGCTTTCTTTCGCCATGCATCCTGCCGATGGTGCCATTTTACCTGTGTTATATGGCTGGAATCAGCATGAATGACTTGCAGGGCAAAGATGAGATCCCTGCCAGTACACACAAAAAGTTGATCATGGCGAGCATCTGTTTCGCACTGGGTGTGACCACAATATTTGTCTTATTGGGCTTGGGTGCCACCGCGCTGGGCCAAGCGTTTCGGATGTGGAAGCAGGAATTAGCCTATGTTTCGGCGGCGTTTTTATTCGTTTTTGGTCTGCACTTTTTGGGTATTTTACGCATTGGGTTGTTGTACCGTGAAGCCAAAGTTGAAACAAAATCTGATCCTTCGACGTTGATTGGTTCATATGTGATGGGATTGGCGTTTGGATTCGGGTGGACGCCATGTGTGGGTCCCGCGTTGGCGGCAATCTTGATGGTTGCGGGTGGTATGGGCAATATTTGGCATGGTGGTCTGTTGTTGTTGGTTTACGGGTTGTCGATGACATTGCCGTTTGTTGTTGCCGCGATTTTTGCGAAACCATTCTTGCGTTGGATGAACCGTAACCGAAAATACATGGGGCTGGTCGAAAAGGTCATGGGCGTCATGTTGATTGTGTTTGCGATTTTGATCGCCACGAATACAGTAAATTACATTGCTAACTTTATGATAAAATATGTGCCTTGGTTTTCCACAATAGGATAATGCCAAACATTCGTGCACTTGGTTTAGATAGGAGAAAATATGAAACGTATAATCGCATTAATCGCATTTTTACTGGCCGCACCAGTGTTCGCGGCTGATCTTGGGGATGACGGGTTGCACAAGCCTGAATGGCTGCGCACGACGTTCAAGGACATGGCCGAAGATTTGGCCGAGGCGAACACCGAAGGTAAGCGGATGTTGGTTATTTTTGAACAACGTGGGTGTATTTACTGTACCAAAATGCATGAAGAGATTTTTCCACTGCCTGAAATCACAAAGATTATTAACGACAACTATTTCGTTGTGCAGATGAACCTGTTTGGTGATGAAGAAGTTACCGATTTTGATGGCACCACGATGAGCGAAAAAGATATGGCTGTGCGTTGGGGCGTTGTGTTCACGCCAACCATGATGTTCATGCCTGAACAGATTGATGCCACTAAATCATTGGCACGCAATGCAGTCGTGACCATGCCTGGTGCATTTGGGAAACATACGACGGCTGCGTTGTTCAATTTCATTTTGGAAAAAGGATACGAAGGCGATGAGCATTTTCAAAAGTATCTGGCACGTAAAATGAGCGAAGTTAAAAATTAAACACACGCTAAACGGGATGGTTATTTTCAAATTCAAAAATTAGAATTTGTCTTGCGCACATGGGTATCTCACAGTAACCTAACCGTGATGACTAAGCTAAGGGAGGAAAACACATGCTGCTTCGCAGTCTTGTTGCCGTAACGGCGGCGCTTATTTCCACATCAGCCTTGGCCGAAGGCACTGCACCTGATGCAGTTGCGTTTGGTGAAGACGGGCAGGTGATGGCATCACTTACAAATGTTGCGGGTGATCCCGCTGCTGGTAAAAAATATTTCACGAATCGTAAACTGGGAAATTGTTTGGCGTGTCACGTCAATGATGATGCCAGCGAGCAATCATTCCACGGTGAAGTTGGCCCAGAATTAAACGGTGCTGGTTCTCGTTGGGACGAAGCACAGCTTCGTGGTCTTGTGGTAAACTCAAAGAAAACCTTTGAGGATTCAATTATGCCATCGTTCTATCGCGCTAAAAATGGCGCCAGAACGATGGAAAAATTTGCAGGTAAAACGATCCTTTCGGCCCAACAGGTTGAAGACGTTGTTGCATATCTAATTACTTTAAAAGAGGAGTAGGGCATGTCTTTCACACGCAGAAATGCCTTGGCACTTGGGTCAGCTGCAATTGCAGTGACGTTGTTGCCATTGCGTGCTTTCGCTGCAAGCGAAAAATCAATGGAAGCTATCACAGCATTCGCCGACGGTGCGACCGTTGCTGAAGGTGGTATCGAATTGACAACACCAGAAATCGCGGAAAACGGGAACACAGTTCCTGTTGAGTTTTCTGCACCAGGCGCGAAACGCGTTATGTTGCTGGCTGACGGCAACCCATCACCAGGTGTTGCGACATTTAATTTTGGTGCATTGGCTGATCCATCTGGATCAACACGCATTCGTTTGGCTGGAACACAAAATGTGATCGCTATCGCTGAAATGGCAGATGGTTCATACACACAAGTGGCGAAAGCTGTAAAAGTAACCATCGGCGGCTGCGGCGGCTAAGCAGTAAAGGGAATTATCATGGCAAAAGCACGTGTAAAAGCACCAAAGACTGCAGCAGCAGGCGAAATGGTGACAATCAAAACATTGGTAAACCATCCAATGGAATCTGGTCAGCGTAAAGATAAAGAGGGTAATCTTATTCCTCGGAAAATTATCAATGCGTTTACTGCAACATTCGGTGGCGAACATGTTGTCGCGGCTGCATTCGAAGCAGCTATTTCAACGAACCCATATTTTCAGTTCTCATTTACAGTTCCGGCAACGGGTGACTTGGTGATGAAATGGACTGACGATGATGGTTCAATGATTGAGCAAACGAAAACAATCACAGTCGCTTAATTGGCGTAGGGGAGGACACGATTATGAAGAAATTCACGAAAACTCTGACTTGCGTTATCGCAGCATCAGCATTCGCAACGGTTGCCGTTGCTGACGAAGATGCAAAACTGATCATCAACGATGAACTGAAAATCGAAACCAATGTAGCTGCCTCAGCGGACAGCCCTTTGGACGAGCTGTTTTCAGGTTGGGTATTCCGTAGTAACGAAACTCAATTGATGCAAATGGATGATTTTGACAACCCGTCATTCATTTTTGTAGAGCAAGCTGAAGAACAGTTCGCAAAAGTAGATGGTACAGAGGGTAAAGCCTGTGCAACCTGTCACGAAGATGTGGCAAGTTTCAAAGGTTTGCGCACAGTATTGCCACGTCACAATGCGTCGACTGGCAAGTTGGATACAATGGCAACATTGATCAACGACTGTCGTACAGATCGCATGGGTGCTGAGCCTTGGAAATTCTCCAAAGGTAAGATGACATCGATGAAAGCTTTGATCAGCTTGCAATCACGCGGTATGCCAATGAACGTGGCTGTTGATGGCGGCGCGGCGGAAGCATTCGAAAAAGGCAAAGAGCTGTACTACACACGTGTGGGTCAGTTGGACATGTCTTGTGCGAATTGCCACGAAGACAACTATGGCAATATGATCCGTGCGGATCACCTCTCGCAAGGTCAAACCAATGGCTTTCCGACGTATCGTTTGAAAAATGCGAAACTGAATTCAATCCAAGGTCGCTTTAAGGGCTGCATGAAAAACATTCGTGCGACACCTTACAAAGAGGGTTCAGATGAATTCACGGCGTTGGAATTGTATGTGGCGTCACGCGGTAACGGCTTGATCGTCGAGAGCCCGTCGGTTCGTAACTAATAAAATTTTACCCCGCGCTGTGAAAACGGCGCGGGGTTTTTCTCTTCTTAAACATTCACAAAACTGAATATAAGGATCTTCTCCATGATCTCTCGTCGCGATTTCTTGCAGGCTACTGTTGCCGCATCTGCCATTTATGGCGCAGGTGGTTTCACCCGCGCTGCTGCTCAACAAAGCATGACCCAAGAAAAGTTGTTGGAATTTGAAACGACTGGCAACGTGACGCTGATCCATATCACGGATATTCATGGACAGCTGAAACCGATCTATTTCCGCGAGCCTGAAATTAATCTTGGGATTGGTGCCGTAAACGGCATGCCGCCTCATGTAACAGGTGCTGATTTTCTGAAGCTATTCAATATGACACCGGGTTCGCCCGAAGCATATGCGCTGACATACAATGATTTTTCTGCATTGGCCAAAGGGTACGGTCGCATGGGGGGCTTGGATCGCGCGGCGACAGTTATCAACGCTATTCGTTCGGATCGTCCAGACGCATTGTTGTTGGATGGTGGTGATACATGGCAGGGGTCATACACGACGCATCACACAAATGGCCAAGATATGGTCAATGTGATGAATGCGTTGAAGCCAGATGCGATGACATCGCACTGGGAATTCACATTGGGCATCGATCGCGTTACTGAAATTGTGGAAACATTGGATTTCCCGTTCTTGGGCGCGAATATTTTCGACAAAGAGTGGGATGAGCCAGCGTATGAACCATATAAAATGTTCGAACGTGGTGGTGTAAAAATTGCGGTAATCGGCCAAGCATTCCCATACATGCCAATTGCAAACCCTGGCTGGATGTTCCCTGATTTGTCGTTTGGTGTACGCGAAGAAAACATGGCGAAAGTCGTCGGCGAAGTGCGTGGTTTAGGTGCGGAGCTGGTTGTTTTGCTGTCGCATAATGGTTTTGATGTGGATCGCAAATTGGCCAGCCGCGTGGACGGTATTGATGTGATCCTGACAGGGCACACGCATGATGCATTGCCAGAACCTGTAAAAGTTGGATCAACGATGTTGATCGCGTCGGGTTCAAACGGCAAATTTGTAACACGTTTGGATTTGGATGTGCGTGATGGCGAGGTCAAAGGTTTTGCGCATAAACTGATCCCGATTTTCAGTGATGTGATTGCACCTGACCCTGCCGTGCGTGCCTTGATTGATGAACAACGCGCGCCGTTTACAGATCAATTATCCGAAGTTTTAGGCACAACCGATCAAGAGCTTTATCGCCGTGGTAATTTCAATGGCACGTGGGATGATTTGCTGTGTAATGCGTTGATTGACGAGCGTGAGGCAGACATTGCGTTGTCACCTGGTTTCCGCTGGGGGCCAAGCATTTTGCCCGGCCAAGAAATTACGCGCGAAGATTTGTTTAATGCAACGGCGATGTCATATCCAAATGCATATCGTTCCGAAATGTCGGGTGAATTGATCCACACGATTTTGGAAGATGTTGCTGACAACCTGTTCAATCCTGATCCATATTACCAACAAGGCGGCGATATGGTGCGTGTTGGTGGCATGGGTTATTCCATTGATGTGTCAAAACCCCAAGGGTCGCGCATTACGGATATGACGATGTTGAAAACAGG
>DKMK01000059.1 GCA_002469545.1 Rhodobacterales bacterium UBA7416 | reverse complement strand
CAACTAAACGCGGACAAGTCCAATGCATTTGGTAATGTATAAAATGATGGGGAAATCTTGTCATGCAAAGCCTGTGAAACTTCCAGTTATGGAGCAAAAAGATGCAATCTAAATTCGTAAATCGCCGCGCCGTCGTCATTGGAGGAGTAGCGACACCCTTTTTGTCAAACGCCGTAAGCGCACTGGAAGACGCTGTCGTTCCCGCACAACAGGATGTCGTTGAAACAGCAATACGAAATACATCTAGTTTTCGATCGAGATCATGGAAGCACTACTTTGACACTTTAAAAAATGGAGCCATATTGGCTGACACCAAGAGTCGAGCGCTGCATTTTTGGTCGGAGGACGAAACGGTTTATAAACTCTATCCGACAAGTGTTCCAATTTCAGCCGAACTGACCCGATTGGGGCGCACCAAAATTATTCAAAAACGTGTTGGGCCAAGTTGGCGACCGACTCCAGACATGTTGAAACGTAACCCCGAATGGCCCGCATTTGTTGGTCCTGGCCCTCAAAACCCATTAGGTACACACGCCCTATATCTATCATGGACGTATTACCGAATTCACGGCACAAACGATACGCGGAAAATTGGTCGCGCATCGTCGAATGGATGCATCGGCCTTTATAATGAAAAGATTTCTGAATTGTTTGAATTGACCAGAGTAGGTACACAGGTTCTTCTTATTTAGATAAACAGAACACCAATCAATGCACAAAAAAAGCCTTTGGCTGAATCTACATCTTTAGGGAAACTGCAAAAATCCACGTGCGGTCTAATGTGAGTTCTTCAAAAGGCGCTTGCGGCCCAAAGCAGACCCTGGATGCAAAAGATCTTCTCCAGTATGGTTTTGCCGAAGCGGCCATTCATCAAAGGTGCAGTATTTGAGTTACTTGGGTGCGCGACAAGCGGAATTTGTTACTTCGTGACTTGAGCTGCTACTCATCTTGATGTCGACAGCGCCATAGCTCTTGCGAACAACATTAAATCCACAGTGAACGCTGACTGCATCCCAGTAAACCAGCCGCGTCATCTGTGATTAAACCAATCGGAATTTGACTTATGTTTTTTAAGAAATGGTCTGAGAGTAAAATGGCTTTCTCAAACGCAAGCGGCGTCCCAGCCTCGAAAATCCCGCGTGACACACTACCTGCAAAATATATTCCGGCGGTGGGCAGGTACTGAATAGCCAGTTCACGTACTAATTTCCCCAGCAACTCAGCAAAAAACTCAATTGTTTTTGTGGCATTTTGATCGGTCCCATTCAGGTGTTCCTCAACAATCATTTCACCCAGTTTTGCATTTGCCCCTGAAATGGCTTGGTATAAATTTGATAGGCCTTTTCCTGAGAAAACATCTTCTACTGTAATGAATACAGATGAATCAAATTGGTCAGATAAGGCTGTTTTTATATTATGTGGTAATAATGTGTGGCCGAGTTCGACTTGGAGGCAAACTGGATAGCCCGTTCTATCCATCAAAACGGGGCAGACGTTAAACCCAGTTCCTATGCCCACGACCAACCACTGAGCGTTATCTGTCGTTGGTGTCGATGGCCCTAAAATACGCTGGGTGCCGTCGGCGGGTAAAATGCTGATACAATAACCAAGAGATGTTAAATCATTGATCAATGTTGCATGTTGGCATGCTGTTGATTGACGTAAACCATCAATCGATATCTCCCAATTTAAGTTTGTTAGCACCCCTTTGCCTGCTGAAATTGGACCTGCCAAAGCGACGACACAAGACCCAACCTTTGCTTGGGTTGTATCCTTTAAGTATTGATCAACAACCTCATAAAAAGAATTGAAATTTGCATTCGTAAACCCACGAACTGACGTTTGGTCCAAGATACCATTTTGAGCCAAGCCCAAACGTGACCGTGTACCACCTACATCTGCCACCAGCGTTATTTTTTCCATTTTGTACACGTCCTAATTCAAGCGCGATCCAGTGTCGGGATCGAAGTAGGAAACTTTGCCCAAATCAAACGCAAACTCAAGCGGCTTGCCTGGTGTTGCTTGGGTTTCGGCGTGTAGGCGTGTGGTTACTTCTGTGCCGCCAAGTTTTGTCATGACATATGTATCAGCCCCTGCTGGTTCAACAATATCGACCATGCATGTGGCGGTTTGAACGCCTGTGCCTGCGCGAAAGCCTGCTTCGACAATGTCTTCAGGGCGCAAGCCCACGATGACGTCTTTTGGCAGGTTAAGGCCTGCCTTATCGTTTAGGATCAGTGGTTCGTCATTTTCACGTTCAATCTGGATCTGTGTACCTGATTTCGCGCTGGATGTTGTTGCGGGCATCAAGTTCATTGCAGGCGATCCCATGAAATCAGCCACAAACAAGTTTTTCGGATTGTTGTAGATTTCAGCGGGTGTGCCGATTTGTTGGATGATGCCATCCTTCAAAACCACGATTTTTGTGGCCAAAGTCATTGCTTCGATTTGATCGTGAGTCACATAGACCATCGTTGCGCCCAAATCCAAATGTAGGCGTTTGATTTCAGTGCGCATTTCGACGCGTAATTTGGCGTCTAAATTTGACAACGGTTCATCGAACAAGAATAATTTAGGATCACGTACCAACGCACGCCCCATTGCCACACGTTGACGCTGGCCGCCCGATAACTGTCCCGGTTTGCGGTTCAAAAGAGGCTCCATTTGCAATTGTTTTGCAACTTCTGCCAGTTTGGATTGCTGTGTTTGTGCATCAACACCGCGCACCTTCATCCCGAAGGTGATATTTTTTGCCACAGTCATGGTGGGGTACAAGGCATATGATTGGAACACCATCGCGATATCGCGATCCTTGGGTGAAACATCGGTCATGTTTTGACCACCGATCATGACATCACCTGCTGTAATTTCCTCTAATCCGGCAATACAGTTCAACAACGTTGATTTACCACAACCAGATGGGCCTACCAAAACCAGAAAGTCACCTTTCTCAATCGCGACATTTATGTCCTTTAGAATTTCGACAGAGCCGTAATTTTTGAACAGATTCTTAACTTCTAACATTACAGACATTTTGATTAACCTTTCACAGAGCCGGCGGTCAAACCCCGGATGAAATATTTTCCAGCAACGACATAAACCAATAAGGTTGGCATCGCGGCGATGATGGCCGCAGCCATGTCGACATTGTATTCTTTGACCCCAGTGGTCGAATTCACGATATTGTTCAGCGCAACTGTGACGGGCTGTGTGCCTGCTTGGCTGAACGACACACCAAACAGGAAGTCATTCCAGATTTGGGTGAACTGCCAAATGACGGTCACAACAATAATGGGCAGACTGAGCGGTAGGAAGATCGACCAGAAGATGCGTACAAATCCTGCCCCATCCACCTTGGCAGCTTTGACCAACTCTTGGGGGATTGTGACGTAGTAGTTTCTGAAAAACAGCGTCGTAAATCCGATGCCGTAAACCACGTGCACGAAGATCAGGCCGGGGATTGTTCCTGCCATATTCAAGATGCCAAGGACACGCGCCATTGGGAGCAACACCACTTGGAAAGGTATAAAGCAACCAAACAGCATCAACGAGAAGATCAAGTTTGATCCTTTGAACTTCCACTGTGCGATCACGTATCCGTTGAGCGCACCCAACAATGTTGAAATCATAACCGCCGGTACTGACAGCAAAAGGGAATTCCAAAAGTAAGGGCGTAAACCTTCGCATTGGATGCCAGTACATGCCTTGGACCATGCCGTTGACCACGCATCAAATGTGATGTTTCGCGGTAACGAAAGCAGGCTGCCTGTACGGATTTCTTCAAGGCTTTTGAGTGACGTTGTTAGCATAACGAACAACGGCATCAGGTAATAAAGCGCGAAGAGACATAAGATTAAATACAATCCCCATCGCAAAGCAATTTGTCCTGCGCGACCTTGTTTTCTGGTTGTTTGGTTAGTCGAAAAATCAGTCATTTTTCGCTCGCAATTCTGAATAGAGATAAGGGACTACAATCGCGAATACGACCATCATCATAACCATGGCCGAACTGGCCGCCTGTCCGATGTCACCGCGTGAAAACGCAAGGGCATACATGTAGGTTGCAGGCAGGTCAGTTGCATATCCTGGGCCGCCACCTGTAAGGGCAATCACCAGATCGAAACTCTTGATCGCAAGGTGGGCCAGAACGATGAACGCAGACAGGAATATTGGCGCCATAGAAGGCAAGATGATTGCGGAGTAAATGCGAGTTGTGGGGATGCCGTCGACGCGCGCGGCCTTGATAACTTCGTCATCGACGGAACGAAGGCCCGCCAAAAACAATGCCATCACAAAACCAGATGCTTGCCATACACCCGCGATTACAACGGTGTAAATTGCATAGTCTGGGTTAATCAGCCAGTCGAATTTGAAATTTTCAAACCCCCAACCTTGGACTACGGATTCAATACCCAAGCCCGGGTTTAAAATCCATTTCCATGCGGTACCTGTAACGATTAAGGACAATGCCATTGGGTATAGGTAGATGGTGCGCAACACACCTTCGACGCGGATTTTTTGATCCAGCAGGATGGCGATAAGCAATCCAAGGAACATAGAAATCACAATGAACAGAACACCAAAGATGAACAGGTTGGACATTGCTGTGTCCCAACGCGGGGAATCGAAAAGACGCTCATATTGGATGAAACCAACGATGTCATATTTCGGAAGAAGACGAGACCGTGTCAGTGACACCCAGCCTGTCCAGACGATAAACCCATATACGAACAGCAGGATCGCGATGAACGATGGTGCCAGTACGATTTTGGGAACTTGTTTTTCGAACCATTTTAACATTGGTTTACCTTAAGTTGGATCCCCCACCACGCATGGGCAGGGGAAACCAGTTTCTAATTACATGCTGTTTTTGATAGCTTTTGAAAGCATCGCAACTGCATCTGCCGATGACATGTCAGAGTTGAAGTGTGCAGTCACAACATCTGTGATCGCACCAGATTGCGCACCGCGCAACGCCATGCCGTGTGCATAGCTTGGCAACAATGAACCATTGTCGTTGCTGGCAGCCATGTCAGATGCTGACAGGTGTGCACAGCTGTCAAAATCAGCCAAGTCAACGTCTGTACGCGCTGGAATTGAACCCTTGTTCAAGTTGAAGGTTTTCTGGAATGTTTTGCCAACAACCAATTTAGCCAACAAATCTTGACCAGCTTTTTTGTCCGCGCCGTCAACATCAAACATTGCGAAGCTGTCTACGTTGTACAAGAAACCATCACCTGGTGTTGAGATACACAAGAAATCTTCGCCCGGTACTTTGCCAGCGGCCATGAATTCGCCTTTGGCCCAGTCGCCCATGATCTGAAATGCTGCTTCGCCGTTCATGACCATGGCTGTTGCCAAGTTCCAGTCACGACCAGAGAAGTTTGGATCAACATAGCCACGCATTTTGCGCATTTGGTCAAAAACAGCAACCATCGTGTCAGATGTCAGTGTGGCATCATCCAATTCAACGAATGCTTTCTTGTAAAAATCAGCGCCGCCAATGCCCAAAGCAACTGCTTCGAATACTGTGGCATCCTGCCAAGATTGACCGCCGTGCGCCAATGGTGTGATACCCGCCGCTTGCAACTTGTCTGCTGCTGCGTTGAATTCGTCCCATGTTGTTGGCAAGGCAATTCCGTTTGCTTTCAAGATGTCAGCACTGGCCCAAATCCAATCAACGCGGTGAACGTTTACAGGAGCAGCACACCAAGTACCTTCGCATTTCATGTGGCTTGCGATGTTCGCAGGCAATACATCAGCCCATCCGTTTGCTTCTGCAACAGATGAAATGTCAGCCAAAACGCCTTCTTCATACCATTCTTGAATGGCTGGGCCTTTTAGTTGAACAGCCGTTGGAGCGTTGCCGGATAATACGCGTGCGCGAAGTGCAGTCATTGCGGCATCACCACCACCGCCAGCAACTGGCATGTCGGTCCACGTTCCGCCATTGTCAGCAAATTCCTTTTGCAGGACTGCAACTGATTTGGCTTCACCACCTGATGTCCAGTAATGCAAAACCTCTGCTTGTGGACCCGCAAAGCTGGCTGTTCCCATAATTGTTAATGCAGCAGTTGTTGCTGCAAGCGTTGTTTTCATAAACATGATATCCTCCCAGATATAACTACTTTTTGGTAATCTTGGGCATTGTCGCGTTGTATCCTCAATCAAAGCAATCCTTAAAATCCGTGCAGATTACGTTGTATGCTTGAAATTTTATGCAACTGTTACATTCTGTTACCAAACCATTAATTTTGTTGCACAGTGTTACAGACTTCACTGTAGAACGAATTCAAAAGAGAATCTAAATGAGTTTACCACGCCTACTTGTTGTTGAAGATGATCCAGAGATGCGTGACATGATGGTCGCCTTTCTACGCAAGTCTGGATTCATGGTATTCCCTGCGGTAAATCAAAATGAAATCACAAAGGTTCTGGATGCGGGACGTATAGATTTGATTTTACTGGATGTGATGTTAGGGCGTGAAAACGGTTTAGATATTTGCCAATCGCTGCGTCAGGAATATGAAATTCCCATTATATTGGTGTCAGCACTGTCCGCCGATGATCAACGGATGCAAGGGTATCAAGTGGGCGCGGACGATTATATTGCAAAGCCGTTTAATCCTGAATTGTTGCTGGCGCGTGTGCGTGCGGTTCTACGCCGTGGGCACCGATCATCGTCCCTGACGTATAGGCGCAACACATCGGTGTATGCGTTTGGTGGTTGGACATATGACGGTAAAAAGGATGTCGTTATTGCCCCAGATGGATTCCAGGTGGCTTTGTCAAAGCGTGAAACAGGACTGTTAAAAGTTTTGCTGGCCAATCCACATATCCCGCTGACCCGCGAAGAGATCGCAGACAGTTTAGATTTCACTCGCGCAGAAGGTAACGCCTTAGGCACATCAGAAGGGCGTGCAATTGATGTATTGGTCGGACGTTTACGTTCCAAGATTGAAGCAAAGCCAAAGGACCCTGAAATGATACGCACCCAACGCGGTGTAGGATATGTGTTTGCAGTCGACGTTGTTGTGACAGATGGGTAAGCGCATTTCGTTTTCCAGCCTAAAGATCACTGCGTTGATCTGGTGCACCTGTGCGTTATTGGCTGGAATGATATCTGTTTTGATTTGGACCAGTTCGAATGCTGCTTGGAACCGGTATCTGTCGCAGTCGTATCAAACTGGATATGAATTGTATGACACATTGACGAACAATGGCCCTGCGCCCGTCGGTGTGGTGGTTGATACCCATTCCAAATTACCGACGTCATCGACAACAGTTTATCCAACAATCGTTTCAATCCGACCCCATCAAGGGTCCCCGATTCAAAGTTCACCTTTGCAGTTGATCATACATTCCACTGATTTGAAATATCCCATCGCCAAACTTGCCCAAGGCACAGATCTGACCCCGCCACAACAGTTGGGGAATGTCATTAAGTTTTTGTCAGGATTTTGCAGCAATCCAGTTTTGTACACGCAACGCGCTGATCAAACATGGCTGCGTGTTAACGGATCGCAAGTGTGGGCATGTTCCAATGCCCCAGGCGATTATCGCTTGTTGGCGGCCGCAATTTTGATGATTTCGGTTATGATTTTAATTGTGCAAGTAGATGAAACCTCTGCCAAGTTTTCGCGCTTTTCGGCCGCATTGAAAAATCAAGGCAGATTAGGTGGGCATCAAACATTTGACACTGTTGGCCCCCAAGAGTTGCGTGAAATCATTGAAACAGTGAATGATTATTTGGCGTTAGAGCGTGATAAACTGTCGAAACGTGCGATGGTTATGTCTGGGGTTAGTCATGATTTAGGCACACCCGCCACGCGTTTGCGTCTGCGCACAGCATTGATCGAAGATGATGAACTGCGTCAACGCTTAGAAAGCGACATTGATCAGATGACTAATATGATTGAAGGCGTTTTGACGTACACGCGTTCAGAAATAGATTCTGAGGAAACAACGCGAATATCGCTGACCTCTTTGGTGGAATCTGTTTGTGCGGACTACGCAGACGTAGGGCGGCCAGTCGTGTTTGAACAAACTCCTGATGATGAAATTGACTCCACAGGATCGGTGTTCAATGCCCGTGCACATCCAGCACCTATGTTATCCGAAGATGCGCGTCGTGTATTGGTAAACGCACGCCCAATGGCAATGCAACGTGCCATGACAAACCTAATTGATAACGCATTGAAATATGGCCGCCGTGCAACCGTCTCTATTACAACGACATCAACGATTGCCACAATAATTGTTGAAGATGAGGGTAACGCATTAACGGCATTGCAATTGGATGCATTAACGGGCCCGTTTCTGCGCGGTGCAAACTCAAACTATATTGAAGGCACTGGGCTTGGCCTTACGATTGTATCCACAATAGCTAAGCAACATCAGGGCACACTAAGCTTTGAAAAAACATCGCGTGGAGTCTGTGCAAAATTAAGCATTGGGCGATTGAATCGCTAATTAGAGTGTCAGCTGCGATGAATCTTTTGATGTGATGGTTTGGGCTGGCGTAATAATTAAGGATTGGCCTTAACAACCAAGGAAACCGAAAGGTCGGCTATTGCAATAATCTCAATTCCATTCCTTGTAGAAGCCTTCTTTCCTGCCTTGATAAGTTCCTTTCACAATTGTCGCGAAGGTATTGTCAGACAAATTTGACGAACAAGTTACTGTTCCATAATTTTGGTGAATGACAACACAAATCCCATTCAAGGATTTAAAGACATGCCCCAAAACCATCCGTTTGGTAGTGATGTACTACGTACGTTATCTGCTCAGCCTTCGCCAAGTCGAAGATATTTTGCATGATCGTGAAATTGATATTTACCACGAACCTGTTTGGTCTTGAGTGAACAGGTTTGATGCAAAGATTGCAATTGAAACACGAAAGAAGAGGAAGGGTCACCAACCGAATTGGCCGAGACACTTAGACGAAGTCTTTGTAAAAATTAACGGTGAACGGTTCTATCTTTGGCTGAATAGCCCCTAGTTTCCAAAGCACCTTGAAATCAGACAGACTTACAAGCCAAAACGCAGTGCTGTTCTTGACGAGTGGTTCCAAATCTGTGTTTCCTTACGTTCTGCAATTAGGGTGTTTTGAGACGAGTTATAATTACCTTAACAGCACCTTTTTGTACTTTCCCGACTTTTAACCTCCACCGCTACTTTTATACGAGATGGGTCTGTTTCATCTTCGCCATTGATACGTTCCAATAAAAGGGATGCTGCTATTTTCCCCACTTTATTGGGCCGCATGCGTACCGTGGTAACGCTTGGGAATGCAGATGCAGATCCAGAAAAATCGCCAATACCCGTCACCGAAACATCATTGGGAACGTCCAAGCCTTTGGCTTGTGCAGCGTAAATGACACCTTGTGCAATCACGTCGTTCCCTGCGATCACAGCCGTCGGTCGTGGTTGCATTTCAAACAGTTCCGCAGCGCTGTTTCGGGCATTTGCGATTGAATACACTGTTTCGATTTGCCTGTGCACTGGAACTGTGAGTCCTGCTTCTGCCAAATACGCCAGAACACCGTGCTTTCGATCGCGGGCGCGATCATTCTCTTTCACACTGGGAAATGCGATTGCTATTTCAGTGTGCCCTAAATCGACAATATGTTTGGCGATGGCACGACCCGCTTGATCATTTTCGCCACCAACACATGAAATCTTGGAATCTTCTTTATAGTTCCACATCGATACAACTGGTACATTGCGACGCTCAAGCAAGGTATAGGTTTCGTCAGAATGGTCATGACCAATCAATGCAACACCTTCGACACGATGCTCCAACAAGCTGCGGAGCAGAAGATATTCATCCTTCAAATCGTACCCGTGCGTCGTGACCAACATTGTGAAACCATGTAACCGCATTTCTTCGGAAAACGCCTGAATAAGGTTTGAAAAAATGGCGTTGTCCAATGTTGGTACAATCAATCCAACAGTTCCACTTCGTTTGCCCTGAATGGCTTGGGCCGCACGATTTCGAATATATCCAGTCTGTGCAATTGCCCTTTCGATACGCTTACGGGTACTAAGCAACACTTTATCGGGATGATTGAATGATCGTGAAACCGTCGCCGGTGAAACACCTGCATGGTTTGCAACATCAATAATATCTGCGTTCAATTTGTTTTTCATGTGCTCACCATAGCATCAATGAAAACGTTTGCATTACTATTTTCATTAGCTAACTTCAGGAATCATAGGGAAGAGGATCACATGGATTTCATTTTTTACTTTGGTGAAGTTTTCACTTTAACATCAATGTTGCTGCTTATCGGCGGTACCATCGGTGGATTGATTATGGGTGCAACGCCGGGCTTGTCGCCGACAATGACTGTGGCGTTGCTTATCCCGTTTACCTTCAACATGACGCCAGTTCACGGGCTGATCTTATTGGGCGCTGCATACACGTCTACAGTGGCAGGTGGTGCGGTAAGTGCGATCTTGTTGAAAATCCCAGGCGCCCCTGCAAACATTGCTACCACGCTGGATGGTCACACAATGGCCAAAAAGGGCGAGGGTGCAAAAGCATTACAGCTGTCGTTTATTTCATCCCTGATTGGCGGGCTGTTCGGTGTGTTCTTGTTGATCTTTTTGACGCCAGAATTGGCAAAATTGGCCAATGAGTTCAAGACGCCACATGTATTTTGGTTGGCTATCATTGGTGTGACCGTGATTGGATCATTGGAAGCTGGGTCCGTTGTAAAAGGATTGCTGTCTGGTTGTATCGGTATGTGGCTTGCGACAATTGGTTTCGACGACATTCAAGGCGTGAAACGTTTCGTATTTCATCCTGCGTTGGGTGGCGGGGTCAATATTATTCCCGCATTGATTGGTCTGTTCGCAATTCCCCAAGTCATAACGATGTTTTCAAAGGGTCGCTTCCAAACTGACATGGAACAGATACAAGTGAAAAAACATCCCATTGCCGCAGCATTCCGCGAAGTGTTTTCACGTAAACGCGCATTGGCAATCGGTACTGGGATTGGGTCTATTATTGGATTGATCCCCGGTGTTGGTGGTCAAATTGCAGGTTTGCTTGCATATGACCAAGCAAAGAAATTTTCGCCAGAGAAAGCCAAGTTTGGCACAGGGCATTCCGAGGGCGTGATCGCAGCGGAATCCGCAAATAATGCAATGGTTGGGCCATCATTGGTGCCCCTGTTAATTCTGTCAATTCCGGGTAGCCCGACAGCAGCCGTTTTATTGGGTGGTCTGGTTATTCATGGTATTTTCCCTGGCCCAAATCTGTTTATCGAATATCCAGAGGTAATCTGGCCGTTCATTAACTCGATGTTGATTGGCCAAATTTTAATGTGCATCTTTGGTATTTATATCGCATCTCTGGCTGCGCGTGTGGCGCAGGTTCCTCAATCCGTTATGGCAGCTGTTGTTTTAGGATTGGCCCTGTTTGGATCATATGCTGTGCAACAATCCATGGGTGATGTTTACGTGATGGCTGTGCTGGGTACGATGATGTACTTCCTTGAACGGTTTGGGTTTTCGGCGGCACCATTGGTGTTGGGATTGATTTTAGGCCCCATCGCAGAAAGTAATTTCGTATCCGGTTCGCTGATGGCATCGGCACAGGATGGAACATTCGCCTTCTTCTTTACAGGTGGGTTAAACATCTTACTTGTTTCAATCGTCGTTCTGTCGATTGGACTTTCACTTTGGTCTGAAATAACGGCAAAGGAGACAGAACGATGAAAATCCTTCAGCATAAAATATCTTCGGGTTTTGTGGCGTTAGTTGCTCTCTTGGTGTGTTACATCAGTTTTACCCGTCAGCCAGTCGAGGCGTATCTATTCCCGCGCTTGATTTCGTTCTTCTTTTTGGGACTTGCGCTTTGGACATTCGTTAAAGCGCTGTTGGGTCGATCCAAAGCTGGCAATGGTTTGTCGATGGATATGTTCAAAAATATGGCACCGGGAGTTGCGATTTCAGCGATCTATATCTTTTGGGCGGCTAAGGGGCTGGGGTTTTACACCGCGACGACCATCGCATTTTTTCTGCTGGTGACCAGTTATGATCCAGCATCGCATTCTGAACCAAAAACATGGGTCAAACGCGCAATAATCACGGCGGGATTTGTCGCCATCATGTATGCACTCTTCGCGAAGATCCTTGTGGTCTACACACCGCGCGGACTGTTTATTTAAGCTGCCAAAGCAGCAAAACTCTGGGAGGAGAACCAAATGAAGAAAATTATAGCAGCCTTAGCCATTTCGCTAATGGGTATGTCAGGTGCAGCGCAGGCTGAATATCCTGAGCGTCCAGTACTACTGATGATCCCTTATGGCGCAGGTGGGGCAACAGACTTCCAAGCGCGCATCGCGACAATTCCTGCGGGCAACGAAGACATGCTTGGCATGCCTGTTGCAATCATCAACAAACCAGGTGCTGGCGGACGTGTCGGTTGGAACTGGTTCGCAAACGAAGCTGATAACGATGGTTACACAATGGGTGGGTACAACGTGCCTCATTTCATCGCGCAATCAATCAAGGGCGGCGTTGACTATTCAACAGACAGCTTCGAACCAATCGCGAACTGGGGTTCTGATCCTGCTGTGTTTGTTGTCGGTAAAGACAGCGCATTTAATTCAATGGCTGACGTTGTTGCATTTGCAAAAGCGAACCCTGGAAAATTGACATTCTCTGGTGCTGGCCTGTTCGTTGGTCACCATATCGCAGCGTTACAGATCGAAAAAGCTGCAGGCGTGAAAATGCTGTACATCCCAAATAAATCAGGTGGTGCAGGCGCGATGAAAGCTGTTGTAAGCGGCGAAGTTTTGGGCGGTGTTAACAACCTGTCTGATGCGTTCCGTGCACAGGCTGCTGGTACAATTAAAATCTTGGGTGTTGCTGATCTTGAACGCAACGCATTCTTGCCGGACGTTCCAACAATGATGGAACAAGGCCTTGATGTTGATGATACATCCGTGAACTTTCGCGGTGTGATGGTTCCAAAAGGAACACCACAAGCTGTGATCGACAAATTGGCTGCGACTGTGCCTGCAATGTTTGCACATAAACGCGTTGCACAAAAAATGAAGGCGGGTGGTTCACCAATGAAAATCATGAACCGCGACGAAGTTTTGGCAATGTGGGCCAAGCGTCAAGTAACCCTAGAAGCACTTCTTAAAGGCTTATAATTAACAACAGAGGCAGGCGTTTGTGCCTGCCTCACCTCCAAAGATAGGTTATTCATGTCACTCGAAACAGACATTACAGACGTAGATCAAATCATCAGCCGCGCACGCGCTGCGCAGGCAGAATTTGAAAAAAACGGATCACAAGAGCTGTATGATAAGGCCGCCCAAGCAGTGGGCTGGGCCATCATGGAGCCTGCACGAAACAAAGAGTTGGCCGAGCTTGCAGTTTCCAGCACGGGACTGGGCAACGTTGCCGACAAAATTACAAAAAACCACCGCAAGACTTTGGGGTTGCTGCGCGATGTTGCAACCGCCAAAACCTTTGGTGTTATCGAAGAAGACAGCGAAAAAGGTTTAACTAAAATCGCGCGTGCCATCGGCGTTGTCGGCGCAGTCGTTCCATCGACAAACCCGATTGCAACGCCCGCAAATAACATCATAAACGCTGTGAAATGCGGCAACGCTATCGTTTTGTCCCCTTCGCCCAAAGGCGTTGTCGGTTGCGAACGATTGCTTGGCTATATTCATGCCGAGTTCGAAAAAGTTGGAATCAATCCCGACTTGGTTCAGATGGTTCCAGCACCCGGCACCAAAGATAAAACACAACGGATGTTAGAAGAAACCGACTTGGTAATTGTCACTGGATCGCAGAACAATGTTCGCCGTGCTTATACTTCGGGCACACCAGCCATTGGCGTGGGTGCGGGTAATGTCACTGTGATAATTGATGAAACCGCTGATTTAACGGCCGCAGTGCAGAAAGTTGCTGCATCCAAAACATTCGATAACGCGACATCGTGTTCGTCCGAAAATTCATTGATTGTCGTCGATGCAATATACGATGATTTCATCGCAGAGCTGGCAAAAGCAGGTGGAGCAACGTTACCAAGCGATATGGAAACTCACGTTGTTGATCGTTTATGGCAAAAGGGACACCTAAGCCGTCATGTAATTGCGCAAGACGCAGATGTTTTGATCAAAGCGTTAGAGCTTACAGATCGCGTCCCAGCAGACACTAAATTTATCTGCATCGAAACCCAAGGTATCGGCGAAGATCATCCGTTGTCGGGCGAAAAACTGTCTCGTGTGATCGCGCTATATCGTGCAAAAGATTTCAACCAAGCAAAAGAAACAGCGGCGAAAATGTTAAGCCATTACGGGGCAGGGCATTCGATTGGCATTCACACAAATGATGATGATCGCGCCAAAATGATGGGTATGACGTTACCCACCTGTCGGGTAATCGTAAACCAAGCGCATTGTTTTGCGACGGGGGGATCGTTCAACAATGGTATGCCGTTTTCGTTGTCCATGGGCTGTGGCAGTTGGGGCGGCAATTCAATCGATGATAATTTGCATTGGAAACATTTCTTAAACATCACAAAAATCGTACGTGAAATTCCCAACGTGGAACCAGCCCTCGAAGATATCTTTGCGGGTTATTGGGGTGTTGCAGGTAAATGATATTTGAAACGTCCTCACCGCCCAAAGGAACGATCCGTGATTGGTTAGATCATCGTGCCCAAACAGCGCCTGATGACGTTTGCTATTTATTTCCAGATGGTGACGCGCCACTTACGTGGCGGACGTTAAAAGAGCAGGCACATAAAATTGCAGTTGGACTGACAGCAACTGGAATACAACAAGGCGAAAGCGTCGCCTTTTGCATGTCCAACGGCTGTGCGGCATTGGTGACTTTTTATGGAATATTATACGGTGGTTTTCGCGTAACACCGTTGAATCTTGCGGCGGGACCCGCAGCGCTTGGACACGCCATTTCACACAGTAAATGTCGGTACATTTGCAGCGCACCAGCGCAGGCAGAAATTCTGTCAGATGCGCTGGCTCAAACTAATGCCACACCTGAAATCATCAATGCAGCCGAGCAGTTTTCTGACCAAGATGTATCAGTAGCCGTGTTAGCTTACATTACACAAACCGACCATGCTCTTTTGATGTATACGTCTGGTACAACAGGTGTTCCCAAAGGTGTCGTGCATACACACGCAAGCTTGTTGGCGGGAGGCTGGACGACTGCTGTTGCTCATGAATTAAAGCCCAGCGATCGTGCACTTTGTGTTCTGCCATTGTATCACATTAACGGTTTATGCGTGACCGTGATTGCACCACTTGTGTCTGGTGGTTCCAGTGTTATTTGTCCCAAATTTTCAAACTCTGCATTCTGGGATCACTGCGAAAAGTACAAAGTCACATGGTTTTCTGTCGTACCCACGATCATTTCCCATCTCTTACATGGCAATACAGATCCCAGCGATGCCGCACGCGCGAATTTACGATTTGGCCGCTCTGCATCTGCCCCATTGGCCGCAGATACGCAGTCCAGCTTTGAGACACGTTTTGGATTACCTATCGTTGAAACGATGGGCCTCACAGAGACCGCTGCACAAATTTTATCAAACCCATTGCCACCTGGCGTTCGTAAAATTGGATCACCAGGCATTGCATTTGGTAACGAAGTAACAATCTTAACACCAGAAGGTGTGAAACAAGATGCAAATGAAACCGGTGAAATTGCGATCCGTGGCCCAAATGTCATGTTGGAATACTTGGATAATGACGAAGCGACACAAAATACGAAAACCAGTGATGGATGGCTATTAACGGGTGACCTTGGATATATGGATGACGACGGTTATGTTTTCGTGTCAGGTCGTCTCAAAGAGCTGATTATCAAAGGTGGCGAAAATATCTCTCCGCGTGAAATCGACGATTCCCTTTATGCGCATCCAGATGTTGTCGAGGCAGGCGCATTCGCAATCGCATGCGACACATATGGCCAACGCGTAGAAGCGGCGGTTAAGCTGGCTGATAACAGCCAAGCATCCGAAGCAGACTTGCTTGAACTCTGTCGATCTAAACTCGGGAAATTCAAATCACCAGACCGTATCCATTTTTTAGCAGAGCTACCAAAAGGGCCGTCCGGTAAAATTCAACGCCTAAAGCTATTGGATTTATTTGGGGGTTAGAATTTGCTGATCGGCACGTTTGATATTCAATCGCTGGCCCATCGGTTCGTGCCAATGTAAAAAACGATACCGACTTCTTTCGGCGGACTAAATTTTCAACGCCTCTGCAAGGCTTTCCATTTCATGCCATAGTTTATTTAGTGTTGGTTTGTTGTTTGTCTTATCGCGATACAAGCGTATTTCCAATTCGCCAATATGGGTGCTATTGCCGACCAATTGTAACCGCCCATCATCTAACTCGTCTTTACATAACTCTCGCGGCAACCAGCCAATGCCGAAACCCTCTATGATCATTGCTTTTACCGATATTGCTAAAGCACTTTTATTCACAACGAGTACTTTGCTATTTTGGCCAGTTTGACGCAAAATATGCTCTTCGACGGTTTGTAATGCGGATGCACTTCCGTATGAAAGCAATGGCGTAGCGTGTTTGTTTGAGGTTGCCAACCGATGTAAAATTTGCCCATCAACAGACTTGGATACTGGCAAAAAATCATCTTTTGACAAGGTAAGGTATTCACATTTTCCGGCTTCTAATGGCGCAAGGAAGTCCATTGCTGGGTGCCAATATGTAAGAATTACATCGCAATATCGTTGTTGTAATGCGGAAACAAATTGATCAGCAGTCCAACTGGTCGAGTTTAAATCGATATCCAACCCACCTTGCTTTACCATCGGTGCAATGTGGGTTTTATAGTGCGTCATATATAAGGACTGAGAGGTTGCGAAGCGTATAACGTTATCGCCCGCAGCATCAATGATTTGACAGCGCTCCAGGGTCTCTTGATAAGTACGAAGCATAACCCTTGATTGGGACAAAAACACTTCGCCAGCAGGTGTCATCGACAGAGGCAAAGTTTGACGATTAATCAAACGTACTCCGACGCTCTCTTCTAGGGCGCGAATACGCCGCGAAAATGCAGGTTGGCTCACATTGCGTTCTTCCGCTGCCCGCGAAAAATTCTTTTGCGCGACCAAAACTTCAAAATCCCTGAGCCAGTCAATATCCATACTTACGATCCATTAATTTTAGGCAACTTCAGTCCTGCAAACGGTCTTCTTCAACTGCATGACATGCCACCAAAGAACCATCAGGCTGTTGTACAGCTGCAGGTCGTTCGGTTTCGCAACGAACATTAGCATAGGCACAGCGACTTTCAAAAGGACAACCTAACGGCAAGTTGATCGGTGTTGGGATTTCTCCCTTTAATCGGATATGACTTGGTCCATCATCTTTCAACTGGGGAACCGCAGATAACAATGCTTTCGTATATGGATGTTTAGGGTTTTCAAAAAGAGTTGCTGTGTCTGCCAATTCGCAAACTGATCCCAAATATAAAACTGCCACACGCGTACCAAAATGTTGCACCACGCTTAGATCGTGCGTGATAAACAAGTAAGTTAAGCCGCGCTGTTCTTTGGCTTCTAGCATGAGATTTAGTACTTGTGCTTGAATTGAAACATCCAATGCAGAAATAGGTTCGTCGGCAATGATAAATTCAGGGTTAACAGTAAGGGCACGTGCAATCGCTATTCGCTGTCGTTGACCGCCTGAAAACTCATGTGGATAACGTGCAGACCAGCTGGGATCTACGCCAACAGACAACATGACTTCTGCGACTTTATCCTTAACTTCGGCACGCGTAAGGCTGGGAGTGTGGTATTTTACAGGCTCTTCCAGTGCTTGTTGTATAGTCATTCGAGGATTCAAAGATGCATAAGGATTTTGGAAAATCATTTGCATCTTCTTGCGCAATGGCAACAGATCGTGGCGACTGCGATTATCAATGCGTTCACCGTCATAATGGATTTCGCCAGCGCTGGGTGTCAGTAATCCTGCGATCAAACGCGCCACAGTGGATTTCCCGCAACCGCTTTCACCAACAACGCACAATGCCTCTCCACGTTCGACACTTAAGCTTACATTATTGACGGCATGAACTTCGCGTTTTTCGCGGATAAGCTTACCGCCGCGCATTTTTATCGTTTCTAAAAAACCTTGATCTAATGCAAAACGCTTTTCAACATTTTGAAGGTCTAATAACGGTTTTTCTGGCTTATTTGTATTCATTTATCCAGTCCCTTAGACGTAACGTGGTGCAAACGGTTAACTTCGTGGCATGCGACCGCAACGTGTTCATATTGGACAATTTCAGGTGGCGTGATCCGGCACTGGTCTGTTGCAAACTCACAACGTGGGCTGAACGCACAGCCGTCGGGTATACCCGTGAGGGACGGCATGTTTCCAGGTATCTGTTTCAGGCGTCGCCCGGGCTCGGTTTGTTGCGGCAAAGCATTAATCAATCCCTGAGTATAGGGATGCTGAGGATCATTGATAATCTCGCTCGTCCGACCAGATTCGATAATTTTACCTGCATACATAACCAAAGTTCGATCAGTCATTTGACTAACCACACCCAAATCGTGTGTGATCAAAATCAAACCAACTTTACTACTTTGGCAAAGCTCCAATAACAGCTCCATAATATCGGCTTGGATCGTTACATCCAGTGCCGTGGTTGGCTCGTCTGCAATAATAAGTTCAGGATCTAACAATAACGCAATCGCAATAACGATCCGTTGGCGCATGCCACCAGACAATTCATGTGGGTATTGATTCAATCGTTCTTCAGGTGATGGAATGTAAACCTGACGCAATTTCATAATGGCAATCTGTTCTGCGTCTGATTTGCTCAATTTTCGATGTGCCTTCAGGGTCTCCACCATCTGTTGACCAATTGTCAAAACTGGATTCAGTGTCACCATCGGGTCTTGGAAAATCATCGCCATTCGATTGCCGCGAATAGTTCTCATTTCTGCATCAGACATGTGAACAATGTCTTTGCCTTGGAACAAGATTTTACCCTGATCGATAAAACCGGGGCGGCTTAGAAGGTTCATCAATGCAAAACCAGTTATGGATTTACCCGCACCAGATTCCCCCACAATGCCAAGCCGCTCACCTTTGGCGAGATCAAAATCAATACCCTTTAATGCAGTCACGGAATGATCGCGCATGGCGAACTTAACCGACAGATCGCGCACAGAAAGAAGAGACATAGCGCTTATCCTTTATACAATTTTGGGTTCAGAACATCACGCATCCAGTCCCCAAGCAGATTAATAACCAAAACGAGAACAACAAGAATGACACCCGGTATTGCTGTAATCCACCAACTGCCTGAAAATATATAATCAAAACCAGATGAAATCAGCGAGCCAAGCGATGGTTGGCTGGGTGGCATTCCTAAGCCAAGGAACGACAAGGATGCCTCTGAAATGATGGCGTTAGCCACCTGAACTGTTGAAATCACAAAAATTGGTGACAAGGAATTTGGCAATATATGGCGTACCATTATGCGCATGGGACCAAAGCCTAAAACGCGGGCGCTATCTACATATTCCTTCTTTTTCTCAGCCAAAACCGTGGCGCGAACTGTCCGTGCATATTGGGGCCATTCGGACACACCAATCACAGCAATCAAAAAATAGATTGCATATTGATTAAACGTCTCTGACCCAAACATTGCTTGTGTCACAGCCAGAAAAATAATTGCAACCATAAGTGTCGAAAATGACAACTGGATATCTGCCATACGCATCAACAAGCTGTCCAATCGCCCACCAACATAACCTGAAATCAACCCGATGCTGATCCCCAAAAATGCCTGAAGCGTCACCGCACATAACCCAATCAGTAAAGACAACCGTGTTCCATAAAGGATCGTCGACCACAGGTCACGTCCCTGATCATCAGTTCCAAACAAGAACTGCTTGTCCGCGCCATCAATCCACACAGGAGGGTATTCGCTGTTCATGATGTCGATTTGTGACAAATCATAGGGATCAAAAGGTGCAATCAGTGGTGCAAATATTGCCATCAACGCGATAGCGGCGAAAATACACAATGACACAACAGCAACTGGATTGCGTCGAAAGCTGTAACCCATGTTGGAGTTCCACATACGCGAGAAACGTGATGCTTCCACGTTGGTGCTGAAATTACTCATGCGCCCATCCTTGCTAAGTTTACGGTTGGATTAACCAGACCATAGATCAAATCCACGATTGTGTTCGTCACCACGAAAATAAACCCAACGACAATCAGATAAGCGACGATCAACGGTGTATCCACGCGGTTGACGGCCTCTAAGAACATGAAACCCATTCCAGGCCACTGGAATACAGTTTCAGTCAAAATCGTATATGCGACCATTGTTCCGATCTGCACACCACCCACTGTAATCACAGGCAGCAACGTATTTTTCAATGCATGGACAAAGTAAATGCGAGATGGATGAATGCCCTTGGCCTTGGCGTATTTGACATACTCACTTTGCAACACTTCCATCATTTCGGCGCGAATTAGGCGTATGAATAATGGCAACATGATTGATGCCAACGCAAGCGAGGGTAAAATAATATGCATCCAGCCATCCACAGAGGCAAAATTTGTATCCCAATAGCCAAACACATGCACAACATCACCGCGCCCAAACGATGGGAACCAACCATAACCAACTGCAAAAACGTAAATCATTAAGATGGCGGTTAAAAATACAGGGATGGAAATTCCAACAATCGATACCCCCATGATGATCCGGCTTAAGATCGTATTGGGCTTGATCGCTGTATAAACACCCAACGGAACAGAGAGGCCGACAATAATCAACGTCGCACCAAATACTAATTCCAACGTGGCAGGCAGTTTTTTCAAAATCACATCAAGTGCCGGCTCTTTAAAGAAGTAACTGGTCCCCAAATCGCCTTGCAATGCGTTTCCTAAAAAGCGGGAATATTGTTTTACAAAACTGTCATTCAGCCCCAACTGATCACGCAATTCTTCGCGCACTTCTTCGGTTACGGATTGTCCAACCAGTTCGCGCAATGGATCACCCAAATTGTCTTGGATGGCAAAGCCGATCAACGAAATGACCAGCATAACACCAATCGCTTGAAAGACACGTTTCACTAAATAAGCGAGCATATTTTTTTACCTACTATGTCTATTATTGATAAACCGATTGTTCATGAAAAATAGGCATTTTGAAAAAATGGGGCAAGCACAAAGCCTGCCCCAAAGTGGGAGATTCTTACTTATCTACAACAAGATCACCAAAGTATGGGAAGTTCATCGCATTTACGATGCCAGCTGCGCCAACACCTTTGCGTGCACCCCATGCAAGGTTCTGCCAGTGCAATGGAATGAATGCAGCTTCTTCATACAGAATACCTTCAAGCTTTTGCAGCATTGCTGCACGCTTAGCGGCGTCAGTTTCTGTATTTGATGCATTCATCAATGCGTCAGCTTCTGTGTTGCAATATGCACCAGAGTTGTACTGACCATTGCCCGTTGCTTCGTCAGGACAAGCTGACAAGAACTGGTGAAAGTTTGCACTGTCTTCTGTATCAGAATGCCAGCCAATCATCATCAAATCAGCAGCGCGTTCATCAAATTTTGGCCAGTATTGTGCTTTTGGCATTGTTTGAAGATCAACCTTGATGTTGATTTTTGACAACATAGACGCAACAGCTTGTGCAATTTTGTCATCGTTCACATAACGGTTGTTTGGCGCCATCATGGTCAATTCAAAACCATCCGCATATCCGGCCTCAGCCATCAACGCTTTTGCTTTTTCAACGTCAAAACGAGGTGTCAACGACGGGTCGTGACCCAAATAACCTGCAGGGCTTGCTTGTGCGCCAACAGTTGCGAAACCGCGCATAATGCGATCCACGATACCGGCGTTATTCACTGCATAATCAATCGCCAAACGTACACGTGCATCTTTCAATGCTTCTACGCGGTTTTGATTCATTTGGAATGTAATGATACGTGTACCAGATTGTGAAATCAGATCTGTGCCTTCATTTTCTGCGATACGTTGCAGATCAGTTGGTGGAACAGGTGCGATGAAATCAACATCACCAGACAACAAGGCCGCAACGCGTGTTGGGTCTTCTTTAATTGGTGTTAGGATGATTTTATCAACATTGCCTTTTGACGCTGTGTCCCAATATCCGTCGAAACGATCAAACACGACTTTTACGCCTTGCTCACGTTCTGTAACCACATATGGGCCAGTACCTGAAACATTGCGCGACGCAAAACTGTCACCGTGCTTCACTAATTCAGCTTTGTCTTTACCGTCAGATGTCATGCCTGAATAAAACTTGCTGTCCATCGGGAAAATATACGTCGCAGTATGCAACACCAATGGATAAGGTTCTGAAGCAATCAGATCAAACGTGTTTTCATCAACAACTTTCACATCAGTGAACAAGCTGAAAATACCCTTAAAGTCTGGGCTTTCTTTTAGGCGATCAAATGTCCAGTCTACATCCGCAGATGTCAGCATATTGCCAGAGTGGAACTTTACACCATCACGCAAATGAAAGCGTGTTGTCAGCGTGTCAATTTGCTCCCAGCTTTCAGCCAAACGGCTTTCGAACTGCAAATCTTGTGTCCAGCGCACTAATGGATCAAAGACCATGTGCGATAATTGCAATGTGCCACCAGAAAGCTGTTCATGCGGATCAAGTGAAACTGGGTCAGCGTCATAGGCCACTTTGACAGTGACCTCCGCTTGCGCAACTGCGCCAAGCGCAAAAGTTGCCGCGCCAATGGCGGCAATACGGGTTAACTTATTCATATTGTTTCCTTCCATGTTGGGTTCGAAACTTTGGAATTCGGAATCGATACAGTAAGCCTAGGACGAAGTGAGCCTTTGAGGCCAATGCCTATTTCAAATCACCTATGCAAAACGAGAATAGCATATGAATTCCGACTATCCTTAAGGTCCGCCATTGCGACTACACTCAGCGTGGAATGGTTACGTCTATTTCGGGCGGGGAGAGGCCATCCTGGACAACTTCTTCAATATTCCGAAATACCAAGTATGAGTGTAATCCACACTAAGGTTTTCGACGCCATGATTTGAAGCGTTTCGTTTCTTTAAAAAGTTCAAAGTTTTCGAATTCGTCAGCAAATCGCGGATCAGTAAGCATGAACTCGATATAATCAAAGCTATGGTCGTCTATATAACTTTTGTAATATCGATTATCCACGATGATAAGATCCGCAGATGATCGTAATAAATCGTCTGTGTTTGCCTGACGTTTTGGACTTGTCCGTAGAAAGTTTCGAGCACTTGATAGCACACTGGCCATCAAGGAGACATAACATGGCACCGAGACACGGAAAAGAATTTCGTAAAGAAGCAGTTCGGCTGGCTTTATCCAGCGGGCTGACGCGCAAACAGGTTGCTGACGATTTAGGCG
>DKMK01000123.1:509-7561 GCA_002469545.1 Rhodobacterales bacterium UBA7416 | reverse complement strand
GCTGTATATCGATTACTGTCAAAGACGGGATTGTCAGTACCGCGCGGATTGCATTTGGCGGCATGGCGGGAACGCCAGCGCGTGCCACAGCTGTTGAACAGGCCTTGGTTGGAAAGGCTTGGGAATATGACATTGTGGAAACCGCACTTCCATTGCTGGTCCGTGATTTTGCGCCAATGTCGGATATGCGCGCCAGCGCCGAATACCGTATGAAGGCGGCACAAGGTATGTTGATGCGTTACTTCCTAGAGGACAGCGGATTGCCAACACGTGTGTTGGAGGTGACGTCATGAGCGTACACAAATCGACACCACATGAAGCGGCGAAATTACATGTAACGGGCCGTGCGCGTTACACGGATGATATTCCTTTACCAAGTAACGCGCTGCATTTGGCATTTGGAACGTCCAGCGTGGCGTCCGGTCAAATTACCGAAATGAACCTGTCAGCGGTTGAAAATGCAAAGGGTGTTATTGCTGTTTATACCGCCGATGACATCCCCGGTGAAAATGATGTATCACCAATCGCACACGACGAACCGATGCTAACCAGTACGCAAGTCCAATACGTTGGCCAACCGATTTTTCTGGTTGTTGCGAACAGCCATTTAAACGCACGCAAGGCGGCACGGTTGGGGCAGATTTCATATGATGAGCAGCCACCAAACCTGACGATTGAGCAGGCGATGGCTGCGGACAATCCATTCGAAAAGCCACAAAAATTCCTAAAGGGCGATCCGCATGCGGCGCTGAATGCATCAACGCACCAAGTATCTGGAAGCATCGATATGGGTGGGCAGGAACATTTCTATTTGGAAGGGCAAGTCGCCGCAGCGATCCCCCAAGACGATGGCGATATGTTGATCCATTCATCGACCCAGCACCCATCTGAAGTTCAACATAAGGTGGCCCATACGTTGGGCGTGGCATTTAATGCTGTGCGCGTTGAAACACGGCGTATGGGTGGTGGATTTGGTGGCAAGGAAAGTCAGGCAAATCTGCCGGCGTGCGCATGTGCGTTGGCCGCACATTTGACCAATCGACCATGCAAATTACGTTATGATCGTGACGACGATATGGTGATCACTGGCAAACGCCATGATTTCAGAATTGATTACGATGTCGGCTTTGATGAGGTTGGCAAACTGAATTCCGTAATCATGGAACATTTTACACGCTGTGGTTGGGCGATGGATTTGTCTGCCCCTGTTGCTGATCGCGCAATGTTCCATTCGGATAATGCTTACAATTTGCCACATGCGGAAATAATCTCGCATCGGCTGAAAACCAATATGACCAGCGCCACTGCATATCGTGGTTTTGGTGGGCCTCAAGGTGCCGTTGCGATTGAGCGGGTCATGGATCACATTGCAGCCCATTTGGGAATGGATCCATTGCAAGTGAGACGCGCCAATTTTTATGTGAATGGCGATACAACGCCGTATCATATGACGATCAGTGACAGTGTGATTGCGCCGCTTGTTGATCAATTGGCAAAGTCGTCGAATTACGAAAAACGCCGTGCGGAAATTGAGGCTGAAAATAACGCAAACCCCAACGCTGTTTTGCGCCGTGGTATCGCGCTGACTCCAGTGAAATTTGGGATTTCGTTTACGCTGACAAAATACAATCAAGCCGGTGCCTTGGTTCATATTTATACAGATGGGTCTGTCCATATGAACCACGCAGGAACCGAAATGGGGCAGGGATTGTTCACCAAGATTGGTCAAGTGGCAGCCCATGCGTTGGGTATTGACCTAGGGCAAGTGAAAATTTCTGCGGCAGATACAGCCAAGATTCCAAACACGTCTGCAACAGCGGCATCGTCTGGAACCGATCTGAATGGCATGGCTGTGCAGGACGCGTGCAACACGCTGAAACAACGCTTGCAAACACTGTTACAGAATCATTTTGAAACGACTGCAGATGCAGAATTTTACAATGGTACAATTACGTTGGATGATCATCAAATTTCGTTCAAGGACGCGATCACTTTGGCATACGATGCGCGCGTGCAATTGTCAGCGACTGGTTTTTACGCAACACCCAAAATTAAATGGGATCGCGAAGCTGGGCGTGGGCATCCGTTTTATTACTTCTCTTATGGCGCGGCAGTATCCGAAGTTGTTATCGATACCCTGACAGGTGAAAACCGCATTTTACGCACGGACATATTACACGACGCAGGACAATCGCTTAACCCCGCATTGGACATCGGCCAAATCGAAGGTGGGTTTGTTCAAGGGGCAGGGTGGCTGACAACCGAAGAATTGGTTTGGGATGACAAAGGGAATTTGAAAACCCACGCGCCCAGTACGTATAAAATTCCCGCATGTTCTGATCGCCCACCAGTGTTTAATGTTGATCTGTTTGAAAATGAAAACACTGAACCGACTATTCACAAATCTAAAGCGGTTGGTGAACCGCCTTTTTTATTGGGTATGTCCGTGTTTTTCGCACTAAGTCATGCAATCAGTTCGACTGGCAATAAAAACGTCTACCCAAGTTTGGATGCACCCGCGACACCAGAAGCAGTCTTGAAAACGATCTATCGTAACGATGGGGGTGGCCATGGCTTTTGATCTTGACGCGATGATCGCGGCCACAGCGGACGGACCAGTGGTTCGTGTTCTTATCACAGGCCACAAAGGTTCGGCACCACGCCATGCGGGTACGACGATGTTGGTATGGGCGGGTGATACATTTGGTACGATTGGCGGTGGAGCATTAGAATTGCAGGCCATCGCAATGGCGCGTGATGTGATGGCACATGGCGAAACAGTTGCAACTACAATCCCACTTGGTCCCGCGTTGGGGCAGTGTTGTGGTGGTTCGGTCAGTTTGGTGATTGAACGTTTTGATGCGGGTATGATTCCGGTTTCTGGCACTGCATTTGCGCGGCCAATTTCGAAGTTATCGGTTGCCAGTTTGGCGGTAAAACGTGCCCAAGCTAGTTTGCGAAATACTTCTGAAATACCAAATCTGTCGGTTATCGATGGTTGGTTAATTGAGCCGATTAAACAAGCAAACCCACCATTGTGGTTGTACGGTGCTGGTCACGTTGGACGTGCAATTGTGGATGTTTTGGATGGTCTTGATGTGGACATTACGTGGGTTGATACGTCACTAGATCGCTTCCCTATGAACACGATGTCAACAAACTTGGTTGCAAAAAATCCTGCTGACGTTGTGCAATACGCACCTGCGAACGCAGATCACCTGATTATGACCTACAGTCACAAATTCGATTTTGATTTGTGCCACCAAATCTTGTCACAACCACACCGATCAGTTGGCGTTATTGGATCGAATACCAAATGGGTTCGTTTTCGTAAACGTTTGCTTCAACTGGGACACAATGCAGCGACGACGGACAGTGTGATTTGCCCTATTGGTGACCCAAGTCTTGGAAATGAACCGAAATCAATTGCAATTGGTGTCGCCGCGCAGATGATCAGATCAAGAGCCGCCCAGCCCAGCGCAGAGAGAGAGTTGAAATGACTTTGATTACGTTAAATGGATTGACCAAGGCCTATCCTGGTGTGATTGCCAATGACGATGTCAGCTTTGACATCGACAAAGGCGAGGTACATGCCTTGCTGGGTGAAAACGGCGCTGGAAAATCGACGTTGGTCAAAATGATTTACGGGCTGGTGAAGCCCGACAGTGGGCAAATGACATTTAACGGCGAAATTTTTGCGCCAGCGGAACCACGTGCGGCACGGATTGCGGGCGTTGCAATGGTGTTCCAACATTTCTCGCTGTTCGAGGCATTGAATGTGGCGGAAAATATCGCGCTGGGTATGGAAAACCCACCTAAACCAAATGTACTGTCGGAACAGATCCGCAACGTATCGACGAAATACGGGCTGACGTTGGATCCCGATCGATTGGTTGGTGACCTTTCTGTTGGCGAACGTCAACGTGTTGAGATTATTCGTTGTTTGTTACAAGATCCCAAGTTGTTGATTATGGATGAGCCGACATCGGTTCTGACACCCCAAGAGGTGGATGTATTGTTCACCACTTTGCGCCGCCTTCGTGATGAAGGAACTTCAATTTTATACATTTCGCACAAATTAGAAGAGATTAAGGCGTTGTGTGAACGCGCGACGATCTTGCGCCACGGCAAGGTTGTTGGAACGTGCGTGCCCAAAGACGAGACCGCGAAAAGCATGGCTGAAATGATGGTAGGCGCAAAATTAAAAACGCCAAAAAAATCAGCGACAAAGTTTGGTGCGCCATTGTTGGTGGTCGAAAACATGTCCCAAAAATCGATTGATCCCTTTGGAACCTCTTTGAAAAATATCACGTTCAACTTGCGCGCAGGCGAGGTGATGGGTGTTGCTGGAGTTGCTGGTAACGGCCAAGATGAATTGATGCTGGCGCTTTCAGGTGAAACACTTACGGACGCTGAATCGGTAAAACTTGAAGGCGCGTTCATGGGGCAATCTGGCCCAGTTGAGCGCCGCTTACGTGGATTGTTAACCGCACCCGAAGAACGATTAGGGCACGCAGCGGCGCCTGATATGAGCCTTACTGAAAATACGTTGCTGTCTGGGTTTCAACGTCAAAAATTAGGACGCCGAGGATTCGTCAACAAAGCAGGTGCTGCCGCATTTGCACAAAAAATTATCGAAGAATTTGATGTGCGCACACCGTCCGTTCGCAATACGGCGAAATCACTGTCAGGCGGGAATTTGCAAAAATTCGTGGTCGGACGCGAGGTGTTGCAAAACCCCACTGTTTTCATCGTCAACCAACCGACATGGGGCGTTGATGCCGCCGCTGCCGCATCCATTCGACAAGCATTATTGGAACTGGCATCAGGGGGCGCTGGTGTTTTGGTTATCAGTCAAGATTTGGATGAACTAATGGAAATTTCAGATACCTTTGCCGTTCTGTCCGAAGGCAACATGTCCACCCCACGCCCAGCAAAAGGCGTAACAGTCGAAGAAATTGGCCTAATGATGGGAGGAACCAAAGTATGATCCGCTTAGAACCACGTACCGATCCATCACGCTTGATGGTCGCTCTGACACCGATACTGGCGGTATTGGCAACGATGATCGTCGGGGGCATGTTATTCGTCGCGCTTGGAAAAAACCCATTCGAAGCCATTCGTATGATTTTCTGGGATCCAATCCTTGGTGAGTTTGCGTTTTATTATCGCGGGCAAATCCTGATCAAAGCGGCGCCACTTATTATGATTGCACTGGGCCTTTCGTTTGGCTTTCGTGCTGGAATTTGGAATATCGGGGCCGAAGGTCAATTCATTATGGGAGCCGTCATAGGCGGTGCCACAGGCTTGGCACTGTATCCATTGGACAGCTTTATCGTATTTCCGCTGATGATTGTGATGGGTGCTTTCGGTGGCTTTATTTGGGCCATGGTACCTGCATTCTTAAAGATCAAATTCAATGCCAACGAAATTTTGGTTTCCTTGATGATGGTGTATGTCGCCATTAATTTCCTGTCCGGAATGGTGACGGGTGTTTTGCGTAACCCAGAAGGATTTAACTTTCCTGAAAGCCGATCGTTTCAACAATTTCCTGCTGCTAACAACGCCGAATTGTGGGCCGGCACGGGCATTCACTGGGGCGTGTTGGTGACGCTTGGATTGGTTGTCGCGGCCTATGTCATGCTAACGCGCCATATCTTTGGGTTCAACATTCGCCTTGCAGGCCAAGCTCCGCGGGCGGCGAAATTCGCGGGTGTCAGTCCAAATAAAATGATCGCGATATGTTTGGGATTGTCCGGCGCATTGGCTGGTATGGCTGGCTTGTTCGAAGTTACAGGCCCTGCTGGCAAGTTATCTACGACGTTCCCTGTAGGTTATGGCTTTACCGCAATCATCGTGGCATTTTTGGGCCGCTTACATCCCATCGGTATTTTGCTGGCGGGATTGCTGCTGGCTGTGACTTATGTTGGCGGTGACATCATTCAATCGAAACTCAGCTTACCCAAAGCATCGATCCAAGTATTTCAAGGCATGTTGTTGTTCTTTTTGCTGGCCGTTGATGTGTTGGTCAATTTCCGCATTCGATTAACTAAGAGAGGGAGCGCGTAATGGATATCTCAATTGTATCATTGGTTGCGACATTGATCGTAGCTGCCACACCGATCTTGTTGGCTGCCACAGGCGAATTGATCGTGGAAAAATCAGGCGTTTTGAATTTGGGCGTCGAAGGGATGATGATCATCGGCGCGATCAGCGGCTTTATTGCTGCTGTAAATACAGGAAGTCCATTAATGGGCTTTATTGCGGCAGCAGCCGCAGGTGCGGTTTTGGCACTGTTGTTTGCAATTTTGACACAGGTCTTATTAGCAAATCAGGTGGCATCGGGTTTGGCGCTGACGCTGTTTGGGCTGGGATTGGCCGCATTGTTGGGCCACAGCTATGCAGGGATTAAGCCACCAAGTACGCCCAAGATGGAATGGATGGGGTTGGCAGATATTCCAGTGGTTGGTCCGATTTTATTTAATCATGATTTGATGGTCTATTTTAGTATTCTGTTAGTTACTCTGGTTTGGGTTTTTCTGAAATTCACGCGCGGCGGGTTGATCCTTCGTGCGGTTGGTGAAAACCATGACGCGGCGCATGCGCTTGGGTATAAAGTTGTCCGTATCCGCACGCTGGCCATTTTGTTTGGTGGCGCTTGTGCAGGATTGGGTGGCGCTTATCTGTCATTGATCCGCGTGCCGCAATGGACCGAAGGTATGACCGCTGGTGCCGGTTGGATTGCCTTGGCAATCGTTGTATTCGCCAGTTGGAAGCCGTGGCGTTTAATCTTGGGCGCCTATTTGTTCGGCGGGGTTACGATTTTGCAGCTTAATTTGCAGGCAAATGGCGTTGATATTCCAGTTTCTTATCTTTCAATGGCTCCGTATCTTGTGACCATCTTGGTTCTGGTTATTATGTCCGCTGATCGAACACGCGCATCGCTGAATGCGCCTGCCTCTTTGGGCAAGATTTTTCATGCCTCATCATAGAGGCGCAATTTCACAGGGGCACGGGAGCCCCGCAATTAGGAGAGTAAAATGAAGCTGCTA
>DKMK01000123.1:0-447 GCA_002469545.1 Rhodobacterales bacterium UBA7416 | reverse complement strand
GAAGATAAAACAAAAGTTGGTTTTGTGTATGTTGGCCCAGTCGGCGATTTCGGTTGGTCATATGAGCATGACCAAGGCCGCCAAGCTGTTGAAGCCGCGTTCGGCGACAAAGTTGAAACGATGTTTGTTGAATCAGTTCCAGAAGGCGCCGATTCAGAACGCGTGATGACACAGATGGCACTGGACGGCGCAGATCTGATTTTCACAACGTCATTTGGTTACATGGACCCAACGTTGAACGTTGCGAAGAAATTCCCAAATGTGAAATTTGAACACGCAACAGGTTACAAACAAGCGGATAACGTATCAACGTATTCAGCACGTTTCTACGAAGGCCGTTCTGTAATTGGTCACATCGCGGGCAACATGACCGAAAGCAATACAATCGGTTACATTGCATCGTTCCCAATTCCAGAAGTTATCCGTGGTATTAACGCGGCATACATC
>DKMK01000122.1 GCA_002469545.1 Rhodobacterales bacterium UBA7416 | reverse complement strand
TGAAAAAGACAAGATGACACTGCGCGTTCCAACGGCCAAGGCAACTGCTGTCGGCATGCGTAATTTGGCAAGCACTGAATTGGTTGAAAAAGCAATGAAGACCCTAAAAGGGCGCGCACGCGTGAAACGTGCGATGTGGTCACGTCGGGCGCAGGAATATGAGCAAAAGATCAATTCAGGTGATTTGATGTCGATTGCTGAAGTTGTGCGTGATTTACACCGCAATGATGAAGAGCGCGAGCAATCTTATTCAGAGCGTCAATTGTACGAAGCTGCGTTGGAACGTTTGACGCGCGAAGTGGCTGCCGTTGATGCCACTGACGAAGGTGTTGCAGGCGAAAAAATAATCGGAATTTTGGTTTCCCGCGCTGGTTAATTAGCCAGTGTGACATCCGTGGGACATGTGGCGGACACATGTAGGACTGATGTCAGGCAAAATAGATGACTTTTATAACCCCATAGGCGCTGCCTGTGGGGTTTTATATTGCCAAAACTGTGGCCAATGCCGCCAGTGTTGCGCATTTTTGCATGGCCCCAAGCACATCGCCTGTATAGCCCTCAATTTTTGCATTGGCGATCAATCCGACACCCCATGCGGATAGGGCGGCGGTTACCATGGCGAGTATGCCAACCCAACCCAATGTCAGAACCGCAATGATAAAACAAACAGCGGTGGCAATTTGAACTGACGTTGCTGGTGGCATGCCAACACCTGCCGCCAATCCATTGTCGCGCGCGTTTGGCATCACCCACATGGCCAGAACCATGGGCAGGCGTGATATGGCCCCGATGCCTGCAAGCGTTAAGATGGGTGTTGCAAAAACCAACCCTTCGATTGCAGACCATTCGGCCAACATGAAAATAATCATTATCACGGCGCCATATGCCCCGATTGAGCTGTCCTTCATGATTTCTAATCTGCGGGAACGATCATGTCCGCCCCAAAATCCATCAGCACAATCAGCCAAGCCGTCTTCGTGCATTGCGCCTGTCAGTGCCACGGCTGTTAGCATCGCCATTGCTGCCGCCAAGCCGCTGGGCAATAACAGTGCCATCGCGATTGATAGCACCAAACCTGACAAGGCACCCACAGCGGCACCAACGATGGGATAAGCCCATGTGGCGATGTTGGCGCGTTCCCCTGCGCGATCATGATCCACAGGGACGGGTAGGCGGGTTAGCAACGCAAACGCTGCCCAAATATCGTGGGCTTCGGGCAAATTTTGATCGTTAGAGTCGCTCATGATGCTTGGCCTTCGCAATTGGGATTTTAACTGGGTCTAAATGGCGTTAATAAGGCCAAGAAATCAATGAAGAAGTGAACGCACAATGACCAATGCCCCTTTTGCCAGCCTTTCGGAATTCAAAACATTGTTGATGGGGATGCCGATCGCCGATGCCAAAGCGGCTAGCGATGCTACGGATCGCAATGGTCAGTTGACCAAACCACCAGGTGCATTGGGTCGATTGGAAGAATTGGCGATTTGGTATGCGGCGTGGCGCGGCGTTGCTGCACCAAGTTTGGATGCGCCGCAGGTTGTGGTTTTCGCGGGTAACCACGGTGTGACCGCCCAAGGCGTGTCTGCGTTCCCTGCCGAAGTAACCGAGCAGATGGTTTTGAATTTTCAACACGGTGGCGCGGCGATTAACCAGCTGTGTTCTGCGTTTGGTGCAAAGCTGGATGTGATTGCATTGGATTTGGATCAACCCACCAATGATTTCACGACCGGCCCCGCCATGAGCGAAGCCGAATGCGTAACCGCATTAAGTGCTGGTTGGAATTCAGTTGATGAAACTGCTGATCTGTTTGTTGCCGGCGAAATGGGAATTGGAAACACGACTCCCGCGGCGGCAATTGCCAATGCATTGTTTGGCGGTGACGCCAGTGATTGGGTTGGACGTGGAACAGGCGTTGATGATGCTGGCGTTAAAAACAAAGCCTGTGTTGTCGCGGCTGGATTGGTTGCGAACCCATCTGCTGTTGAGAACGGGTTGGAAACATTGCGCTGTTTAGGTGGGCGTGAATTGGCTGCGATGGCAGGTGCCATTGCCAGTGCACGTGCCAAATCTATTCCTGTGATTTTGGATGGTTTCATTTGTTGCGCCGCCGCCGCATGTTTAGAAAGTGCGGTGTCTGGATCGTTGGACCATTGTGTTGCGGGTCACCAATCAAACGAACAGGCCCATAAGGCCATGTTGGCGCATTTGAAGAAAGAACCGTTGTTGTCGTTAGGGCTTCGCTTGGGCGAGGGATCTGGTGGCGCATTGGCGATTGGCGTTTTGAAAGGCGCGATTGCCTGTCATTCGGGCATGGCGACTTTTGCAGAGGCAGGCGTGACGGACGGCTGAATTATTCCGCCTTTTCCACGACTTTTCGAAGGTAATTCATCAGATCGTCGTGCAATTCAGGGCGATTAAGCCCGAAATCGATAGTTGCTTTCAAAAAGCCAGCCATAGAGCCGCAATCATAGCGTTGTGCGTCAAATCGGTAGCCGTAAACGCCTTCGGGCGATGATGCTTCGGCGTTAATCGCGTCGGTCAGTTGGATTTCGCCACCGAACCCCGGGTTTGTGACGACCAAACGTTGCATGATTTTGGGTGACAGCAAGTAACGCCCGATGACTGCGTTGTTTGATGGTGCGTCTGCGATATTTGGTTTTTCAACCAAGCCACGCGCTTTGATTGTACGCCCTTCTTCTGATTCCACATCCAAGATACCGTAAGATGGAATATTTTCAGGTGCGACCTGCATTGTACCGACGTAATTGGCTGGCCGTTCGTGCCATGCGTCAACCATTTGGCGCAAACAGCCTGGTGAGCCTTTGATAACGTCATCAGGCAGGATCACGGCGAAGTATTCATCGTGGTCCACGAATTGGCGCGCGCAGGCCACGGCATGACCGAGACCTAAAGGTTCGCCTTGGCGGACATATGCAATATCACCAGAGGCGATGTTTGAGTTTTTGAGTTTCTCTAACAAGTCGTCTTTGCCGTCTGTGGCAAGGCGTTGTTCAAGGGATGGGTGTTTGTCAAAATAATCAGCCATTGCCGTTTTGCCACGTGCGGAGACAAACAGAAAGCTTTCTATGCCTGCTTCGCGGGCTTCGTCGACTGCGTATTGCACCAATGGGCGATCCACCAAGGGAAGTAACTCTTTTGGGATTGATTTTGTGGCAGGTAAAAACCGAGTGCCAAGCCCTGCAACTGGAAAGACGGCTTTGGTAATGCGATTTTTCATTGAGGGCTTTTCCAGTTGGGTCAGAATTATGTATCTAACACCCTATCTTTCAACGCGAAATTGTAAAAGCAAAAAACGAGTTAAAGCCCTGTTCGCGACAGGACTGTTCCAAATGTGCGCAAAATGATTTTTATGTCTAATGCAAACGAACGGGTCTTTTGGTAAGTGACATCCAAAGCCACACGCATGTCATAGTCGATGTGGTTGCGCCCGCTGATTTGCCACAGACCCGTAAGGCCAGGACGAAGTGCCAGATAATGGCGAATATCATTGCCATATTTCACCAATTCGGCAGGCACAATGGGGCGTGGGCCAACGATGCTCATCTCGCCGCGTAGAATGTTGTAGAGTTGGGGTAATTCATCAAGGCTGGATTGGCGCAAAAAACGCCCGATTGGTGTAATGCGCGGATCGTGTTTTAACTTGTTTAGTGTTTGCCATTCTCGCATGGCGATGGGGTTTTTTGCCAAAAACTCTTGTAAGATATGTTGGTTATTTGGAACCATTGTTCGAAATTTCCAGCACCGAAATAAACCGCCATTCTTCCCCACACGGTTTTGGGAATAAAGGGGCGCACCGCCATCCAAACTGCATGCGATCGCCACAAGGATCATAACGGTTATCGTAATTGGTGCTGTGATGAGAATAAGCAGGATATCAAAAACTCTTTTCAATCCTGAATTGTTTAATGTGATGGGGTGAATGTGAGTGTTTGTAAAATGAGAGCTGTCGGAGTGAAATGTCATCGTGCCCGCCGTAAGGAATGTGAAGGATAAATTATTACCAGATGAAGGCGGGACAAAGGTTCACAAAACCTTAAGTTTTGCCAAATTGAGCCATTTTGATTTAAATGAACTGGTATGTTCCTTTTTTATTCTTGGTTTGTTTTTATTTAGTCAACCCGTTGAAGATTAAGGATTTATTAATTGTTTCGCACCGCCATAGGCTTTGGGGATTGTTTCTAAATTGGCAAAAAGTAGACAAATTTGGTAAATTTTTACATTTGTTAACGCTGTATTAATGCTCAGTTCGCAAATTGGATTAGCAAAGAGATTGCCAATTCATAGGCCTGATGTGTTCGGGGTATTCTGATCGGATTGGATTGTCGTTGAATTAAAGCCAAAGGTATTTTTGTTAAAGGAGATTTCAACTTGAAGTATACGCAGTGTTCGACGATTTTGGTTGTTCCGACTCTGAATGAGAGTGCGAATATCCGTGCGTGTTTGTTGTCTTTGATTTCACAGGCCCCTTTGGCGAATATCGTTGTCGTCGATGGCAACAGTATTGATAATACGCGTAAGATTGTCAGAGACATGGCGCGCAATCACGTCAATTTAACGTTGATTGAAAACCCTGAGTGTATTCAATCGCACGGGATAAATTTGGCTGTGGCGGTCTGTGCGAAACCCCACCACCAAATTTTGATCCGATGTGATGCGCATGCGATTTATCCCCCGCAGTTTGTCGCGAAAATCATTACGAGCTTTAACACTCACGACGTGGCCGGTGTCGTTGTTCCAATGGATTCCACGGGCAAAAACGGGTTTGGAAGAGCGGCGGCATGGATTGTTGACAGTGTTTTGGGAAATGGCGGTGCGAAACATCGTGGTGGTTCATATTCGGGTTTAGTTGATCATGGTCACCATGCGGGCATGCGGTTGGATTGGTTCAAATCGCTTGCGGGGTATGACGCCAGTTTTTCCCATAATGAGGATGCAGAATATGATCATAGGGTCGTTCGCGCGGGAGGTCGCATTTGGATGAATGCAGATGCGCGCGTTACATATAATATGCGTGGTTCAATTTCGACAATTCTGCAGCAATATTTCAATTATGGGCATGGGCGGGCGCGGACCTTGGCAAAACATCGTATCCGTCCCAAGTTACGGCAAAGGTTGCCCACCTTAAACCTGATCCTTTTGTCCGCTTGTTTGATCGGGCCCCTGTGGTGGCCGACAATGGTGTGGATACCAATTGCTTATCTGATGGTGCTGTTGGTTGTTTCGTTGACCGCTGTGATGCGGCTGCGCCAACTATCTGGGTTGTGGGCCGGACCGGCGTTGGCATTTATGCATAATGCGTGGGCTGTTGGGTTTGTTCATTTTAAATTACGGGGAATGCCACGTGGTTGAACCTGTAAATATCGACGTCTGTATTTGCACATTCCAACGGGCATCGTTGGACAGGTGTCTGCGGTCTGTTTTGGATCAAAACCTGCCAAGTGATTTGAAAATGCGTGTGATCGTTGCGGATAATGCCCCAAAGGACAGTGTGTCGGAAAAAGTAGCCGCGATTTCGGCCAACAGTGAAATTGATGTGGTTTATATTCATGCGCCATCGCGAAATATTTCCATTGCACGCAATGCTTGTTTGTCTGGCGCGCGGGGTGATTACATTGCCTTTATTGACGATGATGAATTTGCACCCAGCAATTGGTTGGCTCGTCTATGGGCAGATTTGGGCAATAATGACGCTGTGTTTGGACATGTGGTGGCGCAGTATCCAAATGATGCGCCACATTGGATTGTGCGCAACGATTTTCATTCCACAATGCTTGATGAAATGCGCCGCCCCTTTCAAACCGGCTATGCAGGAAATGTATTGATGCGCTGGAAAGGCGCGCCTTTTGTAGACGAACGATTTGATCTTTCCTTGGGCGTTTCGGGCGGAGAGGACACCGATTTTTTCAACAGATTACACCATAAAGGCGCGCAATTTGGCAGCAGTGCGGACGGATTTGTTTATGAATCCGTCTGTATCGAACGCTTGAGCTTTCGCTGGATGGCAAAGCGACGATTTAGATCTGGGCAAAGTTTTGCATATATCGCTGTTGGAAGAACGCGGGGTTGGGCATTGATGGTTGGTGCCTTGGCCAAATCAATTTTCAGCGGGTTTTGCGCTGTTGTGTTTGTCGTGTCGCCAAAGGCGCGTGGATTTTGGGCGATGCGAAGTTTGTTTCATATAGGCGTCGTGACGCGTAGCATTGGGTCGCGTCGGCGCGTTCCAATTTTGGGGCAGAATTTATGAGGGTTTTGATATTTGCAGGCGATTTGAGCGATCCAGCCCAACAGCGTCGTATTTCAGCGCTGAAATCAATTGGTCACGAATTGCAAATCGTTGGATTTCGTAAATCTGAAGTGGGTGTCGAGGGGATTGGCACTCATCTTGATTTGGGCCGCGTGTATCATCAACGTCTAGTTTTACGGTTGGTGAGAACACTGTTCGCAGTCTTAAAGATACATAAATATATGCGCCGAAATGGACGCGTTGATCTGATTTATGCACGAAACTTGGATATGGTTTTACTGGCCTGGATCATGACGTGTCTGACATGGATGCGCGTTGGGTTAGTTTACGAATGCTTGGATATTCACGGTGTCTTTACGAACGGTGGTGCGAAGCAATTTTCGGCACGAAAGTTAGAGCGGTTTTTATTGCGGCGCATTACACGATTGGTCGTTTCATCGCCTGATTTTATATCCCAGTATTTCGCACCTATTCAGCGGTATGACGGTGATTGGTTATTGTTGGAAAACAAGCTGTGGAGTGGTGTTTTGAACAAAGTGCGCCCCAGCCTGAAGGCGGTTTCAAAGCAACATAAAATTCGCGTTGGTTGGGTTGGGAATATCCGATGTCAGCCAAGTTTTGATATTCTTATGAAGCTGGCTGATAAGCGTGCGTTCGATGTGGAGGTTCATATTCATGGCACAGTGCATGAACACGCGATTCTGCATTTTCAACACCATATTGCAGCACGTGAAAATGTGTTTTTTCATGGGGGATACGCATATCCAACAGACCTTGACGCGATCTACCGCGATCTTGATTTAGTCTGGTCGCAAGACATGTGGCATTCATAGTATGACACAAACGATTGATTGGAAGCGTGCCTCGGTGTTCTTCGATAAATTTTAGCCTCACGGTTTTTGCTTCGCGAGGAACTGTGTTGCCTTTTTTAGTATTTCCCTCTCCTCACGAAGCATGCGGACTTCTTTTCGCCGCCGTTCGTTTTCGTGGATCAAATCAATTTGTGGTTCAGGCGTAGAAACTGTACTGCGCTCTCTTTTGATCCAGCGGGTCAATGACGATAACCAAATTCCAAAGCCCGATGCGACCTGTTTACGGCTAAGTCCACTGGCTATGCAACGCGCACAACTTCCTGTCTATATTCTGCTGTTGGAGAAAGGTCAGATATATGAAGACGGCAGTGGGCTACTGTTGCAGCAACCATTCCACGAATACATCAGCACTTTTGTTCGTACGAATCTGACGCGGCCTGACCAAGAAATATCCATATGACGCCAACTCAATATTTGATAAATGAACCAACTGGCCTTCACTTAACTCGCGTTCGACGAGCGCATCGTTTAACGCGATACCTTGTCCGTCAATTACGGCCTGAACGCGGACATTAGGGTCAGGGATGATTAATGTATCTTTACGGGTTTGTCGGGGTAATCCCGCCGCATCGAACCAGTCGGACCAAGCATTGCTTTCATCATGATCTCGTAGCAGTGTGAATGCGGAAAAAGCGCGCTTCAGGCCCAGTTTTTCAACCATCTGATAGGCTTGCGCGTTACCAACTGGCCAAGCAGGTATAGACATTAGCGGTGAAATTTCAGCGTCATCCCATAGGCCATTGCCCCAACGGATTGCAAGATCCACACCTTGGTTTTCTAGATTGAACAGTTGCGTCATAGGTTGAATTCGTAATTGAATATCAGGGTATTTCTGCATAAAGGTCATCAATCGCGGTGACAGCCATCTGGATGCGAAATAGCTCGACATTCCAACGGTCAGGGATTGTGCCGTTGGTGTTTTCAAGGCTAACAACACTTGCTCGATGTCGTGGTAGTGTCCGCGTGTTGCGCCCAACAATTGCTGCCCTTTCAGCGTCAAGTCCACCCCGCGTGGAGTTCGCTTGAATACATCAAAACCCAAACTCTCCTCTAAGGTTTTGACTTGATAACTGATAGCGCCCTTTGTCAGATGCAGTTTTTCTGCAGCATCTGAAAAGCTCTTACACTGTGCAACCTCGGTGAAAAGCCGCAATGTATCGTGGTGTTTGAAGGTGATACTCATAGCAGAGTGTATAAATAAATTGAACGCTATGTACAGAAAATTTCAATTGATATCCATACTGATACGGCTACACGTAATTTAGGGAGGATGTTTGAGTTGGAAAATATTGATGTATCTGTGCAACCAAAACTACGGGCTGCTGTGCGTCGCGGCCGCGCTTCACGTCGAGCAGAAACGCAGGTTGTCCGGTCTCCGCAAACGCGTAAAATACAGCCTTATGGTCTGTTAAACGAAAGTTCACTTTTGGCGATTGAAGATCAGGCCGACTGGATTTTGCAAAATATCGGTGTCGAATTTCGCGGTGACAAAATCGCCCTTGCTCTGTTCGCAGATGCAGGTGCGATAGTTGTAGGGGAGCGCGTTACATTTAAGCCGGGCCTTGCAAGGCAACTTTGCGCAACCGCACCAGCGCAGTTTAAGCTGCACGCCCGTGATCCTGCCAATACCGTTACGCTTGGTGGGGACAATGTCGTGTTGATGCCCGGTTATGGATCGCCATTTGTCAGTGATTTAGAGATGGGCCGCAGATATGCAACGCTGAATGATTTTCAGAACTTTGTAAAATTGACCTACAGCACACCGTGGCTGCACCATTCGGGTGGCACTGTATGTGAACCCACGGATGTACCGGTCAACAAGCGTCATCTGGATATGGTGCTGGCACATCTGACGCTTTCGTCTAAGCCGTTCATGGGCGGGGTCACATCGCCCGATCGCGCGCAAGACAGTATCGAAATGGCGCGTCTGGTTTTTGGCAGAGACTTTATGACAGAAAATGCTGTGATGCAGGGCAACGTCAATGTGAATTCCCCCCTGATCTATGATGACACGATGTCTGGGGCGTTACGCGTTTATGCCGAGGCCAATCAATGTGTTTGTATTTCGCCCGCGATTTTTGCAGGGGCAATGGGGCCGTTGTCACCAGCGGCAGTTGCCGCACAAACCTTGGCCGAGGCGATGGTTGGTATCGCCTTGACGCAGTTGGTGCGCGTTGGATGCCCCGTTGTATTTGGCAGCTTTCATTCAACAATGAATTTGAAATCTGGTGCACTTACATTTGGATCACCCGAGGCCAACCTTGCTACAATGGCGATATCCCAACTGGGGCGTCGCTTGAACGTTCCAATGCGGTCGGGAGGTGGACAGGTTTCAGCGTCAAACGCGGCAGATGGGCAGGCAATGCAAGACAGTACAGGTGCGATGTGGGCCACGCTTTTGTCCGGCACGCATCAGGTTTGGCATGCGGCAGGCTGGTTAGAGGGTGGATTGGTCATGTCATATGAAAAATTCATTATGGACCTTGATCATTGTGGTGCCATGATGACGATGTTGCAGGGTTTTAACACCGACGAAGAAGCCTTTGGTCGGGATGCTTATCATGAGACGGGGCCGGGTGAAAATTTCCTGTCAACGCAACATACACTACGCCACTTTGCGACAGCGAACTATCAGTCTGAAATCCCAGAGGCTGGCCCGTTTGAAACATGGGCAGAAAATGGCAGCATGACAACGGATCAGCGTGCAACGGCGCGTTGGAAGCAGATGCTTAATGATTACAAACCACCGCCAATGGACGATACAGTCCGTGAGGCACTCACTGAATTTGTGGCAAAACGCAAAGCGTCAATGCCCGATGAATGGTACTAGAAAAGGAACAACCATGACCGAAGAACTTAGCCGCACATCCGCGCTCGCATCACGCCACACCGCCCTTGGATCAGGGCTTGAAGATTGGAACGGGATGGGAACTGCGTGGACCTATAATACCGATCCTAATGACGAACACGATGCTGTACGCGAAGCCGTTGGCATGTTCGACATGTCACCGCTGAAAAAAGTATTTGTACGCGGCCCTAGCGCCGCCGCTACGTTGGATCACCTGACCACACGCGACATCTCAAAAATCGCACCAGGGTCGGCGGCATATCTGTGCGTCTTGACTGAAGAAGGCGGCATGGCGGATGATGCCATCGTGTCCAATAACGGTGATGATGAGTGGATGATTGTCCATGGATCAGGTGACACGATGGCATTGCTCAATGCCTCTGCTATTGGGCGCGATGTGGAAGTTGAATTTACGGATGACCTTCATGATCTTTCGGTTCAGGGTCCTAAATCATGTGATATTTTGAATGCACATTGTGATATTAACCTACCTGATCTTGCTTATTTCCAACACGCCTTAGCGGTGCTGTTTGGTCATCCATGTCGTCTGTCGCGCACAGGATATTCAGGCGAACAAGGCTATGAGGTTTTCGCGGATGCCGCTGTTATCGGTGATATTTGGGATAAACTGGTTGATAACGGTGTTATGCCGTGTTCTTTCACCGCACTGGACAAGGTCCGCATTGAAGCAGGGTTGCTGTTCTACGGCTATGACATGACCGAGGATAATACACCCTGGGAAGTGGGTCTTGGCTTTGCTGTCAGCAAAGGTCAGGGAGATTTTCGCGGCAAGGATGCTGCAATGGCTGCGAGAGGTAGCGAGGTTGTAAACAATGTTTGTCTCGACATTGAGCATTCCGATATGGTTGCTGGTGGTGAGGTATTATCCTTAGGCGGTGAAGATGTGGGTATCATCAACAGCCCATGTTATTCGCACCGGATGGGCAAATCTTTGGCGTTGGCACATGTTAGTCCGAATATCAAAATAGGAACAGTTTTAAAGGTATCTAGTAGCGAGATCGACACGACCGCAACGGTAGTTTCCAGCCCCATTTACGACCCATCCAAAAGCCGCACTCACGCTTAACCAGTGAGTATCTGGCCTTTCACACACCCAAACACTTACCGTTTGGGTGTGTGAAAGGGGCAAGGGCGAAGCGGACGTTCCTCAATAAAGTCAAATTGGCAACTTTGTCCGCATAGCGGAGGTTAAGGGAAGATGCCCCCAATGTCCGCTATAAGCGCAACTTAGCGGTGATTTGATCTTTGAGGGTTAGTCGTTGAATATAAAATGTTTTTTCGAATGCCTACTGGAAATTGTTGTCATTTAGATGCGCTGTACACAGGCCTACTTTGCGTTATTCTTGGGCTTTCACGTTTACAAAAAAATTGGTACAAACACTCCAACTCAGCTCTCTGCCGGTTCGGGCGTTGTTAGAATGTTAACCCTAGTTCTGTGTAAATGAGACAAGATGAGTTTGATGATTAATCTGTCCTATTTCTTGTATTGCGTGAAGTTCTTGCGATTTCGATTGGATATATGTTCGCCTGCCGTAATCTTTTCAAACTTTTCATCTCCTGTCCCAAAGTCGGTGGGATCGATGATTGTTTGACTGGCTGGATCACAAAATACAGGTATCGAATAACGCGCGGTTTTATTGCGGTTGATAACGCGGTGTTTTGTCGAAACAAGTGCGCCGTTGGTCCAACGTTCCAACAGGTCGCCAATGTTACACACAAAACTATTTTCGATTGGTGGTGCTTCGATCCAATCACC
>DKMK01000012.1 GCA_002469545.1 Rhodobacterales bacterium UBA7416 | reverse complement strand
CGCTTCTTCGGACAAAATACCATAATCAGGACGAGCCTGCGAAAACCGTTCCAGCAGCATTTTATCGATGCTAAGATCAGCCTCACAAACAGGGCCTTGCCCGTCACCTTTTTCCCACTGCTTGGGTTGCTTGCCATAAAAAGACATCGCAATTTCGCCGGCACAAAGCGCCGCATCATGGATCAACTGCAGGTCACTTTCCGGCAATGGTCAAACCTTCCACCAACAAACTGGGAACAACCCGCGATAGGTGCGCGCGCTCATCATTCGCCGCAATCATATTTTTTAACATATCCAACAAGTTACCAGCCACAGTGCATTCATTCACAGGGCCAATAATTTCACCGTTTTCAACCCACAAACCAGCCGCCCCACGCGAATAATCGCCCGTATTGGGGTTAATCGTTGATCCAATCATTGACGTAATAATCAGGCCAGTGCCCATTTGTGCAATCAAGTCGGCGCGGCTATATTCACCACGTGTTAATTCCAAATTCCCAGTACTTGGCGATGGCGGCGATCCAACACCGCGCGCCGCACTTGCCGTACTGCTCATGTCCAATTGACGCCCAGTCGACAAATCCAAGGTCCAACCCTGCAAAATACCATCTTTGATAATATCGCGCGGCGTTACGTTTAAACCTTCGCCGTCAAACGGCTTCGACCCTGCAACAGATTTTCGTGTTGGGTCCTCGCGCAAGCTCATATTTTTTGGCAGGATTTGTTCGCCTAATTTATCCTTGGCCCAACTGGAACCGCGAACAATCGATGCCCCATTTACCGCCCCCACCAGATGACCGATCAGGCTGGATGAAATGCGTTCATCAAATAACACTGGATATGAACCTGTTGGTGGGCGTTCGGCGCCACCACGTGCAACAGCGCGTTCACCAGCAAGCCGGCCAATTTCTTCAGCGCTTGGAACGTCAGCATAATGGCTGCGGGATTCACCACACCAATCACGTTCCATATTCAATCCATCACCCGAAATTGCCACACAAGACACCGAATGCGATGTCCGACGATATCCGCCCGAAAATCCATTACTGGTGGCCAAGTGCAACGATACATCGCTTAACATTGACGACGCGCCTTGGGCCTTGGCCACACCATCCACGCCCAGCGCAGCCGCTTCGGCACGCATTGCGGAATCTTGTAAATCATTCGATGTTGGCTGTGACGTAGAGTCGTATAAATCCAACGCATCCACATCCCAATCCGTTGCCAGCTGATCCGTATCCGCCAATGCACAAAATGGATCGCGTGGCGCTTCGTTTGCCATTGCGATGCAGCGCTCTGCCATTTGTTCCATAACATCAACGCTGACGTCTGATGCGGATACTGATGCTTGTCGGTCACCCTGAATTACCCGCAATCCGATATCAATACCTTCGGCACGTTCCGCGTGCTCTAATGCCCCTTCGCGAACATCAATGGAAACGGATGTGCCATCCACAACTAAAACATCCGCCGTCTGCGCACCTGCGCGTTTGGCGATGTCTAATAATTGCTGTGCAATGTTGCTTAAATCTTGTGTCATGGTGGTGTCCATTTTTGCCCAATTCTAACGCTCTGGGCAAATTGGAACAACCACGAAACGCAATCCTATTTCAATGGAACACCATTCGCCGAAATGCTGCCATCAGGCGAAATCATAATTTGGCTCGTCAGATGATCTATCCCTTCGCCACCTTGCTTGAAAAACACACTCATCATGCCTTTGGCCATCATCGCATTTTGCACAGGCAACAAACCCGCTTCGGTCAACTTGCCCATCAACGCATCCACACCTTTAACCGAAACATTGGCCGTGCCCGACGCGGCAGGCGGGAACGAAGAGCTGTCCACATTAAACGAACCATCTGTTTTCACCTCTGCGCCCAGCGCATTCAGGTTCAACGCTGTAATTTTCACATCGCTAAATTCCACCGGTAATCCTGTTGCCATTTGCGTCACATCAATATCCGCAATCTTCTGGGACCACTTCACATCGGCAGACAGATCAATTTCCAAATTCGCTTTGTCACGTGGCAACAATCCTTTGGCATCAAACATGCCCCAAATCGCGGGGTCCAGTTCCAATCCCATCAATGCCATCTGAATAGAAGCAGTCTTTGTCTGCTCAACATTATCCAGCGGGACCGCGATAAACTGGCTGACTGAATCGATCGATACGCTCATTGGCGGCATTCCCATGGCACTGACAATATATTTAAGATCCTTGCTGTCTCCACTTATCGAAACAACGCCCTTATCCGCAGCAACGCGACCTTTACCTGCACCACCGGTAAAACCTACCGAAACGGGGCCCGCAGGGGATACCGCATTGGTTTGCATTTCCATACCGCTGATCGCATAATCCGTGAAAAATAGCTCGTCGCCACTCCAGAATTTTTGATAACTTTCCACATCACGCCCGCCAATAACAGGCGCACGGTAATTCCCCGCAATATCGGCCATGCTCATCTTAACGGACATATCTTGCCCCTCGATGTTAAGTTCATATTCCAGATCAAATTTCGGATATTCAAACGTTCCCGTCATAATATCATTCGCCAGTATCGATTGTGAATTGCCGTCGTTCATCTGCAATGTCATCTCAAACAAATCACCAGCATTCATCGTTGCTTTGACCTGATCGAACGCCATATCATACGACCGCGCACCGGCCTTACCACCAATTTCCATGCTCAACCCCTGGGTCGTAAACACACCATCCATTTTCTTACCATCAGGCAGATCGCCCGCAATCGCAATTTCATCGGCCATGGTCACTGCATAACCACCCAACAATTTTTTCGAAACTTCGACCCACGGCAACACAAATTTCGGCCCATCTTCTGGGCTTTCAAACGTCACATCATTCCAACGTGTTGAACGACCTGCATCATCCTTGCTACCAACATTTGCCTCGCCGGCGCTGGACCAAAAAGTGGCAAACAACTCTTCCATCACGGCGGTTGTGTCGGCGTCTGCCATCACGGGCGCCAAAGGCGTCAAACTGGTGCAAATGGTCAAAATAGTAATTTTGGAAAAACGGGTCATATCAAATCCTTTGGTGTTATCTGAATACGCTCATAAATCACGCGACAATTGCCCGCAATAGTTGTGTAAGATTTAGGTTGCAATACGCGGTATCTTGCGGTTGTGTCGCATTGATATTTTCGGAGAGAACACATGACTTGGACGCCAGAAAAAACAATCGTAAACAGCTGGAACGAATGGGACCCGTTGAAACACGTCATCGTCGGCCGTGCTGACGATTGCCACATCCCGCCAGAAGAGCCAGCACTGGACGCCAAAGTCCCCGAAGACAGCGATATGCGTGGCACTTGGGGTCGCCGCCCCCAAGAAACAATCGACCGCGCAAACGAGCTGTTGGATAACTTCGCAGGCATGTTGCAAAAGCGTGGCGTCAAGGTTGATCGCCCAACATCCATCGATCACAGCCAACCCGCAATTACACCCGATTTCAAAACCGAATCCCAATTCGGCTGCATGCCACCACGTGATGTTCTGCTGACGGTTGGTTCGGAAATGTTAGAGGCAACAATGTCATATCGTTGCCGTTGGTTCGAATACTTAAACTATCGCCCGTTGATGCAACAATATTTCAACGAAGATCCAAAATTCCGCCACGAAAGCGCCCCAAAACCGCGCCTGACAAATGCCGATTATCACCCCGATTACCTGTCCGAAAAAATCGGCGATACCCAACGCTTGAAATGGGCCGCGGATAAATTCTTCGTCACAACAGAAGAGGAACCATTGTTCGACGCCGCCGATGTCCTGCGCTTTGGTCGCGACTTGGTTGTACAACATGGCTTTACGACAAACGAAAAGGGTATCGAATGGCTACGCCGCCACTTCCCCGATCACCGCGTTCACACAGTAAACTTCCCAGGCGACCCATATCCAATCCACATCGACGCCACATTCACACCATTGCGTCCGGGCCTGATCCTAAACAACCCACAACGTCGCTTACCAGAAGAGCAGCGTAAAATGTTCAATGACAACGGCTGGGAAATCGTTGATGCGTCACAACCGGCACACAACTCACCACCACCATTGTGCTACTCTTCCACATGGCTTTCCATGAACGTATTGGTTCTTGATCCAAAAACAGTTTGTGTCGAAAAATCAGAAGTTTACCAAGCAGAGCAAATGGACAAACTCGGCATGGAAGTGATCGAAGTCGAGCTCCGCGACGCCTACGCATTTGGCGGCGGCTTGCACTGTTGCACCGCAGACGTGTACCGCGAAGGCGACTGCGAAGATTACTTTCCCAATATGTAATTAAACATCGGCGGGCGTAATAACGCCCGCCGCACCCACAGGTTTATTTTGTTATTATTCAAAGCAATTTTAAAAGGTATTTTCGTTTCAGCAATCTTTGGTGGAATTTATTTTGGTTTAGATTTTTTTGCACGCTATTCTGGCCAAAGACCTTGGATTGAATTCGTCAATTGGTCGACGCTAATTACCTTGCCGTTTTTTTACGGAGTAATGATCGCTCGGATAACACCAATCACTCATCGCCCTACTCTTAAAATGATCCTTTGGGCACCATTATTTTCTGGATTTTTCCTTCTATTCTCATTCATCAGCGGGCTCGAAGGTTTAATTTGCATCGCCATGGCACTAACGCCAATTACAATCGCTTCAATGGTTGGCGCTTTTGCCTATTACGTTATGGAACAACGACACATCGAATTGGGTAAATCCAAGCTACACATCTGTTTCATCATTCCATTCTTTGCCATATATGCAGAAAGTCAGTTGCCACCCACGAACAACACCCATTTGGTTCAAAACACCATCTTAATCGCGGCCCCTGTGGATGTGGTGTTCAAATCTCTCAAATCCATTCCCGACATTCACCCCGACGAAGTGGAAACAAACCTAACCCATCACCTAAACATCCCAAAACCCACATCCGCCACATGGCACGAAACCCAGCGCATTTCACAATGGGGTCCCGATGTGAAATTCATCGAACGCATCACATCCATCGGTGAAAACGATCACATCAGTTGGGATTTTGAGTTTCCACACGGCTGGATCAAAGAGGGCATTGAAGATCACCATATTAAAATCGGCGGTCGCTTCTTCTCAGTGGACAAAGGCGGATATGAATTGCGCCGTTTGGGTGATGCAACGGAACTCACCCTATGGACACAAACCACCGATCATACACGTCTGGGCGCTTATGCCGCCTATTGGAATGATTTCTTCATTGGCAATTTTCATGATGCCATTTTGGGTGTCGTCAAAAATCGGAACGAAGCAAACTAACCTAAATCGTCCCCGCCAACGGCGCGCGCTCACCCAAAATATACCGAATCAAATCCGTATAATCGAACGCCAACGAAACCAGCATCGTCGCCAAAATGACATACATAATATAACGCGCAATCGTTGGAATTGTATCGCCACGTAACAGGGTCAGATAATACCAAACCAACGGCGTCCACAAAATGACATGCGGGATACCTAACAATTTCACATAGCCCATTTTCTCAAACATGAAATGAACGCACAACCCCGACGCCACAGCTGGTAAAACAGATAACAACGCCGCAAGCCGCGTTTGACGCCACACAAATAATGCCAACGGTAAAAACACAACTCCGATCATCATCCAATTCAGCCAGATTCCAACCCACGCGGGTAGAAGTGCGATTGCTTGCTCCATGGTCAACACTGCATCCATTTTCAGTCTCCCTTTTCGATATCATTGTGGATTGCGTTTCGTTTGTCACGTTTTTGATTCGCTGTGTACAGGTTGTGCACGGTTTGTGTACGCCTTGTGCATCCCACTTTTGGTATTATACTTTGTATAAACCCCCGACCAAAGGCCGTCATCATGTCTGACTTCACAGGAAAAACCGCCGTCATAACAGGCGCATCTCGCGGCATCGGCGCCGCCACCGCACGCCACTTTGCCGCCCTTGGCGCCAACGTGGCTTTGGCCGCCAGATCAACACAAGACATTGAAACAATCGCCGCCGAAATCGGTGACAACGCATTGGCAATCGCCTGCGATGTATCAGATGCCACGCAGGTTGAAAACCTAATCAATACTGCCGTAGAACACTTTGATTCTATTGATATTTTAATCAACAATGCGGGCATCATTGACCCCGTTGAACGTCTTGAAGAATCCAACATTGATGCATGGTCAAAAATGATGGATATCAATATCAAAGGTGTCTATTACGCCATCCGCTTCGCTCTACCAATCATGAAAACCCAAGGTTCGGGAACAATCATAAACATCGGTTCGGGCGCGGCAACATCGGCCCTCGAAGGGTGGTCACATTACTGTACATCCAAGGCTGCGGTTCATCACCTAAACGCTTGTTTACACAAAGAAGAATCAGAAAACGGCATCCGCGCCTTGGTCCTGTCACCCGGCACCGTCGCCACAGAAATGCAGACTGTTATTGCTGCATCTGGGATAAATCCCGTTAGTCAAATTCCATGGGATGACCACATTTCAACCGACTGGGTTGCACGCACTCTTGCATGGATGGCCACACCAGATGCCGATGATTGGCTGGGCCAAGTCGTATCCCTACGCGAAGCAGGAATTCGCACCCGCGTCGGTCTAATCTAACCGGCGAAACAAAGAGACTCCACAAAAGAACAAAACATGAATATAGTGCCTTATGGCATTTTCGGAACTCTGCATCACCAGCAACTTTACATTCCTAACGGGTGGCTCCCACCCGCAAGAATACGCGCGCTTGGCCAGTAAAATGAACATGCCAGCCTTTGCCATCGCGGACATAAATTCCGTCGCCGGCATCGTGCGCGCCCACCAAGAGTTACGAGAGGTGCAACGCGAAACCGGTCAGGCATCGCGCCTGATCCCAGCAGTTACGCTGGAAACCATGGACGGGTTTCGCGTCGCCGCCTTGCCGCATAATCGCGCGGGTTGGGCGAACCTGTGCCGTATCCTGACACTGGGGCGTAGACGTGCCAGTAAGGGTGCGTGTGAATTACATCTGGCTGACATTTTAGAATGGGGCGGGCAACAAACACTAGTCATCCACCCACATGGAAATTACCGCTCATATACACGTCAGCTTGCACAAGCGTTTCCAAACCAATGCTATCTGATGCTGTCTCCTCGTTATAACGGGCAAGACAAAATACGTTTTGAACAGTTAACGGTCATTGCAGATCAATTAAACGTTCCCACGGTGGCCAGCGCAGCGCCCATCATGCATGCGGCAGAACGTCGACGTGCGACCGATGTTATGACGTGCATTCGCAAAGGGTTGCGCATCGATCAGATCGGAAAAGATGCCCTGACGAATGCAGAGAACCGTATGCGTTCGAACACTGAAATACTGTCTATTTTCAATGCGTTCTATACCGCTGTAGAAGCTAGTTCACAAATTGCAGATGCATGCCAATTTTCATTGGACGAACTGCGATATGAATATCCCAAGGAAATTTTACTGGGTGAAGACCCGCAAACGAGATTGGCACGCTTGGCACACGAAGGTTTGCGTTGGCGATATCCAGAAGGTGCATCGGAACGTGTAAAGAAGCAACTGTGCCATGAAATCGATTTAATTGGAAAATTGGATTATGCGCCTTATTTCCTAACTGTGCACGATGTCGTCGAGTTCGCACGCTCACGCGATATTTTATGTCAGGGGCGTGGGTCTGCAGCGAATTCTGTGGTTTGTTTTGCATTGGGTGTGACATCTGTTTCACCCGAAATCGGTACGATGGTTTTTGAGCGTTTCGTATCCGAGGCACGCGATGAGCCCCCTGACATTGATGTTGATTTTGAACACGAGCGTCGCGAAGAGGTAATTCAATACATATACACACGTTATGGCCGTCACCGCGCAGGATTGTGTGCCACGGTCATTCATTTTCGCGGAAAACGCGCCATCCGCGAAGTGGGTCGCGCCATGGGGTTATCCAACGATACAGTTTCGGCATTGTCATCCCAGCTGTGGGGTTGGGGTGCGAAGAGTGGCGTGCCGGAACAACAATTACGCGAAGTAGGTTTAAACCCGAATGATCCGCGCCTGAAACAAACGTTGGGTTTGTGTGAACAGATTATTGGATTTCCACGTCATCTGTCCCAACACGTTGGTGGCTTTATTATGACAGAAAGCCGCCTAGATGAATTGGTGCCCATTGAAAACGCTGCAATGGATGACCGTACGGTGATTTGTTGGGACAAGGATGACATCGATACGTTGGGTATATTAAAAGTCGATGTTTTGTCGTTGGGAATGTTAACATGTATCCGTAAAGCATTCGATTTATTGCTAAAACATCTGGGTGTAAATTATACGTTGGCAACCTTGCCCGCAGAAGATTCAACAGTTTATGACATGCTGTGCGACGCCGATTCAATCGGTGTTTTTCAAGTCGAAAGCCGTGCGCAAATGAATTTTCTTCCTCGCATGCGACCCCGTAATTTTTACGATCTCGTGATCGAGGTTGCCATTGTTCGCCCCGGCCCAATCCAAGGCGATATGGTACATCCATACTTGCGTCGCCGTCGCGGCGAAGAGGCCGTGTCATTCCCATCAGATGAATTAGGGGCGGTGTTAGGTAAAACATTGGGCGTACCGCTGTTCCAAGAACAGGCAATGCAAATTGCAATCATTGGCGCAGGCTTTACGCCAGACGAAGCGGATCGATTACGTCGTGCGCTGGCGACATTTAAAAAATCAGGCACCATCCATCTGTTTCGGGAACGCTTTATCGCTGGCATGTTGAAAAACGGCTACGAATTGGATTTTGCACAGCGTTGTTTTTCTCAAATCGAAGGTTTTGGTGAGTATGGTTTTCCAGAAAGCCATGCCGCCAGCTTTGCGTTGTTGGTGTATGCCAGCGCTTGGCTCAAAAAACACCATCCGGGTATTTTTGCCTGCGCATTATTAAACGCACAACCCATGGGGTTTTATGCACCGGCCCAAATCGTGCGCGACGCGCGTGCGCATAATGTTGTTGTGCGGCCCGTCTGTATCAATAACAGTTTTTGGGACAATGTTATGGAACCCGATGGCAATGGTAGTCTGGCGTTACGGCTAGGCTTTCGCCAAATCAAGTCCATGCGCGAAGAAGAGGCCGCATGGATTTCCTGCGCACGCGGTAACGGATATCACGCCGTCGCAGATGTTTGGCGCAAAGCAGGCACATCGCCAAAGTTACTGGCCGTACTTGCCGAGGCCGATGCCTTTTCATCGCTTGGCATTTCGCGCCGTATCGCGTTGTGGCAAGCCCAAGCAATCAAAGGAGAAAGGCCATTACCTTTGTTTTCCAGTAACTTAGAGGGCGAAGGTGTTGTTGAGACGGATGTCATTTTACCAGAAATGACTGTTGGGGAGCATGTGGTCGAAGATTATATATCAATGCGGATGAGCTTGCGTAGCCATCCTTTGGGTTTGCTACGCTCTTTTTTGACGCCTGATTTGGGTTTGCCAATCGTCAACCAAGACAGCCCAACAATAACACCAGAATAAGTATTCTCCGATTTAAAGCGGTGGTCTATACGATACTTTACCGAAAATGTAATATCAGTATTTTTGAATTTACGCTTCGTCTTTATCCCAAAATCCAATTGCGCTTTGTTGTTGAATTCGTTGTTTTCTGTGTCGCCAAACAACCCAAATGCAAAAAACCCGCCAGCGGTAAATTTCGATTTACCTAGCTGTCTTTCGCGCGCCAAAATGAACTGGCCTTGCCCAACAAGGTTGTTTTTCTCCGCTGGTGCCATGCTTCCAGGATATCGAAGGTTTGCCCAGCCCGAGAGTATAACGCGATCACCGTTTTTGCGCGCGCGCGCGATAAAGTCCATAATCCGAAGTCAAGCCAACGCCGTAATACGCAAGGCCCGTTAAAGCGCGAAAATCATAATCATATTTCATCCCAAACGAAACGTTTGCATGGTGTTTAACCTTGTACTTCAGCGCGACACCAACGGTAATCTTGTCCTTTGAATTATAAACATAGCCCAGTGAATCGCCTTGGGTATACATCGTTACATAGGGCACCAATTTTGCACGCCCCAAAGTCCAGCCAGCGTCCAAGCTAATCTTAGTCGTCAAATCAAACCCAATGTTTCCAACATCCGATGGAGTCAATGAATTGGGTGATTTTATACCGCCCCATGAAATGGTACTGACTTTCAATTTTTTGGCCTGCGCAACCTGTGGCAAGCTTAAACACAACAGTAGCAATAGAATCCGCATAAAAACCCCTTTGCCCAATGATTGGGAAAAAAGGTTAATCAACCCTTACAATTTTGAAAATCCAAAGCAGGCTTTAGAGTCGATTACCCACAAAAGACTTGCTCTATGCGGTCAAGTTTTCCAATTTTTATGTTAAGCCGATCAGCACGATAATCAGTGGTAACCAGCTGATCAGGGTATATAATTCGTGTCCCTTTGGGCAAAGAAACATCATCCAACGCACCTTTGGGTTTCCATAGAAATGTTTCAAAAATCACCACGTCGCATTTTTCCATCGTAACAGGTCGGTTTTTAACGCCCTCCACTGGCGCACAAGCGGTTAAGATCGAAATCGATAATAATGCGATTTTAGCAGGGCTTGGTGTTTGGAAAAGCATTGAAAATCCGATCACAAGGGCGCAAAGTCAGCTTAGAATTTTGAACAGATTAATCAAGGGAGATAACAATGATCACACGCGCAGCAGTAGCCGTTGCAGCGGGCCAACCGTTGGAAGTGATGGACGTAAACCTCGAAGGGCCAAAAGCCGGCGAAGTTTTAATTGAAATCAAAGCGACAGGAATTTGTCATACGGACGAATTTACACGGTCTGGTGCCGATCCAGAGGGTATGTTTCCAGCAATCTTAGGTCACGAGGGTGCTGGGATTGTTATCGAACTGGGCGAAGGCGTTACCAGTTTGGAAGTCGGCGATCACGTCATTCCATTGTATACGCCCGAATGTCGTGAGTGCGAATACTGTTTGAACCCAAAAACAAACCTATGCCAAAAAATTCGCAGCACCCAAGGCGCTGGTGTGATGCCAGATGGCACATCACGTTTTTCGATGATGGATGGGACACCGATCTTGCATTACATGGGTTGCTCTACGTTTGCGAACCACACAGTCATGCCGGAAATTGCATTGGCGAAGGTGCGTAAAGACGCGCCGTTTGATAAAATTTGCTATATCGGTTGTGGCGTTACCACTGGCATTGGCGCCGTGATCAATACGGCAAAAGTCGAAATCGGATCAACGGCAATTGTATTTGGATTGGGTGGAATTGGCCTGAATGTTGTACAGGGGCTACGATTGGCTGGTGCGGACCAGATTGTAGGCGTTGACCTGAACGACAGTAAAGTACCGATGGCAGAAAAGTTCGGCATGACGCATTTTGTGAACCCATCCAAAATAGACGGCGATCTGGTCGAACACTTGGTTGAACTTACTGGCGGCGGCGGCGATTATACGTTCGACGCAACTGGTAATGTTGGTGTTATGCGCACCGCGTTGGAATCTGCGCACAAAGGTTGGGGCGAAAGCATCATCATTGGCGTCGCTGCAGCGGGTGCCGAAATTTCCACACGCCCGTTCCAATTGGTCACAGGCCGTGTTTGGCGCGGCACCGCATTTGGCGGCGCTGCCGGACGTACGGATGTTCCAAAAATTGTTGACTGGTACATGGATGGCAAAATTGAAATCGATCCAATGATTACACACAAAGTGTCGTTGGATGACATCAACAAAGGTTTTGATTTAATGCACGCAGGTAAAGCAATTCGCGTTGTCGTCGAGTATTAACCCCAATCAAGATTAGGATTAAGCAGTCCCAATTTGGGGCTGCTTTCCGTTTTATAACAGGATCGTAATATGGAAACTTTGTCAGAAAACACATGCTTTGGCGGCGTTCAAGGCGTCTACAAGCATACATCGGATTGCTGTAACTGCGATATGACGTTTGCCGTGTATCTGCCGCCACAAGCGAAGACACAAAAGGTTCCCGTTTTATGGTATCTGTCAGGCCTGACATGCACCCATGATAACGCAATGACCAAAGCCGCCGCCCAAGGTTGGGCCGCAGAAGCAGGTATAGCGTTAATCTTCCCTGACACATCTCCGCGCGGAGATGATGTTGCCAATGATGACGCATATGATTTGGGTCAAGGTGCTGGGTTTTACGTAAACGCAACCCAAGATCCGTGGGCGCCACATTTTCAGATGTGGGATTATATAACGTCGGAATTGCCCGATTTGGTTTTTGAAAACTTTCCATTATTGGAAGAGGCCCAAGGCATCACAGGGCATTCAATGGGTGGACATGGCGCGCTAACCATCGCATTGACCTTACCGCAGCAGTATAAATCTGTTTCAGCATTTGCGCCCATTGCAAACCCAACACAATCCGACTGGGGTCGCAAACAATTCGCGGCTTACCTTGGGGATGATGAACGCAATTGGGTTGATCACGATGCGACATTGCTGATGGCCAAGCACGGATTTCCAACACCTGTTTTAATCGATCAAGGTACGTCTGATAATTTCTTGGACTTGCTAAAGCCAGACACCTTGAAAGCCGCCATGGATGGCCGTGGACAAGCGGGTACATATCGTATGCAAGATGGATATGATCACAGCTACTTCTTTATGATGAGCTTTATGAAAGATCATGTCGAGCATCATGCCTCTATTTTGAAACAGGATAATTCATGAGCCATTATGATCTGATTGTAATCGGCAGCGGCCCGGCAGGGCGCGCCGCAGCAATCCAAGCCGGCAAACTGAAGCGCAAGGTTTTAGTTGTCGAACGCGGACGCCAAGTGGGCGGAGTTTCGGTACATACTGGAACCATACCATCCAAGACATTGCGCGAAACAATTATGAATTTATCTGGTTATCGCGAGCGCAGTTTTTATGGCCGAAGCTATCGCGCCAAAGATGTGATCAAGGCTGATGATCTACGTAAGCGTTTGGTTAAAACTTTGAATTTCGAAGTCGATAATTTGGATCATATGTTTTCGCGCAACCATGTCGAAGTTTTACACGGCGAAGCACATTTCACATCGAAGTCATCCATCGAAGTCATTGGCGAAGACAGCGAGCGCATGACGTTCACTGCTGATCGATTTTTGATCGCTACGGGTACACGGCCCTTTCGCCCAGAGTACATTCCGTTTAACGGAAAAACAGTATTAGATAGCGACGAAATCATTGAACTAAAGGCACTGCCACGCAGTTTGATTGTTATTGGCGCCGGCGTGATTGGCGTGGAATATGCCACCATGATGCAAGCATTGGATGTGAAGGTCACGTTGATCGAACCGCGCGATACATTTTTGGACTTTGTGGATAAAACCCTGATTGAAGAATTCACGCATGAAATTCGAGATTCTGGTCTGAATATCCGTTTGGGGTCAAAAGTCACTAAGGTTTATACAGAAGATGACTGTGTCAAAGTTGAAACCGAAAATGGCCGCACATGTTCAGCGGAAATGTTGTTATTCGCGGCCGGTCGTATGGGCGCAACTGATAAATTAAACTTGGATGGGTGCGATATCGAAACAGATCATCGTGGTCGTGTGAAAGTTGACAAAGATACACACCAAAGCAGCCAGCCACATATTTATGCCGCTGGTGACGTTATTGGGTTCCCATCCCTTGCATCAACTTCACTGTCACAGGGTCGCATTGCCGCCTGTCATGCCTTAGGTGAAAAAACACTGCAAAACTCACCGTGGTTTCCCTATGGAATCTATTCCGTTCCAGAAATTTCCACATGCGGTATGTCAGAAGAAGAATTGCAAGACCGCGGCATTCCTTACGAAGTAGGCGTAGGTAGGTTCCGAGAAACATCTCGCGGCAATATCATGGGGATTGATTCCGGTATTTTGAAAATGCTGGTTTCTTTAAAAACACGTCGTATTTTGGGTGTGCAAATTATGGGCGAAGGTGCAACTGAGCTGATCCATATTGGACAGGCTGTGATGAACCTAAAGGGTACTGTGGAATATTTCATCGAGAACACCTTTAACTATCCAACGCTGGCAGAGGCTTACAAAGCCGCTGGATTTGATGCATGGCAGCGTATGCCAAAACTTGAGCTTGACGAATGACAGCGATTTATATCGACGCAGATGCCTGTCCCGTGAAAGATGAAACTGTGCGTGTGGCCGAGCGCCACGACGTGAAGGTGTTCATTGTTTCAAACGGCGGTTTACGCCCTAATTTGCACCCATTGGTGGAAAACGTCATCGTACCGGACGGGCCGGATATTGCGGATATGTGGATCGCAGATCGCGCTGCAAAAGGCGATGTTGTCATAACCGGCGATATTCCGTTGGCTGCAAAAACCGTTGCGGCAGGCGCCCGTACCATTCGCCATAACGGTGATATGTTCACACCATCAAATATTGGAAATCAGTTGGCCACGCGTGACCTGATGGCAGATTTACGTGGTGCTGATCCATTTATGCAAGGCCATGGAAAGCCTTTCAGCAAGGCGGACCGATCCAATTTCTTGAATGCTTTGGAGCGCGAAGTTCGCGCAGCCAAAAGGGAAGTATAGATGCGCGTTGACGCCGTGATATTTGACATTGGAAATGTACTGATCCGTTGGCAACCAGAAGTGTATTATGACGCGACAATCGGTGTCGAAAAACGGATCGAAATGTTTGCAGAGGTTGATTTGCATGGGCTTCAAGATATTTTGGACAGAGGTGCAGATTTCAAAGATTTATTTTATCAAACTGCCGACGATAATCCCAAGTGGCGCGATGAAATTCGTGCGTGGCACGACAATTGGACGAAGCTCGCGCAGCCAGAAATTCCTCATAGTGTAAACTTGATGCGGGCTCTGCGTGCCAAGGGAATTCCTGTTTTCGCATTGACGAACTTTGGGGTTGGTAGTTTTGTTCTGTCCGAGCAACAATTCCCCTTTCTACGTGAGTTCGACAAACGCTACATATCTGGTGAACTGAAGTTGGCTAAGCCAGAGCCAGAGATTTATGCAGCATTAGAGATCGATTGTGGAATCGCGCCTGAACATCTTTTGTTTACCGATGATCGCACAGATAACATAGACACCGCGCAGTCACGTGGCTGGCAAACACATTTGTTTGAATCCCCTCAAGGCTGGGCTAATCATTTGGTTGAAGCTGGATTATTGAGCAAAGAAGAGGCGGCATTTAATGGCTAGTATACCTGTAATATCTTTCGACGACGCTGACCGTTTGATGTCTTGGGGCCTGGCGATGCGAGCCATTTCCGACGGGCATAAACATCTCAAGGGCGATGTTGCTGACAGTTTTGTACGTCGCGATGGCGATACGCTGTTAACGCGATCGGCTTGGATTGATGGGTTGGGGGTGGTCGTAAAAGCAGCCACAGTTATCCCCAAAAACAACCCCAGTATTGATGGCGGCGTTATGTTGTTTAACGACAAATTGGGATCGCTGGACGCAGTGATAAATTTTCACTTGATCACGAAGTGGAAAACAGTTGGTGACAGTTTGTTGGCGGCCTCTTTTTTGGCACGTACCAATAGCAATCGCTTGGTTATTCTAGGCGCTGGCACCGTCGCGCGTAATTTGGTTGAAGCATACCGTTCCTTGTTCCCCGACATTCAAATATCTCTTTGGAACAGAACAATCGACAAGGCTGAAACTTTGGCCAAAGAAACAAACTGCGATGTTGCATATGACTTAGGGGATGCGGTTGCTACCGCCGACATTGTCAGCAGTGCCACCATGTCGACAACGCCTGTGCTAAGTGGCGAGTGGTTATCAAAAGGTACACATGTCGATTTGATTGGCGCCTACCGTCCAGATATGCGCGAAGCCGATGATGCGGCGATCTCTGCCGGGACCTTGTTCGTGGATAGTCGTGATACAACCATTTCACACATCGGCGAGTTGCGTGATCCGATTGAGCGTGGCTTGCTGTCTGCCACAGATGTAAAAGCGGATTTTTACAACATTCACGAAGGATCGTTTACAAGATCGTCAGATGATGAGATCACATTATTTAAAAATGGTGGTGGTGCGCACCTTGATTTGATGATTGCAAAAGCAGTTTTATCGGTGTGGGAAGACGCGCAATCCTAGGATTGCGTCGGCTCGATCACTTCTGCATCTTCGATATCTAATGTGCTTGATTTGACGGCGTCATCTGTCAAAACACCTGCCGTAAAGCCAAGCATAGCGGTCGAAGCGGTCTGTTCACCAACGGGCGGTGTTTTCCAAGACAGGCTATCAAAGGTGCTACAGTTTTCACAACGTGGCTGCCAGCCAGCGTGAATGTTTGAGCAGCTTTCACATACCCATTGTGGACCTCGCGGTGCATTCAGTGCCTTGTTCAGCCAAGCACGTACTGTTTTTTCACCGGCCCCTTCGCCTTTTTCGATAGCGGCCATAATTGTCAGCGAACGCACGGTGGGTTCATTTTCTGCCAATTCCCTTGCCGCGCGTCGGGCCGCTGGAAAATCTTCGTCAGCCAATGCTAGTTCAGCAGTAAGTAATTTTGTTTCCGTTTGATCTGCGCCAACACGTGTCAACGCAGTAAACCGTTTTAGGCGCGACGCGCTGTCTTCTTTTGGTACGATATCGGCAAAAGCCGCAGCCAATTCTGGATGTGGGTTCGCGCTCCATGCTTTTTTCAATGCGCTAGATGCCGCACGCTTGTTTTCGTCCAGCATATACATTTCAGCGGCCAAAACAGCCGCTGGGATCAAATCAGGCGATAACTTATTTGCAGCAATAGCTGCGGTTTTACCCCCATCAATATCACCGGCATCTAACATCTGGCGCGCATCTGCCAAAGCCAAAATTGCTTCGCGGCGGCGACCAACGTCTTTGGGCAGCTTCCCTGCGCGGACTTTGGCTTCGATCGTTTTTTGAGCACCTTTCCATTCCGATTTTTCGGTTTGTAAGTCAAACAGCGCACTCATTGTGTCGTCATGCGTGGGACGTAATGCAAACGCCTTTTCTGCCAAGGCCAGTGCTGTATCTGTGTCGCCTTCGACTAGTTTTTGCTTCATCAAACCTTGGACACCAACAAAACGTGTTTGATCATCTTGGAGCAAGCGTTTGTAGTATTTCAGCGCACGCTTGGAATCACCGGACGCTTCTGCCGCTTGGGCATTTATTAGATTTGTGAGTTGGGGGCGTTGCAGCAAACGTTCGGCTTGTGCGGCTTTATCGATCGCCTCTTTGCTTTCGCCTGCAGCCAATGCAACCATACCATCGGCCAACGCCTTGTATCCGCGCTCTTCTTTGTTGCGCCCAAAATAGCGCGAAATCGCTGTTTCATCACCGTTAAAAAATTTGAAAATAGCAATTAGAATCCCAAACAACCATTGAGCGAGCCACAAGACAAATATCAACACGACCAAGGCAACGATTGCTTGAATCGGAGTCACCGAAACCTCTTGACCCGCGAACTGCATCGTAATGGAGCCACCCGTATCCATAATAGCGCCTGCGCCATATGTGACCGCCGCAATCAACGCAACAAATAGAATAATTTTAATAACAGACCAAAGCATAATAATTCCTTAGTTCTTTAAGAGCGTTGAAACAGCATCAACCGCTGCTTGACGTGTTTTCGCATCCGACAGCCAATTAGCCATCGCAGATTTCGTGACATCGTTCAGGTTCGCTGCTTGAGCCAATGCTTGTGTCAAATCATCATTATCCAATGCGCCCTGGATACGTGACAAGATAGCATCCGTCGAATCCCCTTCTTGGGGTTCCAGTGATCTGACTGTGACTTGGGATTTAAAGAAACCGGCAAACTTTCCAGTTATGCTTTCTGGCGTTTTCTCTTTGATTGATGCTTTTAGTCCTGCGTGTGCAGCACCTGAAAAACCTGATTTCAAAGCAGCCAGCGTTGGCACACCGGTCGCAACATCATTTAGAGCATCAGCAATAGGAACACCGCCATCCATTAAAATCCCAAGCGCCGCGGAAAAACCCGAACCAGATTCCAGAGCAGCTGAGATATCACTGAGCGCTTTGGAGCGTGTGATATCTGTTATTGTTGCCATCGCAGTCTCTTCGACCTGGGTGACTTTTGTCTGCGCCTCTTCAACACGGCGGTCTGTGTTTGCAGCAACGTCATCAATGCGCTGACCGATCATCCCTTGTTTTGAAGACAAGGTTTCGATTTGCGCCCGCAGCCCATCGATTATCGTTTGAAATCCACTTATATCCACTGAACCATCGCCGGTTCCAACGCCGTCTAAGCGCGCGTTTAGACTATTCATACTGGCGACCAAACCTGCCAATGTAGTTTCAACTGATGTCAATCGCGCCTCTATGTCGTCACCATCCACTGCTGCAATTTGGTCAGATAACCCAGTGATGCGCCCATTCAATTCAGAGCTTAGAGTGTCTAATTCATTCGTTAAGTCTGGGGATTTTGCACTCTCTAACACCGACAGTCGTGAATTCAGTTCATCGCTTAGAGCTGTTATTTTGCCTGTCGCAGACGCTTCGCCAGGTGATAAAAAGTTTGCAACAGTTGCCATACCTGCTGGCAGCATTGGCGCCAGTTTAGGGCCAGCGTATAATGCAGCTGCACCACCGACTAAAAGCAGGGTTAAAACACCCAATGTTTTGGTAGATGCATGAGATTTTGTTTTTGGTGGTGAAACCTGTGCTGTTTCTGGTTCACTAATCGTTTCGACAGCGGCCTCGATCACGGTCGCTTCAGGGCTTACGTCATCTGGCGTCGGTAATTTCTCAGCTGCTTTAACTTTTTTAACCACTGGTTTCTTTGCCATTTCTAAAAATTCCTGACTCATGTCTATAGTTCTATATAGGAACCGCCACGCCTGAGGAAAAGGCCCCATTCTGCAATCGTTTGATTCAAGCGCACTTAAGCAATTTCAACATTAATTTTATCATTTCATGGCTTGTAGGTGCGTTTGCGACCTGAATTTGTCCAACATCATACTGCATCAGGCATTTTGCCACTTTCTCACTGATACATAAGGCCCTTACATTCGACATCATTTTGCCTGTACAATCTAACATGCGTTTAGCCGCATATTCAGAATAAATTGGCACAATTGCACCATTCTGAATTGCCCGCAAAGCCTGCGCTGTCATAGGCAAAGGCGCTTGTCGATACAGTTCAAATTCGTCCAAATCTGAATTCTTGTTTATTGCGACGGAAACTTGTTCCGCCCGTAAATATGTGCCTTGTGATGGCAACCCATTTCGCAACAGATCTGCGCCAGTTTCATAGACAGATGTAACATCAAATCCGTGATTTCGCGCAACAATTGCTACTCTTTCACCGACACAGATTGCCGAACCTCGTTGTCTTGTTTTTTCAGCCCCAATGTTAGCCCCGTTTTGCGATGTGAAAATGAACGGCAATTTCATCACAATTGGCAACGTTACATCAGTGGTTTGAATTTCCATTAATGGGCTGACAACCGCATATGGCTCGTATCCCAAAAGAGAATGCAGAGTCTGCAATAATTCCAAGGATTGTGCCTTTGGACGGATCAGGATCAATGGGAGCGATTTCTGTGTCATTGCTTGCGCTTGGTTCCAATGCTAATTGGGCAAGACAACCACGAAGGGCAGAAAAATACAATGACCGATCCCATGACGATCCTTGGCATAGAAAGCAGTTGCGATGACACAGCCGCTGCGGTTGTTCGTAGCTCAGATGGACATGCACAGGTTCTGTCATCAGTCGTCATCGGCCAAGAAGAGCTGCATGCAGCATATGGTGGCGTTGTGCCCGAAATCGCAGCGCGGGCGCACGCAGAACAATTGGACATCGCGGTGGAACGTGCGCTGAAAGTTGCACAGATCGATTTGGTGGACGTGGACGCAATTGCCGTCACTGCTGGCCCCGGATTAATCGGTGGCGTCGTCAGCGGCGTTATGTGCGCCAAGGGATTATCAGCAGGATCAGGTAAGCCACTAATCGGGGTTAACCACTTGGCTGGGCACGCACTAACACCACGCATGACGGATGCGGTTGAATATCCATACTTGATGTTGTTGGTCAGTGGCGGTCACTGTCAGTTTTTGGCTGTTCTATCTGAGACAGATTTCCGTCGCATCGGCGGCACCATTGATGACGCTCCTGGTGAAGCATTTGACAAAACAGCCAAACTACTTGGTCTTGGCTATCCAGGTGGGCCATTGGTGGAACAAGCGGCGGTGAACGGGGACGAAACACGGTTCAAACTTCCGCGCCCATTGTTGGATCGCCCAGACTGCAACATGTCCTTTTCAGGGCTGAAGACCGCATTGCGCCGCGCACGCGATTTATTAATTGCCAAGCAAGGTGGCATTTCCAAGCAAGACCAAAACGATCTTTGCGCCAGCTTTCAATTGGCCGTGGCGGATACATTGGCAGAAAAGACGCGTCGTGCAATCATCGCATTTTCCGAAATAGCAGACGGGAAGACATTGGCTGTTGCAGGTGGCGTAGCCGCAAACCAATTGATCGGGCAGAAACTGCGGGATACCGCCCATAATCAAAGTTTTGAGTTTATTGCGCCGCCGTTAAAGTATTGTACCGACAACGCTGCGATGATCGCATGGGCTGGGCTAGAACAATTTGCAAAGGGTGCACGCGATGACATGACATTAGCCGCGCGCCCAAGATGGCCGCTGGATAATACTGCACAACCAATGCTAGGTTCGGGTAAAAAAGGGGCCAAAGCATGAGCAGAATTGGTATCGTCGGCGCAGGCGCATTTGGCACGGGTTTAGCAGCCGCTTTGGCAACTGGTAACAACGAGGTTGTCTTGTGGGGCCGCGATGCAAAGCAAACTGCACGCATAGATACCACAAAAATGAATGCACGCTATTTGCCTGATATTCAGCTGCCGCAATCCTTACACGCAACATCTGATTTTAATGCGTTGTCCAGTCTGGATGTTGTTTTGATGGTGACGCCCGCCCAAAAATTGCGCGAAACATTAGCGAGTTTAGATATTTCTAGCCTGCAATGTCCCGTCGTTTTTTGTTCTAAAGGTATCGAAACTGACAGTGGTCAATTGCAATCCGATATCGCCTTGGCGACTTTACCCAACATTGCCATGGCCGCGCTGAGTGGTCCAGGGTTTGCAAGTGAGTTAGCGCAAGGCTTACCAACTGCTTTAACCTTGGGTTCCGATGATCCAGCCTTAGGGAAATCCTTACAAACGATGCTTAGTACCCAATCATTGCGTTTGTATTTATCGAATGACCTTCGCGGTGTACAATTGGGTGGGGCATTGAAAAACGTTTTTGCAATTGCCTGTGGCATCGTCGTGGGTGCTGGCTTGGGCGAGAGTGCGCGTGCGGCACTGATCACACGTGGCTTTGCCGAATTGTCACGTCTAACGGTCGCTATGGGTGGTAAACATGAAACGTTGATTGGCCTGTCAGGGTTTGGCGATTTAACACTGTCGTGCACATCAGAACAATCGCGCAACTTTGCATTTGGATTACAGTTAGCGAAGTCAGGCAATTTGCAACCTGGAAAAACCGTCGAAGGTATTGCCACAGCCTTGGCCACCGTAAAACTGGCCCATGCCCACGGCGTTGACATGCCAATCGCCAATCAAGTTGCCAAACTGTTGGCTGGAGATATCACGGTTAAAAAGGCATTGGTAAATCTTATGACACGACCTCTGCGCCAAGAATCTACTTAATTTCTGGATTTCGTGCGGTATCCATGCAGAATGCTCCTATCAACAGGAGAAACTTATGGAATTTTTAAGCGTATTAGCCGCCGCAGCCGCCGCATTTGCATTTGGCGCAATCTGGTACATGTCATTGGCAAAACCATGGATGGCAGCAACAGGTATCACAGAAGAACATCAAAAGAATATTGGCAGTGGGCCGTATTTTTGGGCCTTTGTTGGCGCAGTTTTAACAGCCGGTATGATGCGTCATATTTTTGCGGGTTCGGGTGTAGACAGCATCGGATCTGGATTGTTGGGTGGGTTTGGTATTGGTTTGTTTGTCGCCGCACCATGGATCATCAACAACTGCGCATTTGAGGGCCGTCCAAGTTCATTGATGTTTATCAATGGCGGTTACGCCGTCGGTGGATGCACTGTTATCGGGTTGGTTTTGTCACTGTTTTAATTACAGCTGGACCAGCGACCTTGATCGAAATGAAAATGATCAGCGTGTAGGTCGTTGTATTCTGGTGAAAGCGTGATGCGGAACAACCCGCATCCGCCATCGCGTACACGCCGCATGAATTGCCTTTCGTCAGCAGTCCCGTTCCAGTTTTTCAATACACTGATCCGTTCTCCTGTAGATAATTGAAATCCAGATATATCCACGGCATTCGCAGTCGCGTGTTCACTCATCCGATCAGTCGGGCCATTTGCACTGCGGATTTCACGACAGTTATAGCTGCCAATTTGATCGATTTTATTTACAAGTTTCCCAATTGTCGCCTTTGCTGTTGGCTGAACGTGGTGGTATTCCCACATGGTCAACCGCAAGGCCATACCGCAAGTCGTTTTAAGCGCAGAGACCCGTGCATGTGACAGGTTTTTGATTTGAACCTGATCGCGAATGTGGCACTGATCCGAAACAACTTTGTCAGGCAAAACGATGAAATTCGCGCCCAATTGGGTTAATGCCCTTTGACATGCTCCGAAGTCGTTGATTGCAAATCGCATTTTGTAGGGCGTCAAAAAATTGGGGGCTGTCAGTGGGGTCAGCGGTTTTCGTGGGTTCCAGGCGTCCGGCAAAGGCGTATTGGGTATAAATATCAAGCTGGAAATCAGCACGGTAAAACCCACTAAAACGGAAAGCAAAATAGCTGATGTGCGAATGAAAATACGAGAAACCATTGTGCAATGGTAATCAACTATCTTTCGGACTGTCCAGTTCATAAAAATGAAAAGGAACCTTTGCACCCACAACAAAGGTTCCTTTTTGACCCAACCCGATTTGGGCCCTCGCTAACTCTTGGCTCAACATAGCCAAAGCGGGTTTCAAAAAGCAAACCATCAATCTGAACAAATTATCATAACCTGACCCTAAAAGTAAGCGGTGCGGCGACCCCACAT
>DKMK01000014.1:18495-27021 GCA_002469545.1 Rhodobacterales bacterium UBA7416 | reverse complement strand
CAAAGACGCACCTGAATCGGATGAACCGTATTGTTCCACAGCTTCTTTTTCTTCTGCAATTTCGCGCGCTTTGATCGACAGACCCAGCTTGCGTGATTTTGCATCAATAGAAGTTACGCGTGCATCAACTTTGTTACCAACGCTGAAACGCTCTGGGCGTTGCTCTGCGCGATCACGTGACAAGTCTGAACGACGGATGAATGCTTTCATACCATCGTATTCAACTTCAATGCCGCCATCTTCGATTGAAGTCACTTCAACAGTTACAACAGCACCGCGCTTAACGCCGGCAATTGTTTCTGCGAATGGATCTTCGCCCAAGTTTTTAACAGACAATGAAATGCGTTCTTTGTCAGCATCTACATCAATAACAACAGCTTTAACGATGTCGCCTTTTTTGTAGTCTGCCAAAGCTTCTTCGCCAGATTTGTCCCATGCCAAGTCTGACAAGTGAACCATACCGTCGATTTCGCCTTCAAGACCGATGAACAAACCGAATTCGGTGATGTTCTTAACTTCACCTTCAACTTCAGCACCTTCAGGGAAGTTCTTCGCGAACCCTTCCCATGGGTTACCCTGTGTTTGTTTCAGACCCAAAGAAACGCGACGTTTGTCTGTTTCAATTTCCAAAACCATAACTTCAACTTCTTGCGAAGTAGAAACGATTTTGCCTGGGTGTACGTTCTTTTTAGTCCAAGACATTTCAGAAACGTGTACCAAACCTTCAACGCCTGGTTCCAGCTCTACAAATGCGCCGTAATCAGTGATGTTGGTAACGCGACCAGTGTGTACTGATTCCAATGGGAAGCGGCCTGCAACATCGCCCCAAGGGTCGTCTTGCAATTGCTTCATACCCAAAGAGATACGGTGCGTTTCTTTGTTGATCTTGATAACTTGAACTTTGATTGTTTCACCAATTGTCAGAACTTCTGATGGGTGGTTCACACGTGACCACGCCATGTCAGTTACGTGCAACAGGCCATCAACACCGCCCAAATCTACGAATGCACCATAGTCAGTGATGTTTTTAACTACACCGTCAACTGCATCACCTTCGGCCAATTTGCCGACGATTTCCGCACGCTGTTCAGCACGTGATTCTTCAAGGATTGCACGACGAGAAACAACGATGTTGCCACGACGACGGTCCATTTTCAAAACGATGAATGGTTGCGCCATACCCATCAATGGGCCAGCGTCACGCACAGGGCGAACGTCAACTTGTGAACCAGGCAAGAACGCAACAGCGCCGCCCAAGTCAACTGTAAAGCCGCCTTTAACGCGACCAAAGATTGCGCCTTCAACGCGCTCTTCGTCAGCGTGTGCTTTTTCCAAACGATCCCAAGCTTCTTCACGACGCGCTTTTTCGCGTGAGATAACCGCTTCACCGCGTTGGTTTTCAACACGGTCAAGGAATACCTCTACAGTGTCGCCAACTTCGATTTCAGGGGCTTGGCCAGGATTTGCAAATTCTTTAAGGTCAATGCGACCTTCCATTTTGTAACCTACGTCGATAATGGCTTGGCCAGATTCGATCGCGATTACTTTACCTTTTACAACAGAACCTTCTTCAGGTGTGTCGATGTCGAAGCTTTCATTCAAGAGGGCTTCGAATTCCTCCATTGTCGCTTTAGCGCACATATATATAATCCTTTGATATATTTTTCGGGCCGCGCGGTTATATCCACGGGTCTTTGGGTTTCAGTTACAATCACGCGTGCAATGGGTCGGCTACAAACACACAAAAGGCCGGATATTTCCAGCCTTGCCTTACCAATTGGTGGATTCTCCACCGCCGCTTTGCGCGATTAAGCGCGCGTATATGCGATTTTCGTGTGATGGTAAAGAGGCAACGCGGCCTTTGCTCAGCGGCATATGGAAATTGTATCAGTTACGATAATTCAGTCTCTCGTATGCAGCAACTATAGAACCAATCGATTGTATTGCTTTATTGTTCAAAAGCTTTGCAAAACTCGCGGTGCTGTCCGGATGAATTGTCACAAAATTTGTGTATGATCGCTAGCTCCCACTTACCACCGCAGTTTTCGGCGATTTCTTTTTGCAGTGCCACAACTCGATCGATTGCCGATTGATAGCTCCAACCAAGTCGTTCGCCCTTGGTATTCCATTTTCGCATTTCACCCATCACTTGCTCATAAGACAAAAAGGCAAGATCATATTGTTTCCACAAACGTTTATCGGCAGGGTTTTCTTTCATGCGCTGGTCGACCATTTGAACGGTGGCTTCGCGGCGATCTAAGCGAACGCGCAGTTCATCGTGACCCAGATTATGGGCGTCGACCGTGTTGTGAAACCGATCCAAACCCAAGTTTTGGTGGTAAAGTTGGTTCGTTTGTTTTGAACACAACGAGAATGCATTGGAATCCGTTTTCGCGTCCTGCGCATGGGATGCGAAAGCGAACAACGTCAAAACAATCGATATGGCGAAACGCAATTGCTTCACAACTTTCCCCTTTTCTCTCTGACGCGGAACCTACGCAAAAACGCCTTTTTGTACAAACTAAAACCGTTCGCAAGGCGTCGTGATAGGTTAAGTTTTATTGCTCACTTGATCCACAGCAGTGCAGGCAGCCTTGATCGCATCGTCAATTGACATGGTTGATGTATCGATTGTGATTGCATCATCAGCCGCAATCAATGGAGCAGTTGCCCGTTCGCGATCACGTTTGTCGCGTGCGATCACGTCCTCTAAAACATTTGCGCGTGTGATGTTTTGGTCCTTGGCGGACAGCTCCAAATATCGGCGTTCTGCGCGGACTTTGGCGCTGGCGGTTATGAACAGTTTCACGTCTGCATCTGGACAGATCACGGTGCCAATATCACGGCCGTCCAAAACAGCACCACCTTCACGGCTTGCAAAGTCGCGCTGAAAGCTTAGCAGAACTTCGCGAACTTCTGGGATGGTTGCAATGCGGCTGGCGGCTTGGGCGACTTCTGCTGTGCGAAGGTCTGGGTCTGCCAAATCGGCGGGTGTTAAATTTTGAGCCATTTTGACGGCTTCGGATGTGGTCAATTCATCGGCGGTGATGGCCAATGTCTTTTTTCCAACGCCGCGGTACAACAATCCTGTGTCCAAATGCGCAAAGCCAAATGTGTGGGCCACAGCCTTGGAGATGGTGCCCTTGCCTGCGGCGGCTGGGCCGTCGATTGCGACTGTGAATTTTGGTGCCATTAGAGTTGCCTTTGAAACGAAGCCTATTCAACGGGATCTATATAGGAACAATGCACAAATTGAAAATTGCATATTTCAACTAGACATCACTGCGTTCAATCTGTGCATTTAGATCGGACATAAGTTGTTCGAACGTTGGAAAAGACGTCGCAATCGCACCTCCATCGTCAATGTTGATTGGCTTGATCGTCGCCAGGCCCATGCACAAGAATGACATTGCAATGCGGTGATCGAGATGGGTTTGTGCTGTTCCACCACCCATTACATCGCCGTTTTGACCTTGCACAATTAGGTAGTCGTCACCCTCTTCAATCGATACACCCATTGCTTCTAGTCCACGGGCCATTGCATCGATGCGATCACATTCCTTCACCCGCAACTCTTTGATGCCGCGCATAATTGTTTTGCCAGTGGCGAAGGCGGCAACGACGGATAGGATTGGATATTCGTCGATCATCGTTGGCGCGCGATCTGGGGGAACCTCGATGCCCGAAAGGGCGCTGGCGCGGATATGGAGGTCGGCGACGGGTTCTCCGCCTTCGATACGTTGGTTTTCGTATTTTATGTCTGCACCCATTTCGATGAGTGTAGTGAATAATCCGATGCGGGTTGGGTTTAGGCTTATGTTTGGAACGACGATTTCAGATCCCTCGACGATCAACGCCGCACAAACGGGAAATGCCGCCGATGATGGATCACGTGGGACGGATATGTTTTGGGCAATCAATTCAGGTTGACCCAGTAAAGTTGTTTCAAACCCTGCGCTAGTTTCGATTGTTTCGATGTCAGCGCCAAATCCACGCAACATCCGTTCCGTGTGATCGCGGGTCAAAGTAGATTCAATAAGAGTGGTTTCACCAATAGCATTTAGCCCTGCCAACAACACTGCCGATTTGATCTGTGCGGATGGATGTGGCGAGCTGAATGTGACGCCCAACGCATTGCCAGCACCAACCATAGTTAGCGGCAGATGACCATTAGACCGACCATATGAGATCGCGCCAAAGCCCTGTAAAGGTTTGGTAATTCGTCCCATTGGACGTGAACGTAGGCTGCCGTCGCCAGTGAATGTTGCTGTGATGGGCGTCGTGGACATAGCCCCCATTATCAGGCGAACGCCCGTGCCTGCGTTGCCGCAGTTGATTATGTCTTCGGGTTCGGCGAAGCCGCCTACTCCGACGCCGTGGACGGACCAGTTGCCTGCGCCGTGATCTGTTACGTCTGCGCCGAATGCAGACATGGCGCGGGCGGTGTCTAGTACATCTTGGCCTTCTAACAGTCCCGAAATTTTGGTTTCGCCGACGCATAGCGCGCCAAAAATGAGGGAGCGATGGGAGACTGATTTATCGCCTGGAATATGAGCAGTGCCGCGCAAGGGAGGGCTTTTGTGGGCCGTCATTGGGATCGGGGTTGCGTGGCCGGACATGTGTCATCTCCTGTGGTTGGATTGATGTTAATCCAAGGCCGCAAGGGCGTCCATTGGGAAAATTTCAAAGCTGAGCACGTTGCGTAGGAGAATTTGGAAATCTCATGAAGCCAATGGCTGTAAACTGTCTGTATTGCGCCTGTATTCCGTCGGTATTTATACCGACGGAAGTGCGTTAAGATTTGGCAACTCCGCGTGGTATTTAGCACAAAACCACTCTTTACTTGGCGTTTCTAATCCTGATTGTAAATCACTGGCATTTTGCCTTGCCACTTTTGCCAGGTGTCATCGTTGTGAATTAATTGGGCCATAAAATGAGCAACATTGATACGGCTGGTTTTTCCAGCGTCGAAAATCGCACTTTGAGTTGGTGATTTATGTACGCTATACTGGCGGGCACTTTGTTCATCAACTAATCCATCTGGTCGAACGGCCACCCATTGAATCATGGGTTCATTTTGATTTCGTAAGTAGTCCGCAGCGTTTTCGTTATCCACATGGGGAGGCAGTAAAACGCGAAAAATAGCAATGACACATTTTTGCGCAAACGAAATCGGCTCATCGATGTTGCGGTTTTGATTGCCCGTTGTGTTCATCAACACAAACTTTACATGGTGCTGCGAACCGTTTGCACGAACTGCATCGCATAAACGACGCGTGGCATCTGTGACCAATCTGCGTGGGTGTCCAAAAATTCCCTTGAAAGTCATATTGTGGCCCAAACAAGATGCCACCGCAGTGCACCCTTTCACAAGGTTTGCTATTTCCACGCTGCTGAGATCCAAAATGCTTGCCTCTATGATTGTTAAATTTTTGTGAGCTTTTATATTTTTAGGCAGGTTCGCGCGCGAACGCACAACAATTTTCACCTGTTGATCACGCTTCAATAATTCTGTCACAAGCAGACGACCTGTTGCTCCGCTAGCACCGACGACAAGAGTTGCCATATTCATTCCAATCAATTTATTTACTGAGTTGATTAGGGCTTAGCGCATTAAGTAAATCATGCGAATTGACTAAATTTTGCAGTTTGATATGCATATACGCATGGATTGGCGATCAGTGAAATTTGACTGGAATAAGGCGCGTGCGTTTTTGGTAACGGCTGAAGAAGGATCGTTATCGGCGGCGGCTCGCGCCTTAGGTATGGCGCAAACAACCCTTGGTCGACAGGTGGACGGATTAGAACGAGAGTTAGGGATTGTTTTATTCGAACGCGTTGGGCGTGGTCTGACATTGACACCAAGCGGAATAGAATTGCTGGAACATGTTCGCGAAATGGGCGCGGCAGCTGGTAAAGTTTCATTGTCGGCGCTGGGTCAATCCCAGGCAATCGAAGGCAGGATTTGTATTTCGGCCAGTGAAACATACGCGACCGTTTTACTACCCGCGATTATCGCCAAGCTACGACTCCAAGAGCCAGGGATTGAAGTTGAGATTGTCGTGGCAAATCATGCAAGTGATTTACGTCGGCGCGAGGCGGATATTGCAATTCGGAACTTTCGACCAACCGAACCTGATTTGATTGCAAAAAAGATCGGTGATGCACATGCCGTTTTATATGCAACGCCTGATTATATCGCCAAGATCGGCAACCCAACACAACCCACAGATTTGCAACGTGGCGCGTTCGTCAACTTGGATCACGGCGGCATGATGTTGAAGGGATTGAACACGCTTGGTCTGGGATTGACGGAGGCGAATTTTCCACTGTTCACCGAAAACTATTTGGTCATGTGGGAGCTGGTTCGTCAGGGCGCTGGTATTGGGATTTTAGACGCATATATCGGCGACGCCGACCCAACGGTCAGGCGTGTTTTACCGGATTTGGAGCCGTTGGTTTTTCCCATATGGTTGGTGGCACATCGAGAATTGACGACAAGTAGGCGTATTCGGATGGTTTATGATTTTATGGCAACTGAACTGAAACGCAGCTGAGCAGGTGCTAAAGTTTGCGGAAGGTCAAGTAGTGTGGCGTGCGGTTTTCGCGGATTGCTTTTAACTCATACCTTGTGGAAATCCAATCGCCCCATGGTTTACGCCAATCATCTGCTCCTTCGGCCAGCCATTCGAAGCTACCGTTTGCCAAAACCTCTTCGATTGCTTGGCGCACGTAGTCTTCGATGTCGGTGGCAATCCGAAAAATTGCCCCGGGTTTTAGGCATCTTGCCAACGGTACCAAATGGTCTTGGGTCACAAAACGGCGACGGTGATGGCGTGATTTCGGCCATGGGTCAGGATATAAAAGAAATGCACGTGAAATGGATTCGGGCGGAAGGACATCCATCATGTCGCGTGCATCACCTGGATGGACGACGACGTTTTTGACCTCTGCTGTGCGGATTTTACCCAACAACATAGCAACGCCATTGATGTAAGGTTCACAACCAACGATGTTGACGTCTGGGTTAAGGGCCGCTTGATGTACCATGTGTTCACCGCCACCAAAACCGACTTCGAGCCAGACGTCATGATCGTTGGGGAACCAATCGGTGGGGTCGGTTTGGATTCGATCTGGGTTATCTTCCCATGTGACACCTGTGGGTTTGAGAGCATCGAGGTCTTCGGCCATGTAGCGTTGTTGGGCTTTGTGCAGGGATTTACCCTTTATGCGGCCATAAAAATTGCGCTGTGGTGCGCCTGATACGTGGTTTTCGCGTTTTGTCATGCATAGATTCCCAAAGAAAAAGCCCCGCGCGGGTGCGCGAGGCCTTCTAACGTTGAAACGGGGTTGAGGTCAAACAGCGTTTTTAAGCGTGTCCACCAGATCGGTTTTTTCCCATGAGAAACCGCCATCATCAGTCGCTGTACGGCCAAAGTGGCCATAAGCTGCTGTGCGTTCATAGATCGGACGACGTAGTAGCAAATGTTCGATGATGCCACGCGGTGTCAGATCGAATGCGTCTGATACTGCACGTTCGATTTGTGCGTCTGGAACCGTGCCTGTGCCGTGTGTGTCTGCATAGATCGACAGCGGCTTGGCAACGCCGATGGCGTAGGACAGCTGAATTGTGCAGCGTTTTGCAAGCCCCGCAGCAACCACGTTTTTCGCAAGGTAGCGTGCAGCATATGCGGCTGAACGGTCGACCTTGGTTGGATCTTTGCCTGAGAACGCTCCGCCGCCGTGAGGCGCTGCGCCACCGTATGTATCAACGATGATTTTGCGCCCTGTTAGGCCTGCGTCGCCATCTGGGCCGCCGATGACGAATTTACCTGTCGGGTTCACGTGCCATTCAGTGTCCTCGGAAATCCAGCCGTCAGGTAGTGTTTTGCGAATGTATGGTTCAACCAAATCACGCACATCTTCGGATGTCATGGTTTCATCCACGTGTTGGGTCGACAAAACGATGGATGTCACGCCAACGGGCTTGCCGTTTTCGTAGTGCACGGAAAGTTGTGATTTCGCGTCTGGGCCCAATTGTGGTGTTTCGCCCGAGTGGCGAGCCTGTGCCAAATTGCGCAAGATTGCGTGAGCGTATTGGATCGGGGCCGGCATTAATTCCGGTGTTTCATCTGTGGCATAGCCAAACATGATGCCCTGATCGCCTGCGCCGTCTGCATCAACGCCTTGGGCGATATGTGCGGATTGGGCGTGCAAGTAATTTTCAACAGACATGTTTTTCCAGTGAAAGCCATCTTGTTCATAGCCAATTTCGCGAACGCAGCCACGAACGATATCTTCTACACCACCCATGAAAGTTTTCAATTTTGCTTCGCTAGACAATCCTACTTCGCCGCCGATAATAACGCGATTTGTGGTGGCAAAGGTTTCGCAAGCAACGCGAGCCATTTCTTCTTCGGCTAGGAATGCATCAAGAATTGCGTCTGAAATACGGTCGCAAATTTTATCTGGGTGGCCTTCGGAAACGGATTCCGAGGTAAAAATATAGTTCTGACGGGACATGTA
>DKMK01000014.1:5155-18481 GCA_002469545.1 Rhodobacterales bacterium UBA7416 | reverse complement strand
TCATTTGATAGCAGTTTATTGTGAAGGGTCAATCTATTTCGCGGGCAGGGCGCGTTGCATTAAAAAGTGTGCCCAAAAGCAACAATATCGCGATCACAGTCCATATCCATTCGCCAAAACGTGCATATACCGTTGAAACGTGCGCCGCTGGTAAGTGCGCATCAAAGTATCCAGCGGTACCCAATTTCATGCTGTGCGTGATGCGGCCATTTGGGTCGATCATTGCTGAAACGCCTGTGTTAGCAGATCGCACAACAGGCAAGCCTTGTTCGATTGCACGCATTTGTGCCTGTGCGAGATGTTGATAGGGACCTGAAAATTCACCAAACCATGCGTCGTTCGTTATATGCACGATCCATTCGGGGCGATTTTTTGAACTGCGTACATATTGCGGAAATATTGCTTCGTAACAGATGAGCGCCAGAAAATCAGGCACGTTGTGGCCAGAAATAACGCGACTGCCAGTCCCTGAAACGAAGCGCCCAGCCAAACCGGTTAGACCAGAAAGACCCATACGATCAATCAAGTCTGCAAATGGCATATATTCGCCAAACGGGACCAAATGCTGTTTATCATACAACGCGCTCGGGCCGCCCGCTGGATCCAAAAAGAGCAGCGAATTGCGAGGTGCTGTGCCCTCAGTGCGCACAATACCCGCAATCACAGATGTCGTGGGGCCAGATGCCGTAGCAATTTCCTGCAGAATTGATAAGCTGTCGCCGTACAAATATGGGATGGCAGTTTCTGGCCAGATCACAACGTCTGGGCGTTGTTGTGTTTGGGCGCGTGTATAACCCAATTGGCGTCCATAAAAGACATCAACCATATCACGGCGCCATTTCAAATGTTGAGCCGCGTTTGGTTGTATGACCCTCACCAAGGTATTGTCAGGATTCATCGCAACGGGCCCATGCATCCACCATTGGCCCATAGCCATCAGTATAAAAAATGAAATGGTCGCCCATAATGCGCCATCCCAAAAGCGTGCGGCAAACATTGCTGGCAAAAAGCAGATTAACAAAATGATGAGGCCTGCTCCGTGAATGCCGACAAACGCCGCCAATTGCCCTATGGGTAGATCAACAAGGCCATAGCTGAGATGCCCCCAAGGGAATCCAGTTAGAATATTGGCACGCAGATATTCAAATGCTGTCCATGTGATTGCCAAAACGATAAGGCGCCCTGCCCCTGTTGGCATGATTTTAACTGCCGCAGCAAAGCCAGCGCCCCAAAATAGGGCAAGTCCTGCCGCCATTAAGCCCAAGGCAAATGGCGCCATCCAGCCCGTGATTTCAGGTTCCACGAAAAAGGGTTCCACGATCCACATAAGGGTCAAAGCGAAATAGCCCAATGCGACCCACCAACCGATGCCAAAACCCAGCTTTGGCGTCGGTATATCGCGTATCATCCAGCCCAGATAAGGCAGGATCACAAAGTAAATCAATGACAGATCAAAGGGGGCCTGCCCCAACGCCAACAATAGGCCAAGGCAAAATAATACAAGCCGCTTGCGCCACGTCATTGATTGGCTGGTGTCAGGCGTTGGCAATCGTTTTCACCTATTTCTTTTGAGGTTTTTTATATACCCGCAGTCGTTTCAGACGCCTTGGGTCCGCTTCCAAAATCTCAAAGTCATAGCCCGATGGGTGCGATATCACCTCGCCTCGCACGGGGACACGCCCTGTCATCATAAAGACAAGGCCGCCCACTGTATCAATCTCTTCGTCGTCGGTGTCTGATGCAAGATCTACACCCAAAACCTTTTCAAATTCTTCAAGAGATGCACGTGATTGGCAGATATAGATACCGGGTTCGGATTCTGTCCATGTCACATCATCATCAGTGTCATGTTCATCTGCGATTTCACCAACCAGTTGCTCGACCAGATCTTCAATTGTCGCCAAACCGTCAACGCCGCCATATTCATCCACAACAAGCGCCATATGTGTGCGTTCTGCTTGCATTTTTTGCAGCAAAACATCCAAGGGCATAGAAGGTGGTACGAACAATACGGCGCGCACAAGCTTGGTTACCTCAAACGATTTAGGTTTGCCATTAAAACCATGTTTCAAGGCAACGTCTTTGAGGTGAACCATGCCGATGGGATTGTCCAATGTATCTTGGAATACAGGTAAGCGTGAATAACCGCTTTCGCGGAATTCATCGATCAGTGAGTCAAGTTCCATGTCTGAAGGCACGCAAACAATGTCAGAACGCGGTATTGCCACGTCTTCGACGCGCATGGTTTTAAGTTTGCTGATGCCAGCGTCTGCCATCTGAGTGGGTGGCGCGGATTTCGGTAAAGTGTTGGCTTTTGCGCCGTTTAATAAACGGTGGAAAAAGCCTGTTTTTGGGGATGAGTGCGCGCTTTGCGCCGCTCTCGAAGACCCTTCAATTATGTCGCCCATTGGTCCTTTCCAAGATAATGGCAGTGGTTATTCGTCTTTATATGGGTCTTTTATACCCATTTTTTCCAGCAAGCGCGACTCCATTCCTTCCATTAGAGTGGCGTCAGCGTCTGTTTCGTGATCATAGCCTAATAAATGAAGAAGACCATGCATCAAAAGATGTGTTGTGTGATCAATCATTGTGATGTTTTGCGCGACCGCTTCGCGCATGCAAGTATCGTATGAAATAGCAATATCGCCAAGTTCGTTATCACCAAAGACATCTGTTTGTGGTGCATCTGGCATATCACCCACGGTGTCGGGTGCCAAATCGATGGCCGGCCAAGAAAGCACATTTGTGGGTGTTGGTTTGTCGCGAAATTCGGCGTTTAACGTGGCAATTTTAGCATCATCGCATGCCAGCACGCCAATATTCCATTCAGATGACAGGTTGAGATCGAACAGCACTACGTCAAAGGTTGTATCGCACATCGCATCGAGATTGACGTCATTCCAGCGCGTGTCTTCGACAATGATGTCAGCCATTGCGTTTCGCATTTTTATCATAAGCTATAATGATTTTTGCGACCATTGGATGGCGCACAACATCTGAGACATCGAATTGTGTAAACCCGATGCCTTTGACATCACGCAATACATTTTTCGCCTCAACCAAGCCGGATGGGACGCCGCGAGGTAAATCGATTTGGCTGGTGTCGCCGGTGATCGCCATATGCGAGCCTTGACCCATGCGTGTTAAGAACATTTTCATCTGCATGGTGGTGGCATTTTGTGCTTCGTCCAGCACGACAAAGGCGTTTGCCAATGTGCGCCCACGCATGAACGCCAACGGTGCAATTTCTATTTTCTTTTCTTCGATCAATTTCTCCAGTTGATTGGCCGGTAAGAAATCGTTCAGCGCATCATAAAGAGGCTGCATATATGGATCGACTTTGTCCTTCATGTCGCCCGGTAGAAATCCAAGGCGTTCACCTGCCTCGACGGCGGGACGTGATAAGATGATGCGGTCCACTTGACCTTCTATGAACATTGAAACAGCGGCGGCAACGGCCAGATATGTTTTACCTGTGCCAGCAGGTCCAAGCCCGAAAACAAGTTCATGTTTGAACAGTTGTTCGACGTATTTTTTTTGGGTTGGGGTGCGTGGTTCGACGGTTTTTTTGCGCGTGCGGATTTCTGTACCGCCAGCGGAAAACATTTCGATTTGATCGCCATCACGTACGCCTGTGTTTTCAGAAGAGTTTCCAAAGCGTAATATGGCGTCGATGTCGGGCGCCAACAGCTCTTTGCGTTGTTCCAGACGTAGGTACATAGCTTTGAGAACGGATTCAGTTTTTTCGGCTGTGTCGGGGTCACCGATCAGGGCCAATTCGTTACCCCGGTGGACGATTTGAACTGAAAGAGCTTTTTCAACTTGGGCAAGGTTTTTATCAAATTCCCCACATAGATCGATCAACAGCTTGTTGTCTGAAAAAGTTACGATCAATTCTGCGGCTTCGCCAAGGTCTGCCGCGTGTGGCGCCTGTGTTGTCAAATTCTTGCTCTCCGTTTCGGTGGGGTTAGTTTGATGATGACGTATAGCGCCCTCACCCGCAAGTATGTTTCAAAGAAAAAGGCCGCCGAATTGATCAGCGGCCTTTCAAGATTACGTCTGCAATGCGAAATTAATCACGTGTGCTTTCACGACCACGAATGAACGGGCCTGTTGCCGTGTTTGGAACGCCAGTGCCTGAACAAACAGGTTTGCCGTCGTCAGCCAAACGCGCAGAAAGATAGCCTTCGACACCGTCGTCGATGATCCAGTGATCACAACCATGTGGGTCAACCCAAATGCCAGCAACCATTTCTGTTAGATCTCCAGCATCAATACCCGTGTCGCGCGTTTTGTCTTCGATGTTCCACAATACCGGATCAAGGCCAATACAGCCGGTCAAGCCAAATGCAGAAAGCGCTGCGATAAGTACAAGTTTGCTTTTCATGATTTGCCTCCTGGACGTGCGATACATTGAATTTCAACACGACGGTTCAAGCGCTTGCCTGCTTTTGTCGTATTCGTCGCACGTGGCTTACGTTCACCGTAAGAGCGTGTTTCAACGGATTTTGCACCCGATGTTTTTGCGATTTTTTCAACTGCGGCGGCACGGCGTTTTGCCAAGCCTAGATTGTATGCATCGCTGGCATCAGAGTCTGTGTGACCTTCGATGACGTAGCCATAGTTCGTTTGCTTTGCAAAGAACTCTTCTAGGCTTGCGCGGCCTTCGTCAGAAATGACAGCGCGTCAACGGCAAACAATTGGTCTGATCCTGCGATCAGACAAGTGTTGCCGCGTTTACAAACTGGTTTACCGTTTGGAGTAACGTTTGGTGTCATAAAACCTTCGAGACCATCGTCCATTACCCAGTGTTCGCACCCGTCTGGATCTGTCCAGATACCCGGTAGTAGCTTTCAGCTTGCACTGGCGCGGATAGAGATGCTGCAAGAAGCCCCCCTACGAATGCGCTGAGTGTGGCTGTCTTAAAGTTAGCGGAAATCAACTTTCATGCCCCCTATAAAAATACATTTAGATGAAGCCAGAATTTAGACCCCATTTAGCGACGTAACTTACCAACAAAATGAATGAATTCAAGGCTCATGGCGCAAATCATTACGATTATCCCCTTAATTTGGGATTAAATTAACACAGCGGAGCCAAACGGGGATTTTCGGGCAATTTGAACAGCTTGGTCGAATGCTATTGCTTGCTGACAAATTCTGCGCGCAGGGAATTTGTATCAGCGCCCAAAATACGCAAATTAACAACATCCCCGATTTTAGCTTGGTCAATGCTGGCGTGAACGCCGTGTAGGTATTCTGAACGGCCAACGAGTTGGCCCTCTAGGCGGCCTGGACGTTCCAATAATACAGGCAAAACACGACCAACCATTGTTCCCATGAATTCCTTTTGGTGCTGTGACAGCAATGTCTGAAGACGTTGCAAGCGTTCGGATTTCACGTCTTCGGGGACCTGTACTTTTTTATCGGCGGCGGGCGTTCCGGGACGGGTGGAATATTTGAATGAGTAAGCTTGCGCGTATTTGACTTCGCGAACCAAATCCAGGGTTTGTTCGAAATCAGCGTCAGATTCACCGGGGAACCCCACGATAAAGTCGCCAGACAGCGCCAAATCAGGGCGTGCAACGCGTAAACGTTCGATGATTTTGAGGTAGCTGTCAGCCGTGTGCTTACGGTTCATCGCCTTTAGAACGTTATCGGAGCCTGATTGCACTGGCAGGTGCAGGTATGGCATCAGCTTTTCCATTTCGCCATGCGCATCAATCAATTCTTGGGTCATGTCGTTTGGGTGTGATGTGGTGAAACGAATGCGTTTTAGGTCATCGATTTTGGACAGTTCGCGGATCAGTTGCGGCAAGGTCGCATCCCCGTCGCCCATTGGCCCGTGATAGGCGTTTACGTTTTGGCCAAGCAATGTGATGTCGCGTACACCGCGTTCAACCAGATCGCGGGCTTCGGTTACGATTTGCGTGACTGGGCGGGACATTTCTGCGCCGCGTGTGAACGGTACCACACAAAAAGCACAGAATTTATCGCAGCCCTCTTGGACTGTTAGGAACGCGGACGGGGCGCGTTTCATTTTGGGTGCGGTTGGCAGGTGTTCGAATTTGTCTTCTTCGGGGAAGTCTGTGTCGATTGGTTTTTCACCTTTTTCGACGGCCTTCACCATATCAGGTAGCCGGTGATAAGCCTGTGGCCCGACCACGATGTCAACCAAAGGCTGACGGCGCATGATTTCTTGGCCTTCGGCCTGTGCAACACAGCCTGTAACACCAATTTTAAGATCAGGATTTTTCGCCTTTAGCGGTTTGAAACGGCCCAAATCAGAATATACTTTTTCCGCCGCTTTTTCACGGATGTGGCAAGTATTCAGCAATATCATGTCCGCCTCTTCTGGAGAGGAGACTTCGTTATAACCTTCGGCGCCCATGGCCGTGGCCATGCGTTCGCTGTCATAGACATTCATCTGACAGCCGAAGGTTTTGATATAAAGGTTTTTCGTCTTAGACATGATAAGGCCCTGCATACACGGTTTGTATTTGCAGGGCCTTATAGAGTTTCTGATACGTGTTCAATGGTTGCCGTATTAAGCGCGTTTGCGGCCCAATCCGATTTTTTTCGCCAATTCTTGACGTTTCACTGCGTAACTTGGCGCAGTCATTGGGTAATCAGGGTCCAAATTCCATTTGCGACGATATTCGTTTGGAGTCATGCCATAGACGGACATCAAATGTTTTTTCAACATTTTGAATTTTTTTCCGTCTTCCAGACATGTGATAAAATCCTCCGATATTGATTCAGCCACTGGCACAGCAGGTCGTAAACGGCCTCCCTCTGCTTCGGCGGCTGCTTCGAGGTCTTTTAACTTTTGAAAGACTTCGTCAATTACGGTGGTTAATTGTGATGTTTCGACTTTTTGGTTCACCAAAAGTGACGAAACGATTTGAGAGGTGCAAGCGATCAATTGGTATGGGCCTTCGGCCCGTTTTACCACGAGATCTTGCACAGTCTCTGCATCTACTAAGCTCATGTTCGTTCCCAGTTGTTTGTTTTAACAATATGATCTTCAATTATGATCATAAAATTTACTTTCAAGTGCTTTGGCAGCGACTCTAAGCAAATTTCCAAGAAAAGGGTGATTATTTATTTTTTAGGCGGACAACAACATCGACACGTGAAACTTCAAAACCTTCGGGCGCATGTGGAAGGGTGTCAAAGCGCACTGATTCCTTTGGGGCATCGGTTAATTCACCGGTGCTTTCCCAGTAGAAATGAGGGTGATCATCGGTGCGGGTATCAAAGTAAGATTTGTGACCATCGACACGAATTTCATGCATTAACCCTGCATCACAAAAGACGCGTAATGTGTTGTAAACCGTAGCCAGAGACACACTAAGTTCGTTGGAAATCGCTGCTTCGTGCAAGCTTTCTGCACATACGTGACGGTTTTGACCATCGCCAACCAATAGATGGGCCAAAGCCAGACGCTGGCGTGTTGGACGAACGTTGGCTGAGTTCAGCCATACATTGCCGCGATTTTCTGTGGTCGTTTTCATGCGAAACCTCTGTGATACATTTAGTATGGCGCTAATTTAACGGGTTTTCAATCGGTTTTGCGACATCCATGTCGCCAGAGAGCAAGCGAGCCTTGCAAGCAAAGCGTGATGAATGATAAGTAGCAAAGAAAGATACCAATGGAGCAGACCAATATGACCGACAGACCAACAAGTTACGGATACGATGATTTATTGAAGTGTTCGCGCGGCGAATTGTTTGGCCCGACGAATGCGCAACTACCAGCACCACCCATGTTGATGATGGATCGTATCACCGAATTATCCGCAGACGGCGGTGAGTTTGGTAAAGGTCATGTTGTTGCAGAATTTGATATCAAACCAGAATTATGGTTCTTTGAGTGCCATTTTCCTGGCAATCCAATTATGCCCGGCTGTTTGGGTTTAGACGGCTTGTGGCAGTTGACAGGTTTCAATCTGGGCTGGCGTGGAATGTTAGGCAAAGGCATGGCACTTGGCGTTGGCGAAGTGAAGTTGACGGGCATGGTGACACCTGCACGTAAAATGTTGACGTATAACGTTGAGTTCACGCGCGTCATTGATCGCAAGTTGAAAATCGGCGTCGCCAACGGCACAGTACATGCAGATGGCGAATTGATTTACGCTGTAAAAGACATGAAAGTTGGCTTGGCCAACCAAGAGGGCTAATCCCCAATCCCCACTTAAGGAGAATAATATGCGTCGCGTAGTTGTAACAGGGATGGGCATCATCTCTTCTATTGGTAACAATATTGACGAAGTCACTAGCAGTCTGAAAGAGGGTCGTTCGGGCATCGTTGCCGCACCTGATTATGCTGAAAAAGGGTTTCGTTCGCAAATCCACGGCATGCCACAAATTGATGTGACTGAACATATCGATAAACGTCAGATGCGTTTCATGGGTATGGGTGCTGCATATAACTTCTTAGCTATGGAGCAAGCAATTGCCGACAGTGGCTTGGAGGACAGCGATGTTTCTAACGAGCGCACTGGTTTGGTGATGGGGTCTGGTGGACCATCCACGATCAACCTGTTCGAAGCGCACCGTCTGACATTGGAAAAAGGCGCACCAAAGCGCATGGGTCCGTTCATGGTGACACGTTGTATGTCATCAACGAATTCCGCATGTTTGGCAACGCCGTTCAAAATTAAGGGCGTGAACTATTCAATCACATCCGCCTGTTCCACATCTGCGCATTGCATCGGTAACGGTGTAGAGCAAATTCAGATGGGCAAGCAGGATATTGTATTTGCTGGTGGTGGTGAAGAATTGGACTGGACGATGTCCTGTTTGTTTGATGCCATGGGTGCGATGTCATCCAAACATAACGACACGCCGGCAACTGCGTCGCGCGCATTTGATGCAACACGTGATGGTTTTGTAATCGCTGGTGGTGGCGGTGTTGTGGTTCTGGAAGAGCTGGATCACGCATTGGCACGTGGAGCGAAAATCTATGCAGAAGTTACGGGTTACGGCGCGACATCTGATGGGCATGATATGGTTGCTCCATCCGGTGAAGGCGGTGAACGTTCGATGAAATTGGCGTTGTCCACAATTGGCGAACGCAATGTTTCATACATCAATGCTCACGGCACATCGACACCAGCAGGTGACGTAACCGAAGTCGAAGCTGTGCGTCGTGTGTTTGCAGGCCAAGAACAACCAGTGATCAGTTCAACGAAGTCCCTAACGGGTCACTCGTTAGGTGCGACTGGTGTTCAAGAGGCGATCTATTCGTTGATCATGTTGGACAAAGATTTCATCACAGCGTCCGCGAATATCACGGAATTGGACCCAGCGTTGAAAGTCAGCGAAATTTGTACAACACGTGTTGATAACGCAGGCTTGGATACGGTTCTGTCAAACAGCTTTGGCTTTGGTGGCACGAATGCCAGCCTTGCCATGAGCAAGTATAACGGGTGATCATATGTCTGATTTAATGAAGGGCAAACGCGGCCTGATTATGGGTGTCGCGAACGAGCGTTCCATCGCGTGGGGCATTGCCCGCGAGATGGCGACGCAAGGTGCCGAGCTAGCGTTTACATACCAAGGTGAAGCCTTTGGTAATCGTTTGGAACCATTGGCGGCCACTGTTGGGTCTGACATCATGGTTGATGTGGATGTAACGGATGATGCGTCATTGGAACGTGCGTTTTCTGAACTGGGCGAAAAATGGGGAAAGTTGGACTTTATCGTTCATGCTGTGGCCTATTCCGATAAAAACGAGCTGACTGGCCGTTTTGTGGATACCAGCCGCGAGAACTTTAAAAACAGTTTGGATATTTCCTGTTACTCATTGATTGAGGTTGCACGCCGTGCGTTGCCTATGATGGCCGATGGCGGCACGATTTTGACGCTGACGTTCCAAGGTTCAAACCGCGTAACGCCGAACTACAATGTGATGGGCGTGGCCAAGGCCGCGTTGGAAAGCACAGTGCGTTATTTGGCCAACGATTTGGGCCCACAGGGTATTCGCGTGAACGCGATCAGCCCCGGCCCGATGAAAACGCTGGCGGGCGCTGCAATTGGCGGCGCGCGTAAGACGTTTAAGGTGACAGCAGAAAATGCGCCATTGCGTTCGAACGCGACGTTGGAATCCGTTGGTGGAACTGCTGTATATTTAGCGTCTGATTACGGTGCATATACAACGGGTGAAATCATCTGTGTTGATGGTGGTTTTCATGTTTTAAGCATGCCGCAACCTGAAAATTCTTAGAGGCAAACGGTTATTTAATGAATTTATTTTTGGCCCTTGGGCTGTGTGTATTAACATATTTCATTTTAAAAGGCGGTTGGATCGCACCGGGGCGTCGATTTCGAATATCGTTTTCGACTGAATCATTGGTCATGGCGGCGCTTTCAATTGCGGCCGCCATGTTTTTTCTGGGACCCATAACTGGCCTGGCGTTGGTTGCTATCATTGCCATTCATGAATTCGGCCACGTGGCTGCATTTCGTGTTTGTAGGCACGACGATGCGACGTTTCGATTGATCCCATTGATGGGTGGTGTGGCCAGTTCGGCCAAGCGTCCTGATGGGCCATTGCACAGTTTTTTCATATCCGTCATGGGGCCTGCAATTTGCATTGCACCCACGGTATTGGCGTTAGTGATTGTGCGCGGCGGTTATGATTTGCATCCATTGTTAAGTGAGTTTTTGTGGGATTTTGGGATATATTCAGGTGCGCTGAATTTTTTCAATTTGTTGCCAATTGGGCCGTTGGATGGTGGTAAAATAAGCCGTATTTTGTTTGAGATCTTTTGGCCGAAAGCAGCCAAGCCTTTTGGGATGGCTATGATGGGATTAGCATTGATATTTGGGTTTTTAACCCAAAGTTATTTCATCATCATCTTAACGTTGATGTCTTTGCCAGCGATAATGAACCCAAGTGATTATGTAATTGTACGCAAGCCAACAAAACGCCAAGGCCTGATGTTGTTGGTGATCTATGTTATGTGCATGATCACGCTCTTATGGGCTGGTCTGCCATTGATGATGTATTACATGTAATAGAATTGACGCGGGCGCGCTTTTGATCAAAGCTGATCGAAAGGAGACCCCAATGATAACCACCTGTATTTTCGATGCCTATGGCACCTTGTTTGATGTGGCCTCTGCCGCGCGTGCGGTTGGGGATCAACGTGCGGATTTCGCGCCACATTGGGTGCGTGTCGCGACCACTTGGCGGTTGAAACAGTTGCAGTACACGTGGCTGCGGCGCATCACCAATCAACACAAAGATTTTTGGACTGTGACGCAGGACGGATTAGATTTCGCACTGGAAGAAAGCGGATTGGATGATACGGAACTGCGTGACGTCTTGTTAGCATTGTACTGGAAATTGGCGGCATATAACGAGGTGCCGTCGATGTTGGGCGCGTTGAAATCGGCAGGGTATAACACCGGAATTTTATCGAATGGTTCACCGGATATGTTGGATGGCGCGGTTAAATCTGCGGATTTGGGTGGCGTTTTAGACGCGGTTATCAGTGTCGAAGACATCAAGGTCTATAAGCCGGATATGGCGGTTTATCAGCTGGTTTTAGATCGGTTCAATTGTGATGCTGAACAAGTGTTGTTCGTGTCGTCAAACGGATGGGATGTGGCAGGTTCCAGTGCGTTTGGCTTCAATACATTGTGGGTGAACCGCGCAGGTGATCCTATGGATCGGTTGGACAATAAACCACGCTGGGTGGCGGATGATTTAACGGGCATCCCTGCCCTGTTGGAAGGTTTGAAATGAGCACTTATGAATTGATCAAATCCGCATATGCGCGTGTGTCGCCCCATGCGCGTCGTACACCGTTGTTGTCGTCACCATTTTTGGATGACATCGCGGGGCGCCGTGTTTGGGTAAAAGCGGAATGTTTACAACATACTGGGTCGTTCAAGTTTCGCGGGGGTTGGGCGGCGATTTCGGCGTTGAGTGATGCCCAACGTGCACGTGGCGTGATTACGTTTTCGTCAGGAAACCATGCCCAAGGCATCGCGAATGCTGCGGCGAAACATGGTGTATCTGCGATTATTATTATGCCAAGTGATGCGCCTGCAGTTAAGATCGCGAACACGCGCGCAATGGGTGCCGAAGTGGTTATGTACGATCGCGCCAGTGAGGATCGCGATGAAGTTGAAAAACGTGTCAATCCAGATGGTGCGCGTATTTTAATCCGTCCATATGACGACGACCAAGTTATTGCGGGACAGGGTTCCGTTGGCATTGAATTAGCTGAGCAAGCCAAAGACATGGGCGTAAAATCCGCAAGTGTATTGGTATGTGCGGGCGGCGGTGGTTTGGCATCTGGGATATCATTGTCATTGGAAGCATTATCACCAGACATGCAGGTGCGCACTGTAGAACCCGAAAATTTCGATGATTTCAAACGATCCTTAATTTCGGGCAAAATCGAAAAGAACGCGCAAACAAGTGGCTCGTTATGTGATGCGATTTTAACGTTATGTCCGGGAGACAAAACATTCCCTATTCTGAAACGTTTGGCGGGCGCAGGTATTGCCGTCAGCGAGGAAGAAGCGTTGCGCGCCATGGTATTGGCATTCGAGCGTTTGCGTATTGTTGTAGAGCCTGGCGGCGCTGTTGCATTGGCGGCGGCGCTGTTTCACGGGAATGAAATCGAACACGATGATGTCATTGTGGTGGCCACGGGTGGTAATGTGGACGCAGAGGTCTTTAATAGAGCCTTAGCGCAATACGGGAGTTAGTCGTGACAGAATTTACCATCAGCAGTTTCAACGTGAAGAATTTGATTGAAGCAGAACATGAATATTATCAATTTCAAACCTACACCCCCGAAGAACATTCATGGAAAGAGGATTGGTTAGCAGATCAATTATTGACCTTAAACGCGGATATCGTTTGTTTCCAAGAAATCTTTAGCGCACAAAGCCTGCACGACGTGATTACCGAAACCAACGCGCGCGGCGCGGCGAGCAATGCAGAAGTGGTCCCCGGCAAAGATAAACGGTATCACCGACGCGCGATTTTTAAGAAATTGGGGTTTGAGGCTTACGACAAAAAGAACATATTCTTCGCCCCCAATATCCATGATGGTGAACCTGGGCATCGCCGCCCCGGCTTGGCGATTGTATCGCGCCATGGGTTTGTAGGGACGCCCGAAATCATTCAGGTGTTGGATGAACCACTGACTATTAAATTTCCTGAATTGGGTGGTGGCGATGCGGGTGAATTCACCCTGACACGCACATCACGTCCAATTATCAAAGCACGCATTCCTGTAGGTGATGTGGTTGTGACCGTTTTCAATACACATCTAAAATCAAAGCTGGGCGAATATCT
>DKMK01000014.1:0-5069 GCA_002469545.1 Rhodobacterales bacterium UBA7416 | reverse complement strand
GTACGTCGCATGGCCGAGGCGATGGTTTTACGTAAACTGATTGTCGAAGAATTGGATGCGGGCAACCCCGTGATGGTTTTGGGCGATTATAATGACGGCGAACATGCGGTGAGTTCGGAAATTATTGCAGGTGAAAAGCCGTTCAAGAACTATGCGTGGATGCTGCGTCATGATGCGGAGCGTCGCAATGATCGCTATTCAGACGAACAGAATATTGAAATCCGTGAAGCCATCGAAAGCCGGGCCATGGTTTCGGCGGAAAAGCTGTTCGTGCAAAAGTCATTGCGCGATATGGTTTACACATCGGCATTTGGTGGCGTGTACGAAAGCATCGATCAAATTTTGATGTCGCGCCATTTCATTCCAAACACGCCACATGCAATTGGCGAGATGGAATATTTCAGCGTGTTTAATGATCACCTGACGGATGGATCACATCCAGAAGCGCCGTATAACAAGCTGGCGTCTGACCACGGTCAGATCATGGCGCATATGAAGTTGTACTAGCGTCCGCGCCCTGCAAACCATAATGATGATAACCCTGCGCCAATGATGATCAACAAACCGATCAACGTTGGCGCATCGGGCCACTGTGAAAAAACCAGATAACCCATCGCCGTTGCTGAAATGAGTTGAAGGTAAATCAATGGGGCAACCACGCTGGCGGGCGTAGACTTGTTTGTCAGCACCATCATCAGATTTCCAAATGCCGAGCCAAGCGCGGATAGCATCAAAAACCCAATGTGAGTATTGGTGATCGTTGGGATTACACTTGTAGCGACAGGCAGCATTAAGACCGCACCGATAATCAATTGAGAAATTAGTAAAAAACGCGGTCGGTAATCTGTAATCAACCAGCGGGTTGTCATCAGATATGTGCCGTGACAGGCCCCCGCCAATAAGGCGAACATCATGCCCGCTGTCATGCCAAATCCAGGACGGACGACGACAAGAACACCAACGAAGCTGATACCAAGTAGGATTGATCGTTCCCAAGTGATTTTTTCGCGGAGCAACAGCCATGACAAGACGTAGGACACTATTGGGCTGATGAAAAACCCACCAAATGCATTGGCCATGGGTTCGGTTTTGATGGCGGTCAGGATGCTGCTGATTGCGCCGCAAATCAAGGCGGCGCGCAGGATGACGCGCCAATCCAACAGGCCACGCAGTTCGGCGATTTTTAGTCCGCTGAAGGGTAACAAAATAATGGATGCGATTGCGAAACGTGTCCATGCGACCCACAGTTGGGAAAACCCATCGTCTGACAACAGCTTGCTGCCCGTGTCGCCCACGATCACCAAAAAGGTGGACAGGAACATTAAAAGGAATGCTTGGGCTAATGTATTTTTCATATCTCTATGAACCTATGTCCGAAAGGAATTGGATTTGGTTTCGTGCGTTATGAACGATTTCACTTAGACGGTTTTTGCCAATGCGCTGACTGATTTCCTCCACTGCACGACAGGCTGCACCGTAGTGGCGGCGGTATTGTTTATCTGAAACCAATAACTGCCATTGCCAAATCGTTTCCGCCGTTTTGACACGTTTGATATCGTTCGTATTTGGCACACCACCTTGGCATCCAAAACCAGATACGTATTCTGCAAGGCCTTCGTTAAACCACATTGGAAATGGCGTTGTATAGACACCCGTAATGCCAACCAGCGCATGCAAGTCTGCGTGTATACGTTCGTGATTAAAGACTTGTTGAGAGAAGCCATCGGGTGCAATGATGATGCGGTGATATCCCAATGTTAAACCCAATGGCAGTGCTCCAAACACGTTTGCGCATTTTGGATTAAAACAAACGATATAGGTTGGGGCGGCGGTTTGGTTTTTGAAAAACTTGGCCGCATTTCTTTCTGCCGTTGCAACTGCCCGCTTGATAGCGTTCGTTTTCAAGCGCTGATCTGTAAATATATTTGGCGCGACTTTGTTGATGCCAAATAATTGTGGGGTAAAGGCGCGCAGGTAATTGGGTTGCGTGAAATACAACAGAACCAGAACAACGAAAATGGTGCTGCTGATGGCGCGGGAAATACCGATGACGATGGATCGCAACAACGTGATGCCTTGGGGTTTTCGGACACGCTACTGCAGTTGTGGGATTTCATCCAGCCCTTGAGATAGGGCTGGATGTTTTATTTTAAGATCACGTTGGAATGTTAACGCGGATCGTTGCGTTTGTGGGATCGTATGGGCTGTCTTCTACAATCTCGCAGGGGTAACGATCGCCCAAAATATTGATCGTCAGCTTTTGACCCACGTTGGCTAATGCGGGATCAACATATCCCATGCCAATGGATTTCTCAAAAGCCACCGAGTAGCCACCAGATGTCAAACGACCCACTTTGGTGTCGCCGTCATACAATGCTTCGCGACCCCATGGATCTGCATCGTCTGGCCCGTCGATCAACAAGGTTACGCATTTGGAACGGATACCCGTTTTGATCATTGCGTCCTTGCCGTGGAAATCTTTGTCCATATCGATAAAGCGAGGCAGGTCTGCTTCGGCTGGTGTTGCATCACGGCCCAGTTCGTTGCCGAACGCGCGGTATGATTTTTCCTGACGCAGCCAGTTTTGCGCGCGTCCACCAACCAATTTCATTCCAACATCTGCGCCCGCTTCCATCAACAGATCGTAAAGATAGTTTTGCATTTCAATCGGATGATGCAGTTCCCAGCCAAGTTCGCCCGTGTAAGCCACGCGGATCGCATTGACGGGGCACATGCCTAGCTCGATTTGACGCGCCGACAACCATGGGAACCGTTTGTTGGACAGGGCCGTAACTGGATCAGCATCCTTGATGATTTTGGACAGAACATCGCGGGTTTTGGGGCCAGCGATTGCAAAAACGCCCCATTGTGTTGTGACGTCTTGGATTTCGATATAACCGAATTCTTCCATCTTATCTTCGGCTGCTTTGCGCATGTAATCAGCGTCGTACGCTGTCCATGCACCCGCAGAAACAAGGTAGTAGCTGTTTTCGCTGTTGCGTACGATTGTGTATTCGGTGCGCGTTGTCCCAAATTCTGTCAATGCGTAAGTCAGGTTGATACGGCCGATTTTTGGCAACTTATTACAAGTGAACCAATCAAGGAATTGCGTGGCACCTGGTCCCTTAACAACGTGTTTAGTGAATGCTGTCGCATCAACAAGGCCAACGCCTTCGCGGATTGATTTAGCTTCCTCGACTGCATATGGCCACCATGTGCCACGGCGGAACGAACGGCCATCGTGATCAAAGTTTTCATCAGCATCCAATGGGCCGAAATAGTTCGGACGATCCCAACCATTCACGCGACCAAATTGTGCACCAGCTGCCTTTTGACGGTCGTATGCAGGTGATGTGCGCAGACCAGAACACGCAGGGCGTTCTTCGTCTGGGTGGTGCAGCTTATAAACGTGATCATAACACTCTTCGTTTTTACGCGCGGCATATTCCGTTGTCATCCAAGAGCCGTAGCGTTTTGGATCAAGAGATGCCATGTCGATTTCGGCTTCGCCTTCGACCATCATTTGGGCCATGTAGTTGCCAACACCGCCAGCGGCAGTGATGCCGAAAGAGAAACCTTCGGCCAGCCACATGTTGCGTAAGCCCGGTGCTGGTCCAACCAATGGGTTGCCATCAGGGGTGTAGCAGATTGGGCCGTTGAAATCGTCTTTCAGGCCGCTCTCTTCGCATGATGGCATGCGGTGGATCATGGCCATGTATTGCTCTTCGATACGTTCCAGTTCTAATGGGAACAAATCGGCGCGGAAGCTGTCAGGTACACCGTATTCAAAACGTGCAGGTGCTTCTTTTTCGTAGACGCCCAAAATCCAGCCGCCGCGTTCTTCACGGACGTATGATTGTGCGTCTGCGTCGCGGATAACAGGGTGTTCTGGGTTTCCATCAGCACGCCATTTTTGCAAGGCTGGATCAACGTCTGTGACGATGAATTGGTGTTCCACAGGGATCGCAGGAATTTTGATGCCAAGCAATTTCGCGGTGCGTTGTGCGTGGTTACCTGTGGCGGTTACAACGTGTTCAGCGGTGATGATAACCTGCTCTTCGGATGGAACAAGATTGCCGCCCTTTTCGACCATTTTCGTACAGGTGACTTTCCATTCGGAACCTGTCCACTCATACCCATCAACCTGCCATTTGCGCTCAATCGTAACGCCCATTTGACGCGCACCCTTGGCCATGGCCATGGTCACATCGGCGGGATTAATGTAGCCGTCTGTTGGGTGATAAATCGCGCCTTCCAGATCATCAGTGCGGATCAAGGGCCAGCGCTCTTTGATTTGTGCAGGGGTCAGTTTTTCATATTCGATGCCACATGTTTCTGCAATTGAACCATACAGCATGTATTCGTCCATACGATCCTTGGTTTGCGCCATGCGCAGGTTACCAACAACCGAGAAACCAGCGTTCAAGCCTGTTTCAGCTTCGAGTGATTTATAAAAATCAACGGAGTAGTCATGCAGGTGCGTTGTCGCGTAGCCCATGTTGAACAATGGCAACAAGCCAGCTGCGTGCCATGTGGAACCTGATGTCAGTTCGTCGCGCTCCAGCAACATAACATCCTTCCAGCCGTATTTTGCAAGGTGATAGGCAATGCCTGTGCCAACTGCGCCACCGCCGACGACCAGTGCTTTTACATGGGTTTTCATGATCGAATCTCCGCTGATATGAATTGTCTGTAGAATTGCAGAAAAATTCGCGCTCGCGCTAGGGGTGCCGACTGTTTCATTCAAAAAACGACAATGTGTATGCTTGGCGCTGGATTACATCGCGAAACGTCCCTAACTATGTACCAAAGCAACAGGAGTTTTCGATGTCTGTACAAAATCCATTTCTGTCCGATTGGACACGCGCATTTGCATTGCCGCCCTTTGATTTGATCAAGGATGAACATTACGCAGATGCATTCGACGAAGCGTTCGTGCAGACTCGCGCGGCTGTTGCCCGCATTGTTGCTGACACAGATGCACCGACATTTGAGAACACAATCGAGGCGTTGGAACGATCCGATACATTGATGGATAAGGTTGTTGGCGTTTTTGCAAACCTATCGGG
>DKMK01000033.1 GCA_002469545.1 Rhodobacterales bacterium UBA7416 | reverse complement strand
CAATTCATCAATCTGCTTTAAAAAGCAGACTTTGCCCAATTCGGACAAACCTTTCGTCACCCACAAACCGGCATCTGTGGCACCAGCGATTAATGTCGCGTCAGGGTTTTCTTTGTACCAGATTGCAAACTCGGACAGTGACGTGGGCATCATGTGGCCAGTCGTCGGTTCCAACTGCGCCAAAGACGCATAGTCATCCGCCAACCATGCTGGCTTTGGTTCGGTCGCCATTTTTTCGGCGGCACGAATGATGGGGGCATAACCCGTACAGCGGCACAGGTTGCCCGCAAGTTGATCATCATAGTCACCCGCATCGTTTGCATGCGCGGTCGCCATCGACATCACGAACCCTGGCGTGCAAAAACCGCATTGCGATCCATGCTCGTCAATCATTGCTTTTTGAACTGGGTGCAGAATTTCACCAATCGCAAGCCCTTCGACAGTACGAAGTGATTTACCATCCAGTTGAGGTAGAAATAAAATACAAGCGTTCAACGCTTGGTTTCCATTTACGTCGCTAACCATCACAGTGCATGCACCACAATCGCCTTCGTTACAGCCCTCTTTGGTACCACGTAAACCTTGGGTTTCACGCAACCAATCCAATACAGTCACAGTAGGGTCAGTGACAGTAAGTCGGACTGTTTCCCCATTCAGAAGAAACGATATTTCCATAAACGTTATCCGCCACCTTCTTTGCAATCATCATGTTGCGGGTATCCGATGTGGCGTAAAACGCCCGCATGATGTTAGTCTGGACAGCATTGCACGAAATGTCGCACCGCGCAAATAAAAAGGCCCCACGCATCACGCAGGGCCTTTCTTCGTATATTTTAGATTAGTCTTCTTGTGGCAAAATCAGGTTCAACAGAACCGCAGCTAAAGCAGTCGGTGCCACTGCAGATGTTGCCAACGTTTTCAAGACACCTGGTAGGTATTGAACCGCTGATGGGACCAAATTCAGGCCCAGACCAAATGCCAATGAAACCGCAATGATGATCATGTTACGACGGTTCATGTTCACTTCTGTCAACATATTCAAACCTGCCGCGGCAACCATACCGAACATTACGATCACACCACCACCAAGAACTGGCAAAGGCATAGATGCGATAACCGCACCGATTTTTGGCAACAGACCACAGATGATCAAAATCGCACCAGCAATTGTCACAACGTGGCGTGACATTACGCCTGTCATACCGACGATACCAACGTTTTGCGAAAATGATGTATTTGGCAAACCACCGAAAACACCCGCAACTGCAGTACCTAAACCATCGGCATATGTTGCGCCTTTGATTTCTGCATCTGTCGCATCACGACCTGCACCAGCTTTGGTTGTCGCTGACGCGTCACCAACTGTTTCAATGGCTGAAACGATTGATACCAATGTCACCGCGATAACCGCGCCTAAGCTGAATTCGAAACCGTATGGCAATACCTTTGGCAAAGCCACCCATGATGCCTTGTCCACAGCGGCAAAACTGACCATGCCAGACATGCCTGCAACGATGTAACCAACAATCAAACCGATCAAAATCGCAGCCGTTGAAACCAAACCCTTACCAAAGAATTTACAACCCAGTGAAACCAGAACAACACTCAATGCCACTGTCCAATGCTTAAGTGAACCGAAACTAGCAGCTTCCATTTGGAATGGTGCCGCGCCGCCAGCCGCGTATTTAATCGCAACAGGGATCAGGTACAAACCAATCGCCAAAATAACCAAACCGGTTACCAATGGTGGGAACAAGAAGCGGATCTTATCGATCACGCCGCCCAGCGCAAAGTGGATCAAACCACCGATGATACAGGCTGTAAGTGCAACGCCCAAACCTTGGGTCGCGGCGATACCCGCCAAAACACCAACAAACGCGAAACTCGTACCTTGCATAATTGGCAAACGTGCACCAATCGGGCCCATGCCCATTGTTTGGAACAATGTCGCGATACCCGCGAATAACATCGCCATCTGGATCAGGTAAACCTGCTCTGCTCCACCAAACGCCAAACCAGCAGCGCCGGCAACGATTATGGATGGTGTTACGTTTGACGCAAACATCGCCAATACGTGTTGAAGTCCTAACGGAATTGCTGTGCCCATTGCTGGCATCGCGTTTGGATCCGAATAGTTATTTGTACTATCTGTCATATTTATCCCCTTGGTTAACGCCTCTTTGGGCGTGCTTAAGGTGCGCTTTCTACGCACTTAGGGGAAAAGTGGCAGAATCTCGCGCAAAATCAAGAAAATAATCACGAATACGTGACAGGAAGGGGTTATTGTGCCGCCAAAACTGTAATTGGATCAACTAATGAGTATTCCTCTAGGTTGTTTCCATCACCAATACGATCAACAACCACGAACATGCCTGAACCCGATAAAGGCGTTAAAACACCATGCCATACATTCTTACGCAGGTTGATCCCTTGGTTTGGGGCGCTGACAAATGCCAGAATATTCACTGGTGTTCCGTTGTCATCATCTGCCACTAAAATCAAAAAACCATCAGGCGACATCGGCACGAATGCCTGACTGCCCAAAGGGTGTCGTTCCATTAAATCCAAAACATACGGTAATTCACGCAGCTTCGCATGAAACAAACTGATACCCGTTTCACCGCCGTCTAATTCCAGCTCTGCCAAATCGTGAAACCGCTGACAGTTACCTTGGTTTATTGCGATACTGTCGCCTGCACATTCTAGCACCTGTCCATAAGGCGCAAATGCCTGCGCATTCAGCGGCTGGGTCGAAACAGTCTTCATTTGATTGTCAATTTTGGATGGCGATTAACATCCTTGTATAACAGATATCGGAATGGTTCATCGCTGGTGGCAACACAGGCTTGGGGCGAAAACGCACGCAACCACATGAAATCACCTGGCTCGACATCATACCAATCTTGGTTCAACAAATAACGCGCCTTACCCTGCAACACATACAATCCGTGTTCCATGACATGTGTTTCTTCGAACGGGATCAACCCGCCCTTTTGGAACGTCACGATATTAACATGCATATCGTGACGCATATCGGCTGGATCAACGAAACGGGTTGTAGACCACACACCATTGCAATCTGGCATAACGGACGGCGCAGCCTCTTGATCTGACGTTACCAAAATTGTGGGCATACCAATGCCTGTAACAGGCTCATACTGCTTACGTACCCAATGGAACGTTGCAACATTATCCGATGTATTCTCAACAGTCCAATTGATTGCTGGCGGAATATAGGCGTAACCACCTTCATTTAACGTGTGCGTTTTTCCATCGATCGTCACCTCGATCGTTCCTGAAACAACAAACAAAACAGCTTGCGCCGCCACATCCGGCTCAGGGTTCGTAGAACCACCTGCAGGTGAAACTTCGACCACATACTGTGCGAATGTTTCGGCAAACCCGGACAAAGGGCGCGCAATGATCCACGCACGTGTCTTCTCCCAGAATGGCAGATTCGACGTTACAATATCACTGAAAACTTCGGTCGGAATAAACGCATAGCTTTCGGTGAATTTTGCACGTCCTTGTGGTGTAACTGATTGGGGTAACAAGCCACCCTTGGGTGCGTAATAGCTCATGGTAAGACTTCCTTTAGGCGCAAGAGCGCAATACGTTCGACCTGACGGCACGCCGTTTTAAATTCAACGTCACGCGTATTCAAAACACGAGCTTTAAACTGCGCCATGATGTGATCTTTGCTCAAACCTTTGACGGCAATAATAAACGGAAACCCGTGTTTCAGGGTGTACTCATTATTCAAATGTGTAAATTCGGCATGTTCTTCAGCCGTTAATTCATCCAAACCCGCACTGGCTTGTTCTGCAGTGCTTTCTGCGGTCAACCGTTTCGCCGCCGCCAGTTTTCCTGCTAAATCAGGATGGGCCTTAAGAACGTTCAAACGATCTTCTTCGTCGGCCATACGAAATTGCAATGCCATTGCCGATTTCAAACCACGCGCTGAATTGTTAGCAGCGCCAAGTTCGGCATCGTATGCGCGTTCTGCAACCCATGGAGAATGTTCAAAAATAGAACCGTATTTTTCAACGAATGTTTCACGGTTCATGGATGTTGGCTGTGTTGTGCGATCTGGCGCTGGGTGATTTTTATGCCAGTATTCTGCAATTTCAATTCGCTTGGCAAACCAAACATCCGCATGTGATTGCGCATATTCAATAAATTTCTTGATCGCTTGGACGCGGCCCGGACGCCCGGCCAAACGACAATGCAAACCAATCGACATCATCTTTGGCGCACCGTCCACACCTTCGGCGTACAACGCATCAAAACTATCGCGCAGATATGCGAAAAACTGATCGCCAGAATTAAACCCCTGTGGTGTCGCGAAACGCATATCGTTTGCATCCAACGTGTACGGGATCACTAACTGCTCTTTGCCCCCTTTGTTGTGCCAATAAGGTAAATCATCCGCATAACTGTCGGACACATAATCAAACGATCCATCAGCCGTGATCAAATCAACCGTATTTACAGAACAGCGTCCAGTGTACCAACCGCGCGGGGCTTCGCCCGTCACTTGTTCGTGCAAAACCTTCGCGCGTTGAATGTGATCATTTTCGTGATGCGGTTCGAAATCTTTGTACTCAATCCATTTCAGCCCATGACTGGCAATTTCCCAATTTGCATCCAACATTGCATCTACCTGTTCTGGTGAACGCGCCAAAGCGGTTGCAACGCCGTAAACAGTGACGGGAATTTCATTTTTGGTGAACAATCGGTGTAAGCGCCAAAAACCTGCACGCGCACCGTATTCATAAATACTTTCCATATTCCAATGGCGTTGCCCTTGCCATGCGGCTGCTCCAACGATTTCGGACAGAAATGCCTCGGATGCTTCGTCGTCATGTAAAATACAATTTTCACCGCCCTCTTCGTAGTTAATTACGAATTGAACTGCGATCTTGGCTTTGTTCGGCCAATTGGCGGTTGGTGTGTTTGCGGCATAGCCACACATGTCTCTTGGGTATCTACTCATGACGAATTCCTTAACGTGCGAAGTACAATATCCGCGAAATTTGTCCCTAGGGGAAGGAAAATATGTTGCCACTCTTTCATTTTTGTGTCCTGAGTGCCAAGATACGGGTCGCACAAGGGGACTAAGAATGCCAAACGGATTTTTAACAACACATGTTTTAGACACAGGAAATGGGCTTCCTGCGGCGAACTTAAAGATAGTTTTATACCGTGGTGATGAGCTTATCACGACGATGACAACCAATGATGATGGGCGCACAAACAGCCCCATTTTACCTGTTGGGGAATTCACCACCGGTACATATCGTTTGGATTTTCACGCAGGTGATTATTTACGCGCACAAAATCCAAATCTGGCAGAACCATTGTTTTTGGACATTATTCCAATCGCTTTTGGCATTAATGATGCGGACAGCCATTACCATGTGCCACTTCTTCTTTCGCCGTTTGGCTTTTCAACATACAGGGGCAGCTAATGTACGATCTCGCAGTTTTTATTGAATGGACGGAACTGGCAGCACGCTGGTTACACATCATCACCGCAATCGCATGGATTGGATCATCATTCTATTTCATCGCACTCGATCTTGGTTTGCGCCAAGTTCCTAAATTGCCTGACGGCGCCTATGGTGAAGAATGGCAAGTGCACGGCGGTGGTTTTTATCACATCCAAAAATATTTGGTGGCTCCTGCGGCCATGCCAGAACATCTGACATGGTTTAAATGGGAAAGCTATGCAACTTGGATGTCAGGCTTTGCATTGATGGCACTGCTGTATTACGCAGGTTCGGATTTGTATCTGATTGATCCAAATATTGCCGACATTTCAACACCCGTTGCGATCCTACTATCCATCGGATCAATGGTTGTTGTTTGGTATACTTATTCTGCAATTTGCTATTCTAAATTCGGCGATGATAATCGTCGTTTAATGGTCTTACTGTACATCCTTCTGGTCGCGCTTTCATGGGGCTTTACCAAGGTATTCACAGGCCGTGCCGCATTACTGCATCTGGGCGCTGTAACGGCGACAATCATGGCCGCGAACGTGTTCATGGTCATCATTCCAAATCAAAAAATCGTGGTGGCTGATTTGATTGCAGGTCGCAAACCTGATCCAAAATACGGTCAAATCGCGAAACAACGTTCGACCCATAATAACTATCTGACTTTGCCCGTCATCTTCTTGATGATGTCCAACCACTATCCGCTAACTTTTGCGACAGAATATAATTGGATCATCGGCAGTTTGGTGTTTTTGATGGGTGTAACAATCCGCCATTACTTTAACTCTGTTCACGCACGCAAAGGCAATCCGCATTGGACATGGGCCGCAACGACCATCTTGTTTTTCATCATCATGTGGTTGTCCCTGCTTCCTGCTCAAAACCAATCCGAGGCAATGCTGACCAAGTCCCAGGAAAAGTACATGGCAGCGGCAAATTTTGAACAGGTACACGACATCGTTCTGGGTCGCTGTTCTATGTGCCATGCAGCAGAGCCAGTGTACGATGGTGTTCTTTGGGCCCCCAAGGGTGTAAAATTGGAAACAGGTGCACAAATCGCATCCTATGCAAAAGATATCTATCTTCAGGCTGGGATCACCCATGCAATGCCCCCCGCAAACCTGTCCTATATGGAAGACAGCGAACGCATGGTCATCGCAAATTGGTTTAAATCAGTCAGTTACTTTTAAGGGTTAAAAACATGTTAGATCACGCACGGGCTCGTACAGTCAAACTTCAACAACGTATGCGTGATCTAGGCATCCCAAAAGCCGTCTTCACAGACGAAAGCTCGATTGCATATTTGGCTGGTTTTTGGGGATATCTGGGCATCGAATTTGGCCGCCCATCCATGTTGATCGTCGACGCACACGACGCCCCCACTGTCATCACCCCCTTGATGGAGAGTGAAATGGTCACGGCCATGACTTGGGTCGAAGACATCCGCAAATGGGAAGACTTCGGCGATAACAGCTGGGCACGCGCATTGGGTTCCGTCTTGAGCGACAAACCCGGCACGATCTGGATCGAACGCGATCACATCCCGGCCATCGTGCGCAATTTCTTGGATGAAACCTACCCATCCACACCTCTGGAAAACATATCGCCCATCTTGGGTGCCCAGCGCATGATTAAATCTGATTTCGAAATCAACATCATGCGCCAAGCGGGCGAAATCGCAGGTGCCATGATGGCCGCCGCCCACGGATCACTGACCACAGGTGCCCCCGAATACGAAAGCGCACTTGCCGTCATCAACGCAGGCTCGCGCAAGGCGGCAACATTTCTGACCGATACTGGCTGGGATCGCTTCGTATCGCCCATGATCCATAATCTTCAAATATTACAAAGCGGCACAGATGCATCCATGGTTCACCGCCGCGCCAGCATCAAACAGTACGAAAAATTCGACCCCGTCTATTTCTGTTTTTGCAACATGGCCCAATTCAAACAATACAAACTCGGTTTTGACCGCATGTTCCACATCCAAGAGGTATCAACCGAAGGCGAGCGTGTCCAACTAGCCGCAATAGACGCCCAACAGGCAGCAATCGCCACAATCAAACCGGGCATCCGCGCATCCGAGGTGGCCGCCGCCGCAAACGCAGTGTACGCCGAACGCGGCTACGAAACAGGCTATCGCACGGGGCGTTCAATCGGCGTGTCATATCTGGAAGCCCCCGAATTAAAAGCAGGTGATGAAACCATCCTACAGGCAGGCATGACCTTCGCCGTTGATGGTGGCATTTCCATCGATGGCTCCACCGCAGGCCGTATCGGCGATTCCATCGTCGTCACTGAAACAGGGTTTGAATACCTTACCAATTATCCCCGTGAAATTCTGCTGAGCAAATCCTAATGTCCTTCCGCCTCAAACTGGCCCAATCTGCGGGCGAATTAAATGGTGTGACAGAACGCCTGACGTGGCTAGAATCCCAACTGAAAACTCACAGTACAAATTGCGATCTGATACTTTTGCCCGAAGGCTTCGCGCAGGGCTACAACATCCCAAACGATATCGCGGATGTTGCAGAACGCGCTGACGGTGCAACAGCAAAACACATCGCCAAACTAGCAAAAAGACATAACACCGCAATCTTGTATGGCTATTCGGAACGCGATGGCGACACGGTTTATAATTCAGCTCAATGCATTGACGCACTCGGTAAATCCATCGCCAATCACCGTAAACTAATGCTGCCGCCAGGTTTCGAACAGGAACATTACACCCCTGGTACAACCGCCACAATTTTCGACTTCAAAGGCATTAAATGTGCGATCCTGATTTGCTACGACATCGAATTCCCAGAAACCCTACGCCACCTTGCCGACCAAGGCGTGCAATGCGTTCTGGCACC
>DKMK01000076.1 GCA_002469545.1 Rhodobacterales bacterium UBA7416 | reverse complement strand
GGAAGAATTTTTATACGTTCTGTCTGGTAAAATCCGTCTTTATACAGAGTTTTACGAACCGGTGGATATGAACCGTGGCGACAGCTGCTATTACGATGCTGCAATGGGACATGATGTTATTTCAACAAGCCAAGAGGATGCGATGATCCTATGGGTTACGTCTGTTGCGTAAACAAAACTTTTGCTACACCTAATGCAACCAACATGCCAATGATCTGGCAGGCAATGAACATTGGTGCATTCATTGGATTTATACCTGCAAAACTATCAGACAAAGTACGGGCAATCGTAACCGCTGGATTGGCGAAACTCGTCGATGCGGTGAACCAGTATGCGGCAGTGATATAAACGCCAACCAATGCAGGCACCGCGTCACCTCGGTGATGGTTGCCGCCAAAGATGACCAAGAGAAGACCAAATGTTGCAATAATTTCCGAAAACCCTTGAGAGGGGCCTGCACGTAGCGTTTGGGAGGTTTGCATAATTGGTTGATCGAACATGATATGTGCTATCCAAACGCCGATTATTCCACCCATTACCTGAAAAACGATATAGGGCGCTGCATCACGCATCGATATTTCACGACGTATCAAAAATGCGATTGTGACAACGGGATTGAAATGGGCACCTGATATGGGACCCAATATTGTAATCAGCACGAATAAAATAGCACCTGTTGCAATCGTATTACCCAGCAAAGCAATTGCCGTATTTCCGTTGGCTAAAGTTTCCCCCATAATCCCTGATCCGATAACAGTGGCCAAAAGGAAAGCTGTACCAATAAATTCAGCCAGATATGTTTGTGTTCGAGTCATTTTACACCAATGGTAGAAACGTTGTTTAACAACGCTTGTAAGTTAACAGTACTCATGGATTCAATGGGCTGTGACAAAAATGCCTGCGCACGTTGGTTCAAGATATTATATGCGCTCAGAAAAGCTCTGTCGATTTCAATTTCTGAACCGATGGCGTTCGCTGGATCGTCCACGCCCCAATGTGCCCGCAAGGGATTTCCAGGCCAATAGGGACAAGTCTCATCGCGTGCATTTCCACAGACGGTTATCACGATGTCCATATGGGGCACATTTTCAGTGGAAAACGTATCCCATGATTTAGAACTGTAACCATCAATTTGGACACCAATGTTGGACAGTAGTCGCAATGATGCAGGGTTTACCGATCCCGTGGGCTTTGAACCAGCCGAGAATGACTTGATACGTGGATCGGTTCCCAAAATATATTCCAGCAAGATCGATCGCGCTGAATTACCGGTACATAGAACTAAGATGTTCATCAGTCAGCCTTTCTCCAAATTTTGGCAAAAAAAAGCGCCCTCACGAAGAGGGCGCCAAGTATTGAGGCAGGTTTCATACAGGCAAGAAACCTATCGAGCAGTGAGTCACTTATATCCCCATGGCGCCCTCTAGGCCAAGGAAAAAATTGATTTTTTATCTCAAAGCCTTAGAAAGTAGGGAAAGATAGAACAAACAAAGAGAGATGTTGCGCAGATGACACGAAGAACGAGCTTGGCGGCGGTTACCCTGTTTTTAGGTAGTATATTGGGATCAATTGCATCGGCGGAACCTAAACATGGCATAGCTATGTATGGAGAACCTAACCTTCCACTAGATTTTGTGTCTTTACCCTACGCAAATCCTGCTGCAACGCAGGGGGGGCGCATAACCCTTGGTGAACGCGGAGGATTCGATTCGTTAAACCCCTATATTCTAAAAGGCAAAGCGCCGTACGGTGTTCGCGCGCACACTGTAGAATCTTTACTCGGACGCTCATATGATGAACCTTTCACTTTATATGGCCTCCTTGCGGAAACTGTTGAAGTCGGTGAAAACCGAGAGTGGGTTGAGTTTACTTTGCGTGAAGAAGCCAAATTTTCGGATGGATCACCCGTTACTGTTGAAGATGTTATCTGGTCATTCGAAACACTGGGAACAATTGGTCACCCGCGTTATGTTCGTTCGTTCAAAAAAGTAACAAAGATTGAGCAAACGGGACCACGTTCGGTACGATTGTCGTCTGTCAGTGGGGACCAAGAGTTACCTCTGATTTTAGGCCTACGTCCTATTCTACGAAAAGCAGATTTTGAAGGCCGAGACTTTGCTGAAAGTGGTTTGAAAGCACTAACGGGAAGTGGCCCATACATCATTGATAAGTTCGAAGCTGGTCGTTTTATTCAATTCAAACGGAACCCTAATTATTGGGGTAACAACATTGGATTCAACAAAGGGCGTCATAATGTAGCCGAATTGCGATATGACTACTTTCTTGATGGAAATGTAATTTTCGAAGCATTTAAAGCAGGTGAAATTTCTTACTATCGTGAAGGAAACGGAGCCAAATGGGACGAAAATTATAACTTCGACCGCATCACATCTGGTCGAGCAACTAAATCACTAATCTCACATAAACGCCCGTCTGGAATGAAGGGGCTTGCTATGAATACCCGTCGCGAAAAATTTGCTGATTGGCGTGTTCGAGAAGCTTTAATTCAAGCATTTGATTACACTAACTTCAATGAAAAGGTTTATGCAGGAACCAAAACACGATTTGGTTCGTTCTTTTCGAATTCAAAGCTTGGGATGTCTACCAAGCCCGCTGAAGGACGTGTTAAAGAGTTGTTGCTTCCATTTACCGACAGTCTGTTGCCGGGCACACTGGAAGGTTATTCATTTCCTGTAAGCGATGGAAAACGTAATCGCAAAGGTTTACGCCAAGCAACAAAGCATTTATCGGATGCGGGTTGGCACTTGGATTCTGGGATTTTAAAAAATGATCAAGGTGACGTTTTTGAAATTGAGATTCTGCTTCAAACTGGCAGTGCAGAAAACGAAGCAATTTCAAATATTTATGCCGACGCCTTAAAGCGGCTTGGCATAACAGTTAGCATCAAATCGCTTGACGCTACTCAGTTTCGCGAGCGTAAAAAGACCTATGATTACGACATGGTTCCAAATTTATGGTGGTTAAGTCTATCGCCTGGGAATGAGCAAAAGTTGTATTGGGGTCCCAAAGGCGTAACTGATCCAGGTACGCGCAACTATATGGGAGCAAAAGATCCAGCAATTGAGCCTTTAATTGATCATATGCTTACAGCCACAGACCAATCCGAATTTGTAGCGGCGACAAAGGCTCTAGATCGTGTATTAACAACGGGGCGTTATGTCGTACCTTTTGGGTATGATACGGTTAGCCGACTAGCACATGATAGCTCCATGAAGTTCCCACAGACACTGCCAATGTATGGTGATTGGACTGGGTTTTTACCTGATGTTTGGTGGATAGATTCAAAATAGTGTCAAATGCGGGCTTAGGCCCGCATTCTTAAAGTGACATAACCAATCCAAAAGCAATCACAAACATAACGACAGCAATTCCGATGTCCAATGCGCGCCACATTTTGGCAGACTTGAAGTATGGGGTCAGAAAAGAAGCACCATAACCAAGACCAAAGAAAAACGAGAATGATGCCATAGTTGCACCCAAAGCAAAGGCAACTTTTTCAGAGGTTGGTTCATACTGAGCAGAGATAGCACCAAGTAATGCCAAAGTGTCTAAATAAACATGGGGATTCAACCAAGTAACTGCAGCAAGCGAAACGATCACAGCTCCCAACGACTGGGCTTTACCTTTAATGTCACCTTCGTATTCACCAAAGTACGCGGCATATAATCGTTTCAATCCATAAAAAACCAAAAACAGAGTACCACCGATTGTTAGGAAAAGGGGAAGGCTAGGAAAGCGACTACTTGCCAACGAAAATCCAGCCACACCCAAAATAATCAAAATAGCATCACTTAACGCACAAAATAAGCAGACCCAAAAAACATGTGATCGCGCCAAACCTTGTCGTAAAACCATCGCATTTTGGGCACCAATTGCCAATATCAAGGCAAAGGATGTTGCGTAGCCAGTCAACAAGGCAGATGTCATGCTGGCCCTGATTTTGTTGTTTTCACCTTAGGAAGTTCACTGCGCGTTGGTGGCTCAACAATACCCGCAGAGATAATTAATTTTGCGGCTGCCTCGACATCCATATCCAGTAAAATCACATCATCTTGGGGAAGGAAAAGTAAAAAACCAGATGTTGGGTTGGGTGTGGTTGGCACGAAAATACTGTACAAGCTTTTACGACCCGATTTATCCAGAATTTCGCCGCCAGTTGACGTTGAAATAAAACCAATCGCCCAAATTCCTTTTCGTGGATATTCAAACATACAAACTTTGTCGAAATTGTTATCAGAAGACGACGTGATCGTTTCTACAATTTGTTTCACGCCATTATAAATGGAGCGCACAATCGGGACGCGATCAACAATACTTTCACCTAAACGAACTAATTGACGTCCAAATAAACCCTTTGTTAACGCGCCCATAAACGTAGTGAAAACCAGAAATATTCCAACACCGACACCACGAATATTGAAATCAACATAGCTCAGGGGATTATATTTATCGGGAACAAGTGGCAGCACACGATCATCTACAAAGCCGATAAAAGACCAAACCATCCAAATGGTAAGTGCAACAGGAAGAACAATAACCAATCCAGTTAAAAAATTCCCGCGCAAACGGCCAATAAAACTGGTTTTCTTGCGCTCTGGTTTCATATGTTTTTCGTTTTTCAACATAGACAGAGTGTTATGTTCACGATCACACTTTGTAAATAGGGTGAACATTTTCGTTTACTTTTTTGTAATTTAGTTTGTGAACAAATCTCAAAACTTGGTTTCTGCTTTTTGGAAAAGAGAAATTAATCGTACTTTCAATCCTAAACTCGCTTAGACGTCAAAACCAGATTCACCGAGTGCTTTTTAGAGAAGGGAACTATCCATGACTATAAGTGAAAAAATCGTGTCTGACCTTGTTGAAAATGACGTCAGTTTTGTCACCACGGTGCCATGCAAACAGTTGGCTGGCGTTATTGATGCAGTCGATGCAGAGCAAAGCATTTACCATATTCCATCAAACAAAGAGGATGAGGGCATGGGTCTGTGTGCCGGTGCGTATATGGGCGGCAAGCGGCCGGCGATAATTATGCAAAACACTGCAATTGGAGTGACTATCAACACACTAGTTACGTTGACGCAATACTATCGCATGCCATTACCAATGATTATTAGTTATCGCGGTGAGTTGCGAGAGCCCGTTGCATGTCAGGCAGAAATGGCCGTGCATACAAAGGCTCTACTCAACCAGTTGAATATCCCTACATATCATTTTCACGAAGAAAGTGATGTCGAAGAGTTCGATGCGATTTTGAAATACACATTCATGTGTAATAAGCCTGTGGCGATCCTAACGGATGCGTCGTTTTGGGGAGGGTATGGCGAATGATACGCTCAGACATATTGAAGGAAATCTTACCAATTTTGCGCGACCAATTGGTTATTTGTAACATCGGTTTACCAAGCCAAGAGTTACACATGATGGATGATCAACCAACCAACTTTTACATGTTAGGAACTATGGGCCTGTCTTCGTCCATCGGTCTGGGCGTGGCATTGGCACAGGATAAAACTGTGATTTCCATCGATGGTGACGGTTCAGTTTTGACCAACTTTGGAACCTTGCCAACAATTGCCAACAATGTGGCCAATAACTTCATCCTATTGATCATCGATAACGGCAGTTATGGATCAACAGGTGATCAGCCGACTTATGCTGGCAAGAAGACATCGTTGACCGCTGTTGCTAAGGCCTGTGGTTGTCAAAACGTTGTGGAATGTAAGGCCGAAGATACGGCTAAGGTTTTGCAAGCTGCAATTGATAGCAAACAGATGACCATTATCGTGGCCAAATGTGAATCAGGGAACATCAAGGTGCCCGTTATTACCAAAGATCCAGTTGTGATCCGTGATCGTTTCATGAACGCAGTCAGAGCTTAAGAAATAGGGCAGGGGCGTTTTGCCCCTGTCACATTTATTGTTCAGGGATAAGAACCAATTTACCCGTGTGTTTTTTGGCAACGAAATCTGCCTGCGCCGTATGTATCTCACTCAAAGGATAAGTTTTAGCCACCAGCGGACGAATTTCATTTGCTTCGATATATGAAATCAAGTTCTTGAACACGATAGGGTGTAAGCGGTGCGGCGACCCCACA
>DKMK01000125.1:8668-23804 GCA_002469545.1 Rhodobacterales bacterium UBA7416 | reverse complement strand
GCCGCCCCAACCACAAACCATGTCGAATTCGCCTGATGCGAACGCAGCAGCGCCATCAACAGGTGTCATGTCAACAATTTTGAAATCTGTTTCAGCAAGACCAAAGTGGCCGATTTGAGCCAAGAAGTCAGAGTGAGCAGCAGTACCGATTGGCAAAGCAACTTGCTTGCCTTTCAATTCCATTGCATTGCCTGAATCGATTTCCAATGTTGAACGAACAACACAGTTGTTATTGTCTGAATATGTTTCAGCAATGTCGATAACTTGCAAATCTTGACCCGCAGCAGTTGCAACCAAGAATGGTGTCACACCTTGTGAGTAAGAGATGTGTACGTCACCAGATGCCATAGCAGCTGACATCGCAGTACCAGCATCAAAAGAAACCCATTTAACTGGGATGCCCAATGCTTCGTCGTACAAATCGTTCGCTTGTGCGAATTGGTTGGCTGTTGGCCATTCCAAAAAGTAACCAACGACCAATTCGTCCAAAGCCATCGCTGCTGAACCAGTTGTTGCGGCCAGTGCGACAGCCATCGCTGTAAGTGTTTTCGTGAATTTCATATTTTATTCTCCCTAAGTGGCAAGTGCGTCACTTTGCGTGACTTTGTGATCTTCGCGGCCAAAGGCAACGAATCCGAGGTCAGCTTGCACGATTAACCTCATTCTTCAAAGCTATTTTTATTTTGAGATTGTGCAGGGGATTCGCCGACTCAAAAATAGACTATTCCGACAATCGTCGCTTTTTAATCGCTTTTTGAGACGTCTACGCCCAAAGCATTTCGGGAGAAATTGCCTCAACGGCGCTGCCGCCGGCTTGAATCGTCAACGCATACCTGCTCACTTGAGGCAAAGATTGGGTGGCAAAAACGCTGGCATAGGCAATTTTGGCATCCAAAAATGCCGCATCCCAATTACCACTGTTTCGTTGTTCGTGCGCGGCTTGCGCGGATCTTAATGTCATCCAACCACCACAAAGCGTGCCCAACATCATCAACAATGGCACTGATACAGCGCCGCTTTCGCGCATCGACATTCCACCTGTCAAAATCGCACCAATTGCATCATCCGCTGAATCCGCAGCCAACACCAATGCCTGCGCCGCCGTACCAATCGCGCCGTCAGCGGGCGAAAGGTTTTCAGCCGTCGCGCGAATATCCGACACCAATGCGCGTAAACCTACGCCTTGATCGCGCAACGTTTTGCGAAACATTAAATCATTTGCTTGGATCGCCGTTGTACCTTCATAGATCGGCAGAATACGCGCATCACGGTAATGTTGCGCCGCACCCGTTTCTTCGATGAAACCCATGCCGCCGTGAACTTGGACACCATCTGATGCAATTGAAACAGAACGTTCAGTCAGCCAACCCTTAAGAATAGGGATCATCAACTCTGAACGTGCCTTCCAAAAATCTGCATCATCCAATCCATTGCTTGCCAAATCTTTCGCCGCCGCAGAATAAACCATGATGCCCCGCATGGCTTCGATTTCGGCGCGCATGCCTGACAACAAACGCATGACATCTGGATGGTGCTGGATCGTGTCACCAAGGTTGCGATCAATCGGTACACCTTGAACGCGTTCCGCTGCGTATGACTTTGCTTGGTGAAACGCACGATTGGCAATAGACAGCCCCTGAATACCCACGCCAAAGCGTGCATCATTCATCATCGCGAACATAATCTGCAAACCTTGGTTCTCTTCACCAACCAGATACCCGATGGCACCTTCGTTTTCACCAAATTGCAAGATAGCGGTTGGCGACCCATTGATGCCAAGCTTATGTTCAATGGACACGCATTTCACATCGTTTTGCGCGCCTAACGCGCCATCATCATTTACCATAAATTTAGGTACGATGAACAAAGAGATACCCTTGATCCCCGCAGGCGCACCGTCAACGCGGGCCAATACCAAGTGGATAATGTTTTCAGCCATGTCATGTTCACCATAGGTGATGAATATCTTTTGACCTTTAATGCGATAATGATCACCTTCAGGCGTCGCGGATGATTTAAGCGCTCCCAAATCCGTACCTGCATGAGGTTCGGTCAAGTTCATCGTACCTGTCCACGAACCGTCGACTAATTTAGGCAAATAGGTTTGCTTTTGTTGTTCGTCGCCAAACGATTGCAACGCATGAATTTGGCCCTGACTTAGCAAATGGCACAACGCGAAGGACAGGTTTGCCGAATGCCACATTTCGGCCGTTGCCGCCGAAATCATCTTAGACATGCCTTGGCCGCCGAATTCTTCGGCGGCTTCGATTGAACACCAACCAGCCTCTGACATTTGGGCATATGCTTCTTTGAAACCTGTTGGGGTCGTGACGGTGTTATCAAAATGCCAAGTACAGCCTTCCTCGTCACCTGATTTGTTTAACGGTGCTAAAACATCGCGTGAAAACTTCGCCGCTTCGGACAATACGGCATCAACAGTGTCATCAGAAATATCATAAACTTGGGCAACAAGGTCGCGCATTTTCGGATCAAGCGCGTGTTGAATTGCGAAGCGTAAGTCATTCTCTGATGCGTTAAACATTTTATTCCCCTTTGAATTGGCCTAACAGTATCAAACAGTATTCTCGAAAAACAGCCAAAACGTTGGGTCGCGAAAATATAACGAATTGTAACAGAAATACCTGAAATTCATAGGTTAAGGCGAATTGATATGAATAAGAAACTTGCAGTAATATTCGTATTATTAACCGTCGTGATTGATGCCATGGGTATCGGTATTATCATGCCCGTCACACCCGATCTTATCCGTGAATTATTGGACAAAAGCTTGGCCGAAGCAGCATTATGGGGCGGGGCGCTCAGTGCATCATTTGCCGTCATGCAATTTTTATTCAGCCCAGCAATCGGCGGTCTGTCTGATCGGTATGGTCGCAAACCGGTCTTACTGCTCTCACTTTTTGTTGTTGGTGTTGATTATGTGATCATGGGGTTCACGGGCTCCATCTGGGTTTTGCTGATTGGTCGCATTATTGCTGGCATCGCATCGGCAACACATTCTACAGCCACTGCATTTGTATCCGATATTTCCGATCCGAAAGAAAAGGCGCAAAATTTTGGGCTAATTGGCGCGGCCTTTGGTATCGGATTTATTTTGGGCCCAATGTTGGGTGGCTTGTTGGCAGAATTTGGATCACGCGCACCATTTTTTGGCGCGGCGTTCTTGGCGTTTGGAAACTTGATATTTGGCTCAATCATCCTGTCCGAAACCGTAACTGATAAAATTCGCCGCGCACTTGAATGGCGCCGCATCAATCCATTTGGCGCATTGGCCCAAGTGGGTAACCTACCAAGTGGGCGCGTTTTGTTGATCATTTTCTTCATTCACCAAGTCGCATTCTTTTCGTACCCAAGCGTGTGGGCGTTCTACACAATTGAAAAGTTCGATTGGACACCCGCCGAGGTTGGCTTTTCGCTTGGCATGTTTGGGGTCACACTGGCATTTGCACAGGGGTATCTCATCCGCATCATCTTTCCAAAAATCGGTGAATGGAATGCGCTGGGCTTGGGACTGGTCGTTTCCATACTCGCACATATCGCCATTGCTTTCGCATGGTCTGGTTGGATGATTTACGTTCTGATCTTCGGAATGGCGTTGTCATTTCTGACGACCCCATCTCTCCAAGGCATTGCGGCGCGAAACGCGCCCGATGATGCCCAAGGTGAATTACAAGGTGTCTTCGCCAGCGTAGGCGCGTTGGCAACAATCGTTGGCCCCTTGGTTATGACAGCCGCATTTGGATACTTTGCGTCAAACAGCGCACCACTATATTTTCCAGGTGCTCCTTACATTTTGGCGGGAGTTTTGGATACAATTGCCCTAATCATATTGTTGGGCATTTGGCGTCAGGGGCGAAAATCAGCGGGTTAATCTCCTTTGCTATTTCTGTACATTGACTGATGCTGTAGCGTGCCATCATGAGAAACCGTAACCGATTCATTCACCTGCGCCTGCACTCTGCCTATTCCTTGTTGGAAGGCGCAATGCACGTGAAAAAACTGCCGGGCGTCGTTGCCAAGGCGGGCATGCCTGCGGTGGCCCTGACCGATACAAACAACATGTTTGCAGCGTTGGAATTTTCGGAAATGGCATCGGGCGAAGGTGTTCAACCCATCGTTGGTTGTCAGGTTTCAATGGCTTACGCCAAAGCAGATAATCCGCGTGATCGCAATCCAGTACCATTACCCATCGTCTTATTGGCGCAAAGCGAAGCAGGTTATTTAAACCTGATGAAATTGAATTCATGCCTGTTTTTGGAATCTGGCGATGAACCACCTCATGTCACAACTGCGCAATTGCAAAAACATAACGAAGGCCTGATTTGCCTCACAGGCGGCGCACTTGGCCCCATTGGTCAGCTATTACAAGACGGCCAAATTGACAAAGCACAGATGTTGATGAAACACCTGTCCGAAATGTTCGAAAACCGTTTGTATGTTGAATTACAGCGCCACGGCAGTGACGGTGAAAAATACACAAAAGAAGAGGCCGCAACCGAACAACACTTCGTTGAAATGGCCTATGCCATGAACCTACCGCTGGTTGCCACCAACGATGTCTACTTCCCCAAGCGCGAAATGTACGCGGCCCATGATGCCCTGCTATGTATTTCCGATGGCACATATGTCGATCAACAAGAGGGGCGCCGCCGGCTGACCCCCGAACATTATTTCAAATCCACAGATGAAATGATCAAATTGTTTATCGATCTGCCTGAAGCCATCGAAAACACCATCGAAATCGCCAAACGCTGTGCATTCAAAACATACAAACGCGATCCGATTCTGCCCAAATTTGCTGAAAACGAAATCGAAGAATTACGCCGCCAAGCCAACGAAGGTCTGCAAGATCGTCTGGCCGTAATTCCACATGCCGCTACACGAGAAGAATACCAAGAGCGCCTCGACTTCGAACTCGGTATCATCGAGGGCATGGGCTTCCCCGGCTACTTCCTGATCGTGGCTGACTTCATCCACTGGTCCAAGGAAAACAACATCCCCGTCGGGCCGGGCCGTGGTTCTGGTGCGGGTTCTTTGGTGGCCTACGCGCTCACAATCACCGACCTTGATCCGCTACGCTACTCATTGCTGTTCGAACGTTTCCTAAACCCCGAACGTGTGTCCATGCCCGATTTCGATATCGACTTTTGCATGGATCGCCGCGAAGAGGTGATCAAATACGTCCAAGAAAAATACGGACGCGATCGCGTCGGCCAGATCATCACATTCGGCGGCCTGTTGTCCAAGGCGGCTGTGCGCGATGTGGGGCGCGTATTACAAATGCCATACGGGCAGGTGGATCGTTTATCCAAACTGATCCCTGTCGAAGGTGTGAAACCCGTCTCCATTGAAAAAGCATTGGCCGAAGAACCCCAGTTGCGCGAAATGGCCAAAAGCGAAGAGGTCGTCGAACGCCTATTAGATTACGCCCAACAAGTCGAAGGCCTGCTGCGCAACGCATCTACCCACGCGGCCGGCGTGGTGATCGCGGATCGCCCAATCGATGAATTGGTGCCCCTGTACCAAGACCCGAAATCAGATATGCCAGCCACCCAATTCAACATGAAATGGGTTGAACAAGCAGGCTTGGTGAAATTCGATTTCTTGGGCCTGAAAACCCTGACCGTGATCCAAGGCGCGGTTGATTTCATTAAACTACGCGGCATCGACATCGACATCGGCGCAATTGATCTGGAAGACGAAGCAACATTTGAACTCTATGCCTCGGCAAAAACAGTTGCCGTGTTTCAGGTGGAATCAACAGGCATGATGGACGCCCTGCGCCGCATGAAACCCAACTGCGTCGAAGATATTGTTGCATTGGTGGCTCTCTACCGTCCGGGTCCAATGGAAAACATCCCGATGTTTTGTGATGTGAAAAACGGCCGTGCAGATCGCGAATTAATGCACCCCTCCATCGACCATCTGCTGGACGAAACCCAAGGTATTATCGTCTACCAAGAACAGGTTATGCAAATCGCCCAAGAAATGGCGGGCTATTCTCTTGGCGGTGCGGATTTGCTGCGTCGTGCGATGGGTAAGAAAATTCAGGCGGAAATGGACAAAGAACGTCCAAAATTCCTCGAAGGTTCTGCCAAAAACGGCGTGGACGCGAAAAAAGCCAAACAAGTTTGGGACCTGTTGGACAAATTTGCCAACTACGGTTTCAACAAATCACACGCCGCTGCTTATGCGGTTGTGTCGTATCAAACTGGCTGGCTCAAGGCGAACTACCCAATCGAATTCATGGCATCCGTTATGAATTGCGACCTGCATCTTACAGATAAACTGCACATCTTCTTTGAAGAAGTGAAACGCCTCGAAATCGAAATGATCCCGCCGTGCATCAACCGCTGCGAAGCATTGTTTTCGGTCAAAGATGGCAAAATCGCATACGCGCTGGGCGGTCTGAAAAACGTCGGCGCCGAAGCCATGCGCCTAATCACCGATGCTCGCGCAGAAGGTGGCCCATTCAAGGATTTGATGGACGTGGCGCGCCGCGTTGATCTGAAACGCGTCGGTAAACGCCCGATGGAAATGCTAGCCCGCTCAGGCGCATTCGATCAACTAGACGGCAACCGACGCAAAGTATTCGACAGCCTTGACGCCATGGTCGGATATTCCGCCGCAACGCATGCTGAATTAAATTCCACCCAAGGCGGCCTATTCGGCGATTCAGGCGAAGATTTACCAGCCCCACGCCTGCCCATGCCCGATGATTGGTTGCCAATCGAACGCTTAACCGAAGAACACAAAGCAATTGGTTTCTACCTGTCTGGTCATCCCCTTGATGACTACATGGGAGCACTAAAACGCAAAAACGTCCTGACCTTGAAAGAGCTGGAACAAAAGGCGCAGGGTGGCAAAGTCCTTGCCAAAATCGCGGGTTCCGTTGCCGGAAAGCAAATCCGCAAATCCGCGCGCGGCAACCGTTTCGCCTTTGCACAACTAACCGATCCAACGGGCGCTTACGAAGTCACGATTTTCTCGGATACTTTGGAAAAATTTGGGGATTATCTAGAAGTTGGTAAAAACGTTGTCTTAAAAGTCGAAGCAAACGTTGAATCCGATCAATTAAAACTGCTGGCACGCAGCGTCCAACCCGCTGATATTTCCGTCCAAGATGCGGCGGCGATGGGCCTGAAAATATTCCTTTCCGACGAAGCGGCGATTGCATCCATTGCAACCCGCCTAAACGACAAAACCCAAGCCACCCCACAACGCGGCCGCGGCCCAGTGCATCTGGTGCTATCCCACCCGGAATTACCGGGCGAGGTGGAGATTGCATTAAAGGGTGAATACCCAATGAACCCGCAGATCAAGGGCGCGATAAAGCATATTGCGGGTGTGTTGGATGTTGAGGAATTTTAAGGATTAATTGATTATGAAGTTTGGTTTATTTGGCGCACTCGTTACATTTTGGCGCATTCACTTCCTTAAGTTAATGAAATTATTTTTATTGCCCATGATTGTTGCGCAGTTTTTGGTGACGTTAATGTTAGAGCTAACGCCACTTGCCGAAACACCCGAAGAATTTGGCATTTCTAGCCTTCTAGAAACTATTGCGGTTTGGGCCGTTTTAGCGGCTGTTATCATAACACTCGCAATTATCACTACTTGGTTCGCGATAGATTTTTTCCGCACAAATGATACTTAATGAACCAAGAACCGGCTGGTTCCCAAGATTTAAATTGAGACGCATTTTATTATTTTGGTTCAGCGGAATTTGCGCAAAACTTGTTGGAACGCTTATTGGTTTAATACCAGTTTTTATTGTTGCTTCGTTAGCAACGTTTGAATTTTTCTATTACCCACTTATTAAAATATCCGCGTTGTTTCCGAATGATACAGGGGCAGAAATTGTATCTAATGCAGTATCCAAACCTTGGATAATCCTGTTTTATTATTTGACTTTCCGGGCCGCGGCGTCTCTTTTGCCTGCAATTGCAATTGGTAGAGCTCGACATTGGGATAACTTTAAGAAAATTACCAAAGGCTATAATTTTCAAATTCTGTTCTTGATCACCCTATGGAAAATAACCGACACGATTATTGATAATTATCTGTATGAAATTCCGAACGCGCTTTTATATGCATATGATGTTGCGTATATTTTTATTTCTGGATCGTTAATACTCATCTTGTTTCAACGCAATGTCTTGCAAAACGAGACGTACCCGAATCTCAATGATGAGGTTTCTCGATAACCCATCACATCTCCGCTACATCCCCGAAAACCCTTTGCCAATCACCACCCCATCTGATGTCATACCCTCCAAACAGGAGCATCCCATGCCATCACAAAAAATCACCTTCACAGGCCACTCAGGCGACAAGTTGGCCGCCATTATCGACATGCCAACAGGCACCGTAAACGCCACCGCCATCTTCGCCCATTGTTTCACCTGTTCCAAGGATATCCCTGCCGCCCGCCGCATATCCCAACGCCTTGCCGCCATGGGCATCGCTGTGTTGCGTTTCGATTTCACTGGCCTTGGAAAATCCATGGGCGATTTCGCCAATACGAACTTTTCAACCAACGTCGCCGATCTGATCTTGGCGGGGCAATACCTTACCGACAATATGCAGCCACCATCCTTGTTGATCGGGCATTCACTGGGCGGGGCCGCCGTTCTGCGCGCCGCCAAAGATATACCTTCGGTCAAGGCGATCACAACCATCGGCGCACCCGCAGACCCATCACATGTGACCCATAATTTCGGCCACGCATTGAATGAAATCGCCGACAAAGGCGCAGCGCAGGTCGATCTTGCAGGCCGTCCATTCACAATCCGTCAAAGCTTCGTTGACGACGTAAATGCCCAAAGCTTGGACGCCTGCATCGGTAACCTGAAACGCGCGTTGTTGGTATTACATTCCCCCATTGATGACACCGTCGGGATCGAAAGTGCCGCACAAATTTTCACAGCCGCCAAACACCCCAAAAGCTTCGTCACCTTGGACAACGCCGATCATCTGTTATCGAACCCAGCTGATGGCGAATACGCCGCCGATGTCATCGCCGCATGGTCGGATCGATACCTTGATCTGCCAGACCAAAAACCAACCCCATCCGCCCCCGAAGGCATCGTGCGCTCAACCGAGGTGTCCCCCGATGGCTTCCTCCAAGATATCAACGCAGGCCCGCATCACCACGTTTTGGCGGACGAACCAATTGCCTATGGCGGTACCAATCTTGGCTTAACGCCGTTTGGGTTCCTGTCGGCGGGTCTTGCCGCCTGTACATCGATGACAATCCGCATGTATGCAAACCGCAAAAAATGGCCGTTGGAAAATGTGGCCGTGGATGTGACCCATGATAAAATCCACGCGGAAACATGTGATGATTGCGAAACCAAAACAGGCAAGGTGGATCAGTTTGTGCGATCAATCACCCTAACGGGTGATCTGGACGCAGATCAACGCGCACGCCTGTTGGAAATCGCGGATAAATGTCCGGTGCATAAAACACTGGAATCCGAAATTAACATACAGACGAAATTGGCCTAAATATCACGTGCCATTGCAAAGAATTCATCGTTCGGGCGCATGCCCGTGACGTTGACCATACGGTTGGACAGGCCGAAAAACGCAGTGATGGCACCGATATCCCAAACATCTTCTTCGCTGAACCCATGTGTGGCCAGCGTGTCATAATCATCTTGGCAAACCGTGGCTGAATCCGTGCAAACCTTCATCGCGAAATCCAACATCGCCTTTTGGCGTGGCGTGATATCTGCCTTGCGATAATTCACCGCGACTTGATCCGCGATCAACGCATTCTTGGCGCGAATACGCAAAACCGCACCATGCGCGATCACGCAATACAGACATCCATTCACATTGGATGTGGCCACGATAATCATCTCGCGATCCGCTTGTGATAATCCACTTTCCTTGTCCATCAACGCATCGTGGTACGCGAAAAACGCACGAAATTCTGCGGGGCGATGTGCAAATGTCAAAAACACATTCGGCACAAATCCTGCCTTTTCCTGTACGCCTAAAATCCGATCACGGATATCATCGGGCAGGCTGTCAATTTCGGGAATGGGAAAGCGGCTAATGTCTTGTGTCATGTTTTTACCAGTGTGGGGGTGGGGCATCGTTCATTGTCATGCCGTTACTTGAATTTGCTTCGTCAGATGCGGCGCGTTCCATCAGCATTTGAATGCGACGTTCGGCAACTTCCAGACGGTTGGCCTGTTCGGCCACAACATCGGACAATTCTTCTGCCAGACGCAACGCCTCTGTCAGTTTGATTTCCAGATCGATCATACGTTCATTTTGTTCCATGCATTTTTGATACGCCGATGCGCCAATGTTGGCAAGGCTCGCTTGCCCCAGAATGTGCAATCCGTTACAGGTGGGCCAAGAATAGGATTTTGCACCATGGCTAAAGATAAAAACAAAAAACCAATGCGCCCCAAGGCTTTGCCGCCAAAAGGATTTCGCGATTATTTCGGCACGGATGTGGCACAGCGCAACGCGATGCTGTCACAGATCACCGAGGTCTATCATCGCTATGGTTTTGACGCACTCGAAAGCCCTGCTGTTGAAACCGTGGAAGCATTGGGGAAATTCCTGCCAGACGTTGATCGCCCAAACGAAGGCGTGTTCGCATGGCAAGACGAAGATGATGCATGGATGGCGCTGCGTTACGATCTAACTGCCCCATTGGCGCGCGTTTATGCGCAATTCCGCAACGATCTACCCAGCCCATATCGCCGTTACGCAATGGGCCCAGTTTGGCGTAACGAAAAGCCAGGGCCGGGACGTTACCGTCAATTCTATCAATGCGACGCAGATACAGTCGGCGCACCATCGGTGGCGGCAGATGCTGAAATCTGTTCCATGCTATCAGATACACTCGAATCCGTGGGCATCCCGCGCGGCGACTATCTGGTACGTGTGAATAACCGCAAAGTTTTGAACGGCGTCTTGGAAACAACAGGCGTTTCAGACGCCGCACAACAAGCAGACGTTCTGCGCACAATCGACAAGTTCGACAAAGTCGGCATCGCCGGCGTTACCGAATTATTGGGCAAGGGTCGCTTGGACGCATCAGGCGCTTATATCGATGGCGTCGGTTTGACAGAAATGCAGGCGGCACCCGTATTGGCGTTCCTCACCTCCAAAGGCGCAGATGCATCCGCAACGATTGCCAATTTGCGCAACGCAGTTGGCGGATCTGACATCGGGCTGGCTGGCATCTCGGAACTTGAAACCATCGGTGAACTGATGGCCGCTGGCGGCTACGGATCAGACCGCGTTGAAATCGACCCATCGGTCGTGCGCGGCTTGGGCTACTATACGGGTCCAGTATTCGAGGCTGAACTAACCTTCGAAATCCTCGACGCCAAAGGGCGCAAACGCCAATTCGGCTCCGTTGCTGGCGGTGGTCGCTACGACGATCTGGTCAAACGCTTCACTGGCCAAGAGGTCCCCGCAACTGGTGTTTCCATCGGCGTTGATCGCCTGTTGGCCGCACTGCGCGAAAAGGGCCGTATGGATGAAATCGCCAACGGCCCCGTTGTTGTCACCGTAATGGATCGCGATCGCATGAGCGATTATCAAACCATGGTCACAGAATTGCGCAACGCAGGTATCCGCGCTGAAATGTATATGGGCAACCCGAAAAACTTCGGCAACCAGTTGAAATACGCCGACAAACGCAACAGCCCCGTTGCCGTAATCGAAGGCGGCGATGAAAAAGCAAACGGCGTCGTTCAGATCAAAGATCTCGCCTTGGGCGCACGCCTATCTGCCGAAATCGAAACCGCCGAAGAATGGAAAAAACAGCCCGCACAAATGGAAATCAAACGTTCCGATTTGGTGGCCGAAGTGCGCAAAATGATCGCCCGCGCCGAAGGGTTGAAATAATGCAAAACGAACGCCGTGCCGCCGTGCGCGCCGAAGCAAACCGACTAGAACAAACGTTCATTACCGCCGGCGCATTACGCATTGAAGCAGACAGTTTACTGCCCGCAGAAACCCTGCTTGATCTCTACGGCGAAGACATCCGCGCACGTGCTTATGTTACCAACGACCCCGTGATGGGCGAACGCATGATGCGCCCCGATTTCACAGTCCCCATCGTTGAACGCCACATGAGCGAGGGCGCAGAGCCAGCACGCTATACATACAACGGCCCCGTTTGGCGAATGCAGGATGCGGGATCAACACGCGCCACTGAATTCGTACAGGTCGGGTTCGAGCTGTTCGACCGCACAAACCCCGCTGCCAGCGACGCCGAAGTTTTCGCACTTTTCACCGAAATCTTGCCCAAACACCTGACGGTCACAACGGGCGACGTTGGCCTGCTTCAATCCGCGGTCAAAGCACTGAAAACATCCGATCGGCGCCGTGCGGCATTGATGCGTCACCTGTGGCGCCCAACACGTTTTCAAAACCTCCTGACGAAATTCGCGACAGACACGCAAACGGATCAACGCGACGCATTACTGGCCCAACTTAATTCAGACGGTGCGGATTTGATGATCGATAAAGCGGGTAAATTCATCGGCCTGCGCAGCGGGGCTGAAATATCGACACGCCTAAACGGCTTACAAGATGACACAAATACCGACCCTATTTCCGCCGACGAAGTAGCCGTTGTAAACGCAATCTTGGATTTGGACACCACGTGCGCCAAAGCATTACACGCGCTTCAGGAATTACAGGGTGTATTGCCAACAATGGCCAAGGCTGTATCGGTTTTTGCACGTCGCCTTGATGCACTTGACCAACGCGGCATCGATGTGAACGATCTAGCATTCAAAGGCCGCTATGGCCTGACCAGCATGGAATATTACGACGGTTTCGTCTTTGGCTTTTCTGATGGCGACACAGTCGTCGCCAGCGGCGGGCGTTACGATGCGATGACCGCCGTGTTGGGTACGGGACGCGAAATCCCCGCCGTTGGTGGCGTGATCCGCCCAGATGCATTGATTGGGGGAACCGCATGATGTTGAAATTAGGCGTCCCATCCAAGGGCAGATTACAAGACGACACATTCGCATGGTTCGAACACCGCGGTCTGAAACTGGAACGCACGGGATCAGATCGTGAATACACAGGCGCGGTAACAGGTGTTGATGGCATCGAACTGGTCCTACTCTCCGCAGGTGAAATCCCCAAAGAATTGGCCAAAGGCCGCATTCACTTGGGCGTCACAGGCACTGACCTGATCCATGAAAAATTACCACTGCATGAAACACAGGTGACAACGGTCGCCGAAATGGGTTTCGGCTTTGCTGACCTGATTATCGCCGTACCGAACGTCTGGGTCGATGTGGACACATTGCACGATCTCGACGCCGTCGCGGCCCAGTTTCGCGCGCAACATGGTTTCCGTCTGCGGATCGCCACCAAATACCACAACCTTGTGCGCAAGGGATTACAGGATTTCGGCATCGCCGATTACCAACTGGTCGACAGCCAAGGCGCAACAGAAGGCACCGTTGCCAACCTCACCGCCGAAGCCATCGCAGACATCACATCCAGCGGTGCAACTTTGGATGCAAACCACCTGAAGGTTCTATCGGACGGTGTTTTGTTAAAATCACAAGCCAGCGTTTTCGCATCAAAATCTGCCGATTGGGCAGGGGTGAATGATACCGCACAGGCGCTATGTAAATTAATGGGTTGGGATACCTTAATCGAATGACTGATTTCCTAACCTTCCGCACTGTTGACGAAATGCGTACACAAGTCGCCACATGGCGTGCGGATGGTTTGACCATCGGACTGGTCCCAACAATGGGCGGCTTACATTCGGGTCACCAAAAACTGGTCACGCGTGCGGCAAAAAAATGCGATCGCGTGATCGCCACGATTTTCGTAAACCCAACCCAATTCGGCGCAGGCGAAGATTTAGACAGCTACCCCCGCACTGAAAAAGCAGACTGTGAAATAATCGCAGACGCGGGCGGCAACGCTGCATTCGTTCCGAACGTTTCCGAAATGTACCCCGACGGTTTCGCAACAACAGTCAAGGTATCGGGCCTAACGGATATGCTGTGCGGCGCGACACGCCCTGGCCATTTTGATGGCGTTACCCAAGTCGTGTCAAAACTGCTGAACCAAGCGGGTGCTGACATGGCATTTTTCGGCGAAAAAGATTGGCAGCAATTGGCCGTCATTCGTCGCATGGCACGCGATTTGGATATCCCGACGAAAATCATGGGCGTGCCAACCGTCCGTGATGATTTTGGCTTGGCCTTGTCATCACGCAACGGATACTTGGACGCTGCTCAAATCGAAGTGGCCCGTCAATTCAATGTGATACTGCGTAAGACTGCATACGATATCGCATCGGGCGGATTAGCAACCGACGAATGCGCCAAGGCGGGTCAAGCGATCTTGGATGCAGGGTTCGAACGTATCGATTACGTTGAATGCCGTGATGCGCATTATTTGGAACTGATTGACCGTGTCGAAGACCAAGAATGCCGTATCTTCGCCGCCGCCTATCTGGGCCGTGCGCGATTGATTGACAATCACTCCGTTTCCTAAGAATTCAACATCGGTGTACAAGTTGTGCACGGGTTGTGCATGCGTTGTGTACAGTCATTTGACCGCTAAAATACACCCAACTTAGCCAATGATTGCTGCATTTCTTCTGGCAGCAGATCATCGCTTTCGCGCATCTCACCTAAATCGGCTGGCGCGTCCTCATCCTTCAAATACCGCCACCCTTGAAAGGGACGCCGCAAAGCATTTGTCGTGCGAATAAGTTCGGGCGCTATCATAAATCCACAACGTCGAATACCGTCTTCGCCGATAATTTCATCGAACCCAATAAAACGTTGGCGCGCCTGTATGGCCCCTTTGATAACCCAATAAATTGAACCACCATCCAACAACTCTGCCTCACGTTTAGGCCACATGCGGGTGATATGCAGGGAATGCGCACGTTTCATGTCGCCACGGCGCATTTCTTGAAAATCAGCCAGCGTCTCAACGCTTTCGGACCCAACGCTAAGTTTGATAATATGTAATTTCCCGCTCATAGGTATGCATTTAACACTGTAATTAAATTTGTAAAAGGTTTAGCTTAGCGTCTCTTTCAAGATTCGAACAAAGGTGCCCTTATGAGCCGTTTTACCGCCCCCAT
>DKMK01000125.1:0-8536 GCA_002469545.1 Rhodobacterales bacterium UBA7416 | reverse complement strand
GCGGGCGCTGGCACTGAACGATCAGTGACGTTATTTAACTGTTTCGTCATGGGCACAGTGCCCGACGACATGGGCGGAATTTTTGAGATGCTCAAAGAGGCCGCGTTGACCATGCAACAAGGTGGTGGGATCGGGTATGACTTCTCGACTATCCGCCCAAAAGGAGCCGCCGTCAAAGGCGTCGCTGCTGATGCATCTGGTCCGCTGTCATTCATGGACGTCTGGGATGCAATGTGTCGCACGATCATGTCTGCTGGGTCGCGTCGTGGTGCGATGATGGCAACAATGCGTTGCGATCACCCAGATGTGGAACAGTTCATTGTGGCAAAACAAGATGCCGCACGTTTACGGATGTTCAATCTATCGGTTCTCATCACAGATCCCTTTATGGAAGCAGTCAAAGCAGACGGCCCATGGGAGCTAAAATTCAACGACGTCGTTTATAAAACCATTCAGGCACGTGACTTGTGGAACGCGATCATGAAATCAACCTATGATTTCGCAGAGCCAGGTGTGATTTTTATTGACCGCATTAATCAACGAAATAACCTACATTACGCCGAAACAATCTGCGCAACGAACCCATGTGGCGAACAACCATTGCCACCTTACGGGGCTTGTCTGTTAGGCTCCATTAATCTGGCTAAATTGGTAGCTGATCCATTTGGTAAAGCAGCGGAATTGGACATTGCAGCACTAGACGATTTGGTACGCACAGCGGTGCGTATGATGGACAATGTTGTCGACAGCTCGTTGTTCCCACTGGACGCACAACGCGCCGAAGCTCAGGCAAAACGTCGCATTGGATTAGGCGTTACTGGCTTGGCCGATGCGTTATTGATGGTCGGCTCACAATACGGCACCGTTCAAGCCGCTGAACTGGCTGAAACATGGTTAAAAGCAATCGCACGATCCGCGTATTTGGCATCCAGCGATTTAGCCGCCGAAAAGGGCGCGTTCCCATTGTTTGACAAAGACCAATTCTTGGCCTCTGAAACAATGATGGACATGGACGATGACGTCCGTGACGCAATTGCCAAAAACGGTATTCGCAATGCATTGCTGACGTCAATCGCACCGACAGGAACGATCAGCTTGTATGCAGGTAATGTATCATCGGGCATCGAACCTGTGTTCGCCTATGCTTATACCCGCAAAGTTCTGCAAAAGGACGGCACGCGCACCGAAGAAGAGGTCGTGGATTACGCAGTTCAGATGTGGCGTGAAAAATTTGGCGACAAAGAATTGCCAGATTACTTTGTAAACGCGCAAACTTTGGCCCCACTGGATCACGTGCGGATGCAATCCGCTGTTCAAAAATGGGTCGACAGTTCAATTTCCAAAACGATCAATTGCCCCGAAGATATCAGTTTTGACGACTTCAAAGAAGTCTATATGTCAGCGTGGGATCAGGGATGTAAGGGCTGTACGACCTATCGTCCAAATGACGTGACTGGTTCCGTTTTATCAGTGTCCGAAGACAGCAATAAGGCTCCTGAAGTCGACACCGGCGCAGATGTTGTTTATTTGGCCGAGCCACTGGATCGCCCGAATTCATTGGAAGGTCATACATACAAATTGAAATGGCCTGAAACAGAACACGCGATGTACATTACGATCAATGACGTGATCATGAACGGTTCACGACGTCCATTCGAAGTCTTCGTAAATTCCAAAAACATGGAACACTACGCTTGGACATTGGCACTGACACGTATGGTATCCGCAGTGTTCCGTCGCGGCGGTGATGTCAGTTTTGTTGTCGAAGAGCTGAAAGCCGTATTCGATCCGCGCGGTGGCGCATGGGTTAAGGGTAAATATATACCTTCAATCTTGGCGGCAATTGGCGGCGTTATCGAAGAGCACATGATCAACATTGGCTTCATCGAAGGCGAGGGAAAGCATTTGAAAGCTGATCCAGAAAGCACAGTTGTAGCCATGGGTGCAGGCGGCAAAAGCTGTCCCAGCTGTGGAACACCTGGCATGCGCATGATCGAGGGATGCATGACCTGTGCATCCTGCGGTCATTCCAAGTGTGGTTAAGGTGTTGTTGGGCTTTTGAGTTGTTGTGAAAATGGGGGCAATTGAGAGCCACTGGGGCAGAATTGCCTGCCACTAGGTGGGTCTATAAATGCCACCAAACCGTAAGTGATTGATATTGTTGAAGCTTAAAATGGCTGCCTGAATTGGGTGGTCATTTTTGTTTGCTGCAGGGCTTCTTGCTTATCTGATTTATGGCTGTTCACATAATGTCCGGAAGTGCCGGTGTCCGTCGACAGATAAATCGGAACTTATGTGCTTATAAAATAGTGGAGGCTCTAGTTCGTATTCCTGATTTACCAATGTGCGGAAAGCGGATTTTGGCCGCATGAGTGCATCGCCATACCTTGATAACGGCTTTCTGGAACTGGACAACAACACTGCAGAACGCGCCATGAAGCCCGTGGCCATCGGGCACAAGAACGGGATGTTTACAGGCTCGCATCGCGGGCAATTCCATAGCCATTGCCTTCACCCTCATTGAAACCGCCAAACTCAACAAGATTGATCCACAGGCTTGGCTCACATGGGTTCTGGAACGCATTGCAGATCACAAAAGCAACAAGCGAGACGAGTTGATACCATGGAATTATAATCCAGAACCGTAGCAGCTGGACACTTACATTAAAGTAACCTTTTTACCAAAATAAACGCCCTTGCATCATTTCTTGGGTTTAGTCTCCTCATGCATAACATGCGGGTAAACGAGCGGCACGTTTCCGCGACAGGACCAGACGTCAAACAATGAAGGATAAATCTACTCAAGACAGAAGTTTTGTGTCCTTAACTACGTAAAAACCACGCCCGTAAACGTTCTATTTTTCGTATTCCAACTTTAACGTTAGGAGTTAATAAGTAGTATGCACTTTCAGGCGTGGGTTCGTGTTGATGTGCTTTAATCAAAGAGCCATCCGATAATTCTCTTTCCACGAGGATTCTCGGTACAATAGCTATGCCATGCCCAGCCTTTACAGCATCTACTAACATCTCAAACTGACTAAACATCGGTCCAGTGATTTTTTTTGATAAAATTAAACCTTGGCTACTAAACCAAATATCCCATGAATCAGGTCGCGTTGAATGTTGTAGTATACGGATGTCTAGTAAATCCATGGGATTTTCCACAACATTCTGTGATAAATTTGGACTGGTAACGACCACCAAAGTCTCCGGCATTAAATAATCCGCACGATACCCATTCCAAGGCGGGTCACCTTGCACAATCGCTAAGTCGACTAAACTGGGGTCAATATCTGCATTTGAAAGATAGGTTATGGTGTTCAGTGTAAGATCCTGCTGAACCTGAGGAAGGTCGATGATAAATGGTATCAACCAACGGCTACCGAGCGTTGGGTACACACCTACATTAATGGCACCCCCAAGATTGTCATGCGAATGGATTCTCAGAAGTGTTGCTTCCAGTTGTTCAAGCTGAGGCGAAAGTTCAGCAAGAAAGGCATGCCCTGCCGAAGTCAATTTTACGCGTTGTTTGGCCCGGGTAAAGAGCGATTGCTTCACAAAATTTTCCAATGTTTGTATCTGACGGCTGAGTGCGCTTTGGGTAATATTCATATCCAAAGCAGCTTTTGCAAAATTTTCAGTTCGCGCAGCAGCCTCAAAACATAACAAGGCAGTAGTTGAAGGGATATGACGGCGCATTTGAATGCCTTATATTACGAAGAATAAAGTAGCTCTGCAGGTGAATACAGTTAGTGCGAATTATTAGTAATCTAATTTAAACATCAAATCATTCATAAATGCTAATTTTATTTAACTTCAAAATAGTTCAATGGTACGGAACAACATCCCATCAAAAGGATACATGATATGTGTTTCTCTTTAAAGAATATGATCGATATAACCCTTGTTTACAAAGAATCACGGTTGAAAACCTTGGATAGTTACATAATCAAAAGCACTTCGTTAAAAGAGCGTGATCAAATCCGAATCCTTGGCTAAATTGAGACGAAGACAAATGGCAGTACATGTAAAAACTGCATGAACTGTATACACCAACACGTGGATAATTACACGAAAACCAGATCAACCTAAGCGTCGATTTTGATAGCCGCAATAACAGGATTTAGCCTATGGCAACCTTCGATAAATTAAATGCAGCCATGTTCGGTGTAAATGTAACTTACCATATCAATAGAGTTATGGTCTCCTCCTTTGCTCGTTTTATAGAATGGGAAAGTGAACGTGAAACATATAAAAAATTGAGCTCTCTATCTGATCTTCAATTGAAAGACATTGGCCTCTCTCGATACGAGGTTAGTGCCTTGTACAAAGGTTTGTTCTAGATTTTAGAGAGTACACAGCCGTGTTTGGGTCGAAGAAAGTGACCCAATGCGGCTGTTTTATTTGCAGGCATTTTACATGAGTTACGCATAATCCCAACTTATCGCCTATTTAATTTGAAAAGTAATAACTTCAGTCACAGACACACTTACCAATTCGACATCTATGATCCAAATTTTTAGGAGCCATATCTTATGGCACGAGAAAAACGTTCAGGCGGCCGCAAGTCTAATTCAGGGTGCACGAATAGCAGCATAGAGCAACTCCCCATCATTTGAGTTATCATTTGAGTTGTTGAATCCAGAGCAAATGGATCAGCTACATAACACGTCCCTACGTATCTTGTCAGAAGCTGGCATTCGGGTGATGGATAAAAATGTCATGGATATAACTGCATCCTTCGAGAAGTTTATCTTGGATGTGGAATTCATCCAAAACATAATTGAATTTATGAAGCCGGTTAAATTCGATGCAGATGAATTGGGCTTTGATGCTATTCAATTTATTCCGGCAGGGGACCATTTCTTTGGTGCTGAACATACAATGGCGCGTTATGAAACTGCTTTCTATAAACCAATGCTATCTAATTGGCACAATTATGAAAGTTGGGAAGTAGCTGGTGCAAAAGACGCATTAGAACGTGCAACCGAATTGTGGATACCGTTTTTATTTGCAGTGGATCAGATGCCCACGAAGCTACGACAACCACTACAATTCATTGGGAGAATCAAGATAGATTTGCCAAGAATTTTCTTAACATAAAGCCACAGAAAACGGTTTTTAGCATTGATGACAAAAGATATTCCACCAAAGGAAGAACATCGCCGGTCGATTTAACGCTGCGTTTAATCGCCCGAAATGTCGGCCCTAAACTTGTGAACCACATTGCTGAGCTGTTGCTTTATTCTAGCCTACGAGCCCTTCAAGATGATGTTGAAATTACGGCGCCAAGCCCGCTTTCCGTCAAGCATGACAAGATTAAGCGGGTTGTAAATCAAACGAAATCAACGTTCGAATGCCCATGACCATTTCAGACTTTGCACAAAGTGTGAATATTTCAACACGGCAGCTAAAGCGAACTTTTATACAGTACTTGCCCTGTACTCCTATCAACTATTACCTTGACTTGAGGCTTTAGCGTGCGCGTAATCTGATACGAGAGAGGGTTGGGAGTTACCCTTTATGAGGCGCGTAGGTTGAGCATGAAGAGTTAATCTAATTTGAGCATTAATTCATTCGAAAATGGCGCTAATTTGGTTGATCATTTGAAGTATGATTTAGAAGTTGATTTCACGCAAAAGGGAGAATCTGTACGGGAGTGGGGCACGAAAGATTTATGATCGCTAGATTTGTCGATTTAATACCTTGGCTCCGTATTAACTTCAGCCTTTCACTAAATTCACATAAAGTGTTTAATTAACCTAGTTGGCTAAAAAGGCCGCCTAGATAAAGAATAATAGCAGTTTCAAATAGGGAGAAAATTATGAAACTTAAAAGACGTATTTTTACATTAGCAACTGGTGCCGCGCTCGCGTTCTCAGTAAGTGCAGCATTCGCTGACGAAGCTTTGGATCGCGTAATGTCGAGTGGAACTTTGAAAGTTGCCACTGATGCAAGTTGGGCACCGCAATCATTTCTGAACGATGATAACGAAATGGATGGTTTCGACGTTGATGTTGCACGCGAAGTTGCAAAGCGTCTTGGTGTAGAAGTTGAATTCGTAACACCATCATGGGACATTATTACGGCTGGTAACTGGAATGGTCGTTGGGACCTTTCTGTTGGCTCAATGACACCAACGAAAGCGCGCTCAGAAGTTCTTAGCTTCCCTGCCGTGTATTATTACACACCAGCAGCTCTTGCTGTTCACAAAGACAGTGGCGCAAAAGTTGAAAGCGACCTTGACGGTAAAAACGTTGGTGCTGGTACAGCCACAACATTTGAACTTTACTTGCAAAAAGATTTGTCAATCGACGCTGAAGGCACACCGGAGTTCACATATAAGGTTACGCCGGGGAAAATCAAATCATACAAAGACAGTACAGCTGCAATGGATGATCTTCGCTTAGGTGATGGCGTTCGTCTGGACGGTATGGTTGGTTCATTGCCCGCTATTCTTTCTGCTATCAAAAGCAACTACCCACTTCGCGTCTTAGGTGATCCAGTGTTCTATGAGCCATTGGCGCTTGCTATCGATAAAGGTGACGAAGCCTTTAATGATAAACTTGCTGGCATTGTCGGCGACATGAAATCAGACGGTACTTTGAAAACACTATCTGAAAAATGGTACGGAGTTGATTACACATCAGCAGTCGAATAAAATAATGTAACGATTAAGACTGGCTCATTTTTTTGAGTCAGTCTTTTCTACTTGGAGTAAGATTGAATGTTATTTGCCGACACCGTAGTCTCAGATCCGGCCGTCCACAAACCAAAAGTGATGTTAATTATGTTGGTGGTTGCCACATTTTTGCTTACATTATTTGGCCTCAACGACACAATTTATGGCGAGTTTATGCGCCCCGTTATTGGAGAACCTAAAGAGTCTGGTTTTTTCGGGAATGTGGCAACTGGCTTTGTCCTTGCAATCATTTTCGTGATTAACGTTGTATTGATTGGCTTCGCGGCGTTTCGCGTCCAAATCCTAATTGTTTGGCTGGAATTGTTGCTACTGTTTTTAGCGTTCTTTTATAGCTTTGGGTTGAACTACGAATTTATACAATCAAAAATATGGTTTATGATCACCCAAGGTGTGTTTACAACACTTTACATCTCGGCAATTTCTATCGTTTTGGCGTCAATCGTGGCGATTTTCGGGGCGGTTGCAAAGCTGTCTTCAAATGGTTTTGCCTTTGCGATTGCCAGTTTTTACACTTCATTCTTCCGTGGCCTACCATTGTTGATGCAGGTTTATCTGATCTATCTTGGCCTACCTCAGTTGGGCTATGTTATCGACGCTGTACCTGCTGGTGTTTTAGCACTGACACTATGTTACGGCGCCTACATGACCGAAATTTTCCGCGCAGGCATTCAATCAATCAACAAAGGTCAATGGGAAGCATCGCGCTCTATGGGCTTTGGTTTTGCCTTAACAATGCGTCGCATCATTCTACCACAAGCCATGCCATTGATCATTCCGCCAACAGGTAACCAATTCATCGCAATGCTCAAAGACAGCTCTTTGGTGTCAGTCATTGGTGTATGGGAATTGATGTTCCTTGCGCGTACTTTGGGCAACAAAGATTTCCGCCATATGGAAATGTTGATCACAGCCGCACTTATCTATTGGTGTCTCTCAATCTGCCTGGAGCTAATCCAAAGTCGTATTGAACGCCACTACAATACAATAAGCCATTAAGGGGATCACCATGTCTACACCGATTATTGAAATGACAAACGTGGATAAATGGTACGGGACTTTCCATGCCTTGAAAAACATCAACTTTACCGTAAATGAGGGCGATAAAATCGTTGTTTGCGGACCTTCTGGTTCTGGTAAATCTACGATGATCCGCACGTTGAATTATTTAGAAGAGCATCAAAAAGGTGCCATTCGCGTGAATGGTACTGATATGCATAAAAAGATGAAAAATGTGGACACAGTTCGAATGGACGTTGGTATGGTATTCCAGCACTTTAATCTTTTCCCACATATGACGATTCTACAAAATTTGATGGCTGGCCCAAAGTGGGTGCGCGGTGTTAGTGAAGATGAGGCACGCAAAACGGCGATGATGTATCTGGAACGTGTTCGTATTCCAGAACAGGCTGATAAATACCCTGGACAATTGTCTGGTGGACAACAGCAACGTGTAGCGATTGCACGATCTTTGTGTATGAAGCCCAAAGTAATGTTATTTGATGAACCCACATCGGCTCTTGATCCAGAAATGGTGTCAGAGGTTTTGGACACGATGGTTGAGTTGGCGAATGATGGAATGACCATGGTATGCGTCACCCACGAGATGGGTTTTGCTAAGGCCGTGGCAGACCGTGTGATCTTTATGGATGCAGGAGAAATCATTGAGGAAAACGACCCAGTGAGTTTCTTTGACAATCCGCAACATGAGCGGACCCAAAACTTCTTGGGCCAAATTTTACAGCATTAATCGCGTCGCAGTTTTAGTTCAGTCGTTGATGTGAACTCGCTAAACCCTATACCAGCTTTTCGGTGGACTTGTCCGCGTTTAGTTGC
>DKMK01000058.1:27474-29058 GCA_002469545.1 Rhodobacterales bacterium UBA7416 | reverse complement strand
CGACAACCTGATCAAATCGGTGTTTATGGATGGTGCCGCCGAGACATTGACGAATTTGATCCCTGTTTTGAGCAAACGCTCTACGACGGACGCCAAGGCGGCTGGTGTACTGAATTCGCTAAATCTGACGAAGCCATCCCTGTATGACGTCGGCATTTTAGAAGGTCTCTTCCTATTTGGCGCGAAAGCCAAGGCGCCCTTTGCCGCGAAATACGACTCCTTTCCGACCAAGGGAACGCGCGAAGCGAACCCCGAATTGATCGAGGAATTGCACCCAATCATGGAGGCCGTGGAGGCAAATCGCCAAAGCCGCCTTGCCCTGCTCGCCTATGAAAAGACGACAGCGCTTTATGACTTCGCCGACGTATTTTTGCCTGCCTATGAGGCGCGCAAACTATCGCTTGGGATGCTCGATTTCGACGACTTGATCGGCAAGGCCAAGGCATTGCTAACGGATGAAAAGGTCGCGCAATGGGTGCTGTTCCGCCTTGATGGCGGCATTGATCACGTGCTGGTCGACGAGGCCCAAGACACGAGCCCGAACCAATGGGCCGTGATCAAACAGTTAACCCACGAATTCACCGCTGGTGTTGGCGCGAACCCCGACAAAGAGCGCACGATTTTCGTCGTGGGCGATGTGAAGCAGTCGATCTATTCGTTCCAAGGGGCCGCACCCGAAGCGTTCGACCAGATGCGCCACCACTTTAGTGAGGCTTTGGCGCATGTTGGCCGCAACCTTGCTGATATGTCGCTGAACTATTCCTTCCGCTCGTCGCAAGCGATCTTGCGCGTGGTGGACGAAACCTTCAGTGGCCCGCAATCCATGGGCATGCCAACGGAAAGCAGCCACCTCGCGTTTAAGGCCGATATGCCGGGGCGCGTTGATCTATGGCCCATGGTCGAAAAGGTGGGGGACGAGCAAGAGCGCAAATGGTTCGTCCCTGTCGATCAACCCAGCGAGACCAGCGAAATTGTTGTGATGGCAAACCGCGTGGCGTCGCAGATCAAACATATGATCGCGCATGAAACCTTGCCCGTCGAGATTGGCAACACAGGCACCTATAACCATCGCCCGATTACCGAGGGTGATATTCTGATCCTTGTGCGGGGGCGCAAAACGGGGCTGTTTTCCGAGATGATCCGTGCGTGTAAAGCGGCGGATTTAAAGATTGCGGGTGCGGACAGATTGCGGGTCGGGGCCGAGCTTGCTGTGCGAGACCTCACGGCGCTTCTGTCGTTCCTTGCCTTGCCTGAGGATGACCTGTCGCTGGCGTCTGCGTTGAAATCTCCGTTGTTTGGTTGGACCGAGCAGGACTTGTTTACGCTGGCCCATCATCGGCCCGAGAAAGGGTTTTTGTGGTCCGCCCTTCGTGCAGCCGATGGGCATGACGCCACGAAAGCGATCTTGCGGGATCTACGAAAGCAGGCCGACTTTTTACGCCCCTACGACCTGATCGAGCGTATTTTGACACGCCACAAAGGGCGTCTTAACCTGCTCGCCCGCCTTGGGATTGAGGCAGAGGATGGGATCGACGCACTGCTCTCGCAAGCCTTGGTTTACGAATCCACTGGCGTGCCAAGCCT